>NZ_JBBGZQ010000004.1:0-329257 GCF_037572595.1 Chryseobacterium sp. MYb328 | reverse complement strand
TAATGTAACTGCCTTTTATTCTTTAATTTATCCAGTTTTAATAGAAACTGCCTGTGAAATAAAAATAATATCTTCGCATCAGAATGGATTTTTATTCATCTATTTTGTGTTTTTACCCTATAATTCTGTTACAGGGTATTTTTTATACAAAATGATAAAAAAAATAAGATTTCTATAAACAATTGCTAATATGTAAATTTTTATTTAGACTAAATAATATAATTTAAATTGCATTATATATTAAAAAAAAATTAAACTCTGGTTCATAAATATTTATTTAATAATTTTGTAACATAAAATTTACAAAATGGGAATTATTTTAAAGCCTATAGATGTTGTAGATGCTATTTCTAAAGAGGAATTCTACGAAAAATATCTAAAGCCAAGAAGGCCCGTTGTCATCAAAAATATGGCAAAAAAGTGGCCTGCTTACCAAAAATGGACGATGGAATATATGAAGGAGGTTGTAGGAGATGTGGAGGTCCCGTTATATGACAGTTCAAAGGCAGATCCTTCTGCTCCCATCAACTCTTCTGCAGCTAAAATGAAATTCGGAGATTATGTAGATCTCATAAAAAGAGAGCCTACTGATCTTAGAATTTTCCTTTTTGACCCCATAAAATACGCCCCGAAACTTCTTGAAGATTATATTTCTCCTAAAGAACTGATGGGAGGCTTCCTTGATAAGTATCCCAACATGTTCTTCGGTGGAAAAGGTTCTGTAACGTTCCTTCATTTCGATATAGACATGGCGCACATTTTCCATACTCACTTCAATGGAAGAAAGCATATTCTTCTTTTTGACTATAAATGGAGAGAAAGGCTGTATCAAATTCCTTATGCTACATATGCTTTGGAGGATTATGATATTGAAAATCCTGATTTCACAAAATTCCCGGCACTGGATGGTGTAGAAGGTATTGAATGTTACCTTGAGCACGGTGATACTTTATTTATGCCTACCGGATGGTGGCATTGGATGAAATATCTTGATGGCTCCTTCTCTATATCCTTAAGAGCCTGGGATAAATCATGGGCAGTAAAGGCACATTCTTTATGGAATCTTACAGTACAGCGTAAATTTGATGACATTATGAAGTCGAGCTTCAAAAAGAAATACATGGACTGGAAAGAGAAAATGGCTTTTAAAAGAGCTGAAATAGCTTTAAGAAGAGGCTTACCAAGATAAATAAAAAAGACGTTTCAATGAAACGTCTTTTTTATTTTAATAGCTTATTTTCAACAACTTACAAAACCCTATACACTGGATACTGTCTAAAGGTTTTCTCTTCAAAATAAGGAGAATGTCTATACACCCAATCCAATAGAGCATCTCCATCTTCTGAAAGTTTTCTGTCTGATCTTTTAGCTATTTCAAAAGCTTCTTTCAGTTTCTGATCTTTTTTCAGTAATTCTGCAGCGGTATCTTCAAAAATATAGGCTGAATAATATTCTTTCTGAGCCAGGATACCATCAAAAAAGTTCCAGTTAAAGAATGAGTCTAAGGCTTCAGGCTCAAGGGTTTCTACAATATATTTAACCCCAGACTGATTGGTGGAAACAATATAATCTCCAGCTGTAAACTTCTGATCTTTTTTAGAAGCATCTACTGTAGTTTCAAAATGCAGATAGTGCCCTTCATATGGGTTCTTTACAGTTTTAAAGTCTTTGATCTTATAGGATTCTACGGCAATGGTACTGTCTTTCAGAATCGGCTTCATCTGAATTCCGTTTCTTTTAAATTCTTCAATAACTCTGTACTGCGATTGTGGGATTACATAGTATTTAGGAATTGTGATATACCCTGTAGGAACGGCGGTGGTAAAAAGCTTTATATTCTTTGTAAAAGGTTTGTTTCTGTCATAATACAGCCTTGGTTTTCCTGAGATTTCACTTGGCTTATATTTCCCTTCATAGCCTTTAAAATCAATGGTTGTATACTTGGTAGAATCTATTTTCCAGCGAATTCCGTATTGTTTGCCTGCCTGATATTGCTTAAGATTTTCTATACGAAGCTGCTTTATTTTCTGATAATCTTTATCAAGGTTCTGCAAATTCACCAACATATATTTGTAGGTCGCATCTACTCTTTTATCATAAGGCTTCAGCATATGGGTTTCAGGAACGGTTCCTAAAGAATTGAACAAAGTGGTGTATCCTGTAGAATATCTTGGGGAATCTTCGAACGAAGCGAAACCAACCTCCGGAATATCCCCATGAATGTTGACATAAGGGGTACTTTCATATCCTAATTTCTTCATATCATCAAGGTTTTTAGCTTGATAATCATTGTAAAAATAAGCTCCTAATGTATTTCCCAGACGTTCTTTAAAAGTCGAGATATAAGTAAATGTATATTGATAATCTGCTCCGTTACTGACATGATTATCAATGAAAACATCGGGTTTCAGCCATTGATAGATTTCCTGGAAGCTTCTGGCGTTTTTAGAATCTGCTTTGATAAAATCCCTGTTCAGATCATAATTCCTAGCATTTCCTCTGAAACCATACTGTTCCGGACCGTTCTGATTGGCTCTGGAATGGGAACCTCTATTCAGCATTCCGCTGATATTATAGGCTGAGATCGCAGCAATGATAAAGTTTTGTGGAGTTTTAATTTTTTGAGTTGCCAGATCTCTCATCAGCATCATGGTGGCATCAATTCCGTCCGGTTCTCCAGGGTGAATTCCGTTGTTGACAAAGAGAATGGCTTTATCTTTTCTCAGTTTTTCAGGATCTTTTTCAGGAAAAGGATTGTAAACGACCACATAAATGGGTTTTCCGTTGTCATCTTCTCCTTTTTTAAGATACTGAATGGTATTAAAATTTTTGGCCAGATCCTGATAATAGGTATTCATTTCATCGTAAGTAACGGTTTGATTTCCATTTCCTTTTTCAAAAGGGGTCTGAAATGTTTTCTGTCCAAAAACCAGGGAAGAACATGCAACAAGCAGGAGGTATTTCAGTTTCATTGATATATTATTTTCCGGATTTAAAATTAGGTAATATCACTGGGGCTGAAAAGAAAAATGGTAAAAATACACTATCAGAATATGATTTAATAAAAATAAAAAAACCTTACAGGTTTTGGAAGCCTATAAGGTTAGATTGTAGGCATATATACTGCTCATTTCTTTTATTATTATTTAATCTATCCGTTCCGTCCTTTTTCATGAGGGTAAAGGGAAGGAAGCGGATCACTTTGCCAGAATTCGTTTGTATCAATATCCATGATGGATAGGGCTCCGGTAAAGGCAGCTCCGGTATCCATATTCCAGATATTGCCTTTATTTGTAGGAACTCTGCTTCCGATATATAAGGTTGGAGTATGTCCAATAAATATTTCTTTGTACAGGAGCAGTCTTTTAGGGTATAGTAATGAATCCTTTTCCAGTTTTTTATCCATTGCTACTGCGGTTTCCCACAGGGTTCTGTCCCATCGGTAATTGCTGGAATAGACTTCTTTTTCAGGGCCATGCATGGAAGAATATCCGGCATGAATGAATAATCTGTTCTGATCATCTACATAATAATGCTTCATACGCTGGAAAAATTCAAGGTGAAGATCCAACTCTTCTGAAGAATAATCGGTATAGCTGTCTACGGTACTTTTTCCTCCATTAGCAAGCCATATTCCCGGTCCCTGCTCAAAAGCCAGCCAGTCTTCACACCATACATCATGATTTCCTTTGATAAAAATACATTTCTGTTTTTCGGAAAGTTCTATTAAAAATTTTATGATCTGAGAAGATTCGCTCCAGCCATCTACATAATCTCCAAGAAAGATCAGTAGATCATCCGGAGTAACCTCAGCGCGTTCAAGCACCTGTTGTAATGCTCTGAATCCGCCGTGAATATCTCCTATTACTAATGTTCTGCTCATGGTTTAGTTTCGTTGGTGAAAAGATAAACCATTATCTTTAAATAATGGCTCTTTTGGTTCAACCCCTGTTGATTTTTATTACTTTGAAATGTATTTCGGATCTATAAACTCTGTAAGCCATACTCCGTTGGCAGATTGGTAGAAAGAAACTCCTTCTTCATACATTTTTCCGGTTCTGATTGTCAGAATTACAGGTTTCCCGTGTCTCATTCCCACCTTTGTAGCCGTCTCTTTATCAGCGCTTAAGTGTACATGCTGACGGGTTCTTTTTTCAATTCCATTTTCTAAAATAGAGGAAATATTGGCTTCAGCCGTTCCATGATATAAAAATTCAGGTGGTTGTATAGCTTCCAAGGCTAAATTGATGTCGACAGAATGTCCCTGGCTGGCTCTGATTCTCGTTTTATCATCATTAAAGGCAAATCTCTTTTTATTATTGGTTTCTACCACCTCATCTAATTCTTCGAAAGAAAAATGCACTCTTTTTTTGGCTGATTTTGCTCTCAGCTCTTCTACATCTGCCCAGCCGTTTTCATCCAGCTTTAATCCGATAGTCTCGGGTTGATGCCTCAAAATGAGGCTTAAAAATTTACTTATTCTTTTTGTTTCTATTTCGTTCATTGTTTGTTTTTTAATTTTTTAATAAGTCTGCTAACCGTAAAATAATCCTGTTTCATTTGATTATAAACAGAAAGCTCATCTCCTGATAATCCTTCCAGTATTTTTTTCTGCTCATACATACAATGCTCAAAATCTTCATCACTTACACAGAGATCCATTTGATCTTCAAGTTCCAAATATTCACTGATGATGGCTTCATCAAGATTATACGAAAGCAGTTTCTCCTTTATATAATTAGACCATGCCAGATCTTCATTATATTTTTCTTTGCGCAATACTTCAATTTTCTTTTTGCTTTCATCCGTTATGTTATAATGATTAAGTCTTCTCCATAATAAATCTTCAATAAGCCCCTCTCCAAACTCTCCTCTGTCCAGAATATATCCCGGATCATAAGTGTTCAGATACTTCAGGAAATTTTCATTTTTATTGGGGTAAATAAATACATTTCGTAGATACATTCCCATTCCAAAAAAAACTGTCAAATCATTAAGCCTTGAAGCTAACGATTCATTCCTGATATTACAGATCGTATTTTCACTCAATCCTTCATGAATCAAAAAATCAACAGCTTCTTCTACTGTGTTTATTTTTAAGGTCTTTTCCTCAAGGTATTTTGCATGAGCTTTCTCTTCTTCAATCAATTTTTCAGCCTCTTCTCCTATAGGAACTGATGGTTTGTAAACCTTTCGGAAAGAATCATAAGATACAATCTCTCTACTGTTTGTTTCCAAATATTTCCTTAACCTCCATGCAAAAAATCTTTTTTCTTCGTCCAAAATCCCAAGGGCCTCTTTCTCAACTTCCTCAGTACGGCCAAAGAAATCAACAGTTTTTATTTTATCAACCATTAAAGTATTGAAGAGTGGTATTTGATTAGTTTCTATCATCAACTCTCCGTCCTTCAATATTTTAAAATTACTGATTGTATTTTCTTCGATCTCGCATTTGATAAGAAACATTCCGTGATCCGGGATATGATCAGGTATAGAACCGGTATAAAAATGTAAAGGAATATCGGAAACAAATTCTTTAAAAAAAGTTCTTCCTATTTCCAGTAATTCTTTTTCTGAAATAAATTTATATAGAGTCATCAAGGGTCTTAATTTTGTTAAAATTTATAATATTCGGGAATTAAATATACTGGTATTATATCACCTGTATTGTTTCACCTACATATTCTTTAAAACTAAATTCTGCTATTCCGTTCATTGGTTTTGGTTTAATTAAGCATTATAAAATTCCGGGGAAAAAGTGACTGCAAACCCTGTTTTTTTATTGATCTCCTCTGCATATTGATCATAATAATAAATCTCTGGTGATATTGAAAGCATTACAAATGATTTTTCGTACAAATAAACCCACAAACAAGCTTCAGCGGGTCCCCTTCCTTTAAGTACATTTTGAATTTCAATTCTACTGATCTTATTCAAAGGAATTAATAAAGTTCTCTTTTGATCTGTAAAACCCAACAGACTATTTTGATTATCCATCCAGAGTAAAGACTGATCCTTTAAAATATTCAATACCTCATCTGGTGTCTGAAATAAATAGTCCGGTGAATAATGAACACGGCAATTTCCTAATTTTACCACTTTATTGATTTCTATTCTTCCTTTATATTGCAGCAAAGGGGTGTTCAGAAAGATATCCTCAGGGTCGTATTTGGAAAACATGTTGGCAAGGGCTTTTAGGAAAGATTTCATTCGCTTATAGGTATTTATGGTTTAGCTTTTCACATAATTTTTCAATATCATCTTTTTTCACCAGTTCGTTAACCCATTCCTGAGGAATATTTTCAAATCCATAATAGATTCCTGCCAACCCTCCTGTAATGGCTCCGGTTGTATCTGTATCTTCACCCAGATTAACGGCTTTCAATACTGCTTCAGAATAGCTTTCTGAGTTTAGAAAGCACCATAAAGATGCTTCCAGACTATGCAGCACATAGCCGCTTCCTCCTATTTCATCTTCGGGATACCCTGAAATATCATTTTTTAAAATCTTTTGAAAAAGTTCAATCTCATTTAAGCTAAACCATTGTTTTTCTGCATATTCCAGAACCAGATTTTGTATATGTGTATATGCTTCCGTTTTATTTTTTTCTTTAATTAATTGAATTGCAAAAATCACATAGATAAAACAGGCAAAAACAGATCGGAAATGCCCATGAGTGATTGTGGAGACTTCTTTTACCGTTTGATAAATCTTTTCAATATTTTCTTCATTCTCTAAATAAAAAGCTAAGGGAAGAATTCTCATTAAAGAACCATTCCCATTATCTTCTTCAAAAATATTCCCCGAAAACCGGGCGCTTTCTCCTTTAATTAGCCTTGTAATAGCTTCTCTTGTAGTTCCTCCTATATCGAAAAGTCTTCCGTGGGCAGTCCAGTGACCATATTTCACCCATTTTACAAAACTTTGCCCTATCTTTTCCAGGTTATAGCCCTTTGTAAGTTCTTCTGCCAGACATAATGTTAATGAACTATCATCACTCCAGGTCCCCTTGGGTTGATTATGCGAGCCAAATTCCTGCATTTCTGTAACAGGAAACTGTTTCAAATATTCTCTGTTTTTAAACTCAACCGGAACTCCTAAGGCATCACCGATGCATACACCCATAATTCCTGCCTTTACTTTATTTTCCATCAGGCAAGGTTTACCAGCTTGTCAAATAACAGTTTCATTCCCTGTGTGGCGGTTTCTTTCATCACCACCGCTCTTTGCCCATAGCCAAAGCCTGTTTCATTAGGGTTGATAACAATTAAAAGACAGTCATCTTTGATATCATGGATCAGTCCAGCTGCAGGATATACCTGTAAAGAGGTTCCGATTACCAATAAAATATCTGAGTCTTTTACTATTTCTCTAGCATCCTGATATAAAGGAACATCTTCCCCGAACCAAACAATAAATGGTCTTAATTGCCCCCCATCTTCTGCTTTATCTCCTATCTTGATGTCTTCTTTCTGCTCATAGATCAGCTTTTTATTATTGCATGAGCAAGATTTAAACAATTCACCATGGATATGAAGAATTTTTGTGGAACCGGCTCTTTCATGCAGATCATCAATATTTTGGGTAATGATCTGAACATCAAAATATTTTTCCAGTTCTGCCACTAGTTTGTGGGCTTCGTTAGCTTCCACTTCATGAAGTTGACGTCTTCTCTGGTTATAGAATTCCAACACCAAAGCTCTGTCTTTTTTCCATCCTTCCGGACTGGCCACATCGGTTACATTATGATTTTCCCAAAGGCCGTCTCCATCTCTGAAGGTTTGTATTCCACTTTCTGCACTGATTCCTGCTCCGCTTAATATGGTTAGTTTTTTCATTGGTTTTTAATTTTGTTTCGTACACTGAGTTTTTTCTGCCACGAATGCACTAATATAATTATTGATGCTTAAAAGGATTCTTTTAAATTTTTTTTATAAATTTCTTCATTCTCTTCATCAAAACAGACAAAAATAACTTTCTCTATACTATCTGACTGAAATTTTCTTACTTCATTGACTGCAATTTCCCCAGCCAGCTCTTTAGGAAATTTATAAATTCCTGTACTGATATTGGGAAAAGCAATTACTTTAACCCCAAGGTCTCCTGCAAGTTTTAAAGAGTTTTTATAACAGTTTGACAAAAGTTCTGAGCTCTTTTCTTTATGATCATTCCAGACTGGTCCTACAGTATGGATAACATATTTTGAAGGAAGATTTCCCGCTGTTGTCACTACTGCTTCTCCTGTGCTGCATTTTCCTTGTCTGTTTCTGATAACTCTACATTCTTCCAGTATTTTTGGTCCTCCAGCACGATGAATAGCACCATCTACACCTCCACCGCCCAACAAAGAGGAATTGGCAGCATTGACAATAGCATCTGCATGAATCTTTGTGATATCTCCTTTTATAACTTCAATTTTCATTGTATTTCTTCAAACGGCTTCAGCATCTCTTCTTTCTTTGTAAGGACAGCAAAAACCACTCTTTTAAATTTGTTCTTATATTTTCCCTGGAGATATTTTTTGAACAACCCAGCAATTTCTTTTGGATCATTTTTGAATACTCCGCAGCCCCATGCTCCTAAAATCAAGGTTTCATTTCCCTGGTGTAGGGCCAGTGCAAGCATCTTATCCATTCTGATATCCATTGCTCCTAATATCTCATTTTCTCTTTGAGGTTCCTGCCTTTTTACCACTCCTGCATTCACAGCTGCTGAAGTAATGAAATTACACATAACAGGTTTGGATAACAATTCTCCTTTATCCTTTCTGAAAACAGGAACTTTTGGGCTGTAAATCATTGTATCTGTATAAAAACAAGAGGTCATACTACGGTGTAATGTGTAATAATCGTCTGCCATTAAAAGGGTTTCATACAATGCTGACGTTCTTGCCAGGCTTTCTTCCTGCGCTTCTGCTCCATTAATAAATCCGCCACCCGGGTTTTTTGCAGATGCAAAGTTCAGACACATTACTTTATCCTGATCTTCTTCTTTAGTTAATTCCAAAATAGCTTTTAACGAACTGCAACGCAAGGTTTCAAATTGAGTTTCAAAATGAGTTTCCGGCATTGGAGCAACTGTAAGCTCAGAAAGTTGTTCAGGAGTGAAAAGAGCGGTTTCTTTTTTACTGATTTCCAGCTCGTTTTCTATATCTATCCTTTCGTTTTCTGTATTTATATAATATTTCCTGGCCAGGATATCTAATGTATCTTTTGCCATTCCTTTATTTGTCATGATTCTTTTTTTTGAGCCACGAATGCACTAATTTTTTATCAGGATTATAGCTTATTTTAACCCTTATAATGATGGCATTATCATTTTTATTCGTGCATTCGTGGCAGTATTCATTTAATTCTTTTTGGCCACGAATGCACGTTTTTTTTTACTATCCTATGGATTCGTGGTAGTTGTTTTTAAAGTCTTTACCAGACTCTCTATTTCGTTATTTGCGGATCTTTTAAAATCGTTTCCTACAAATACTTTGATGACTTCTATATTTCCAATGATGGCATTATTGAAAGTGTCCAGCTCTTCCGATGGAACCCACAATTCATTATGATTTCTGGCTCCTACATTCTGTGCCGGATATTGATCAGCAACATCTTCCAAGACTTCAAAACGGGTTACAAAACCAAGATAATTTCCAAACTCATCTCGGGTATTCCATTTCTCAGCAATTTCTGAAGCATAGTCTTCATCCAGAACCGGGTAAAAGATGGGTTGCCATTCTAGTCGTGGAGGAAATTTTTTATATCCGTTCTCCATAATAAGAACCATTTCCTTTTCTCCTACCGGTCTGTACAATCTTGTTGTTTTCATCTTCTTAATCTTAATTTGATCCTATCCTACGAGTAATTTCATTGGATAAAGGATATATTTTTTCTACGGGTAATAGTTTCTTTGCTTTATCATATTCTCCCTGTTTGGTAAGATTCAATATCTTTTTTACCAGTGGTGAATAATCTTCTATTTTTACGATCCAGTCTTCATTAAACTCTTCTATCAGATACCTACTGATTCCAATCTGTATGGAACGATACTCTAATTTATTTCCTTTAATATTTCTTTCAGGATCCCATTGTACATAGACTTTGGCATTTTCAAACGCTTCTTCCCAAGTTTCAGGGTTGGGATATACCCTTTTTTCAGGAGAAGTTAAAACAGCCAGTTCTAATGCTTTCTCCCAGGCTTCTCTTTTAATATGAATAGCAAGAGTACATTCCTGATTGGATTTCTGTCCGTAATTACTTCGCTCCATCATCCAAAGAAAAGAAGGTTTAATCCAAGTCATTCTGCCAAATGAAAAAGGAGTACTAAACTTCTGATTTTCTACTGCAGATTGTGCAATGGCTTTATTATAAGCCTGATATACAACAATGGTATCACGGGTATAATCTGCTCTTATTTCAAACTCTTTCATTACTTACTTATTAATCAAAATCATATACATATACCTCAACATTATTTTTAAGCAAGGTCCTTTCAATGATAGGTTCTATTTCTTCCCATTTCCCACCTGCCAATCCACACCCGATTCTCGGCATGTGAACACTTGCATTGAGTTCTAAGGCTTCATTGGCTAATGTTTCCAGAGATTTTTCAATAGCATCGTATCGAACAGGAACTCCGTTACTTCCGGTTTTCATTCCTTTTTGACCGATCATATTGGCAACATACATGTATTTTTCAACCTGTACAATCTGAATTTCGCCTAATCCAAAATTATTTTCATTTCTGAAACGGTGCCAGTTTCTGTATTCTTTTTCCGGTTCTTCCCATCTTTTGGAAACTGCCAGCACAAAACCTTTTCCCCAGCCTCCCAAATCGTTACAGATATGAGCCATGATTTTTATTCCTTTTGCCTGTGGAACCGTAGCATCTCCTTTTAAATAGTGTATCATTTTCATTGTTATCTGTTCTTAATTCATTTACCTCATCATTTCTACTTTAAATATAAAACCTTTCTTCAGTATTAAAGCAGCCTTTTAAAATCTTTTGAATAAGGAGAATAAGATCCGAAAATGATATCAAATTTCATTTCTAATTTCTCAAATTTAAACTCCTCTTCAATCTGATCCAGACAGGTTATTACTAAATTCTTTTTTGTTGAATTTACATAAGCCCCATCCAGTTTTAAGGCATAATTCAACAGGTTATAATCCAAATATCCAAATCTCAGGTCCTTCTGATACTCATTAAAGATACAGGTTTCCTCTTCATTGTTTTTCAATAAAACCTCCTTTTCATTGCTCATCCAGCCGCTCCCATGACGTGTTGCATAGCTTCTGGTCACATAATACATTTCAATATCTTCAATATGAAGCCTCTTACAGATCTCATAGGCATTTTTTGAAGTGGTATTAGCATAGGTTACGTTCGGAAAAATACCATGATCCATATCTAATAAAATGCCTTGACTGCCTTCAAAAATGAGATTTTCAAATGAATTCAGATAGTCATAATCATTAATCTTCCAATCAATCTGATCAATTGCTTCTAAAAAAGGTTTAATCTGTTCTCCAATTTGCTCCTCTTCCATAAAACCGTAGTAATAAGCAATTCCTTTCAACTTTTCTACCAACATTTCCTTTGGAGCAATAAGATCAATCCCAAATAGCCTATAAGGGCTTTCATTTCTTTTCATGGTAGCTCCTACTCCCTTTCCACAGGTTCCGTGTTCCAGATTCTTGGAATTAGTCCTGTTTTGCCAGACATCAAAAGGCGTAGTTACCTTGGCTAAAGGATGAATATGAAGCTCTATATTTCCGTTTTTTGCCTTTAATTCTTCTCTTTCATTGAATAGAAACAGAGGATGAATGGTGCAATGTTCGGTAAAGTAAGATGGCAATCCGCGAAGAGCTCCACTCGCAAAGCTTGAATGAACATGCTTCCTGTCATCTATCATTACCGTATGAGCAGCCTGCTGTCCTCCTGAAAATCTGATCACCACAGACTCAGGGTTTTGTTGAGCCAGGAAATCTGTAGTAATTCCTTTTCCTTCATCTCCGAAACCTAATCCTATAACTATTTGTGCCTTTTTCATGTCTGGTATTTTTAAAATTATTGCCCTCCGGCAAGTTGTAATCTAAAGCATCTGTACGTTGTCTAATCCGTCCATGGTTGATGTTCTAAAGGTTTTATCTTTAAATGTATTGCAGATAATTTTTTTAATTACCTCCGGGATTTGTCTATGGTCTTCTATCGATATACAGTTTTGTCCTAACAGCTCTTTCCAGCCTCTGTCTGCTCTTATTGCCTGATCAGAATGTAAGACATTGATATGATATACTTCGTATCGTTTTTTAGCTTCTTCCAACAGTTCATAGTGAGTATAGGTCTGCTGACCGGATCCCATAATTTCCCTAATGGCTGATGCCGGAAGTATTTTCAGACAAGGCTCGTCACCCACTGTAAACAATAGTCCTTTTTGGTTTCTTTTTTCAAAAGCATCTGTTCTGGTGTGGAAAGCGGCAAAATACCAGGATAAAAGATAACTTTCACCAGCATTTCCGCCTCCTCCGGATTCAATATAAGTACGGGTAAGCCACATATCCAGTTCTTGATCTCCTGACTCAAACTGACCTACCTGAAGAGGATAGCTATCGCATTCATGATCTCCTATTCCCAGGAAAAGCAATGCAGGATCCGGAACTCCGCCCTGAATAATACCACCCATCAGTTTTGGTAATCCTTCTTTGATGAGTTCATGAGGAATATGTCCCATACTTCCGGTGACATCCAATCCCAGAATAATAGGAACTGAATTTGGATGTACCTCAGAATCCCTGGACTCCCTGAAGGAAATTCCGTGAGGAATCATTGATGGATGCGCCTGTCTTTTGGCATTCTGTGTGAAGATTTCACCTGCGGATTTTGTTCCGTAACCTGCTTTGCTTGCTCTGTCATAACGAGCGTCTATATCGTATCTTGTACTTCCCATGACTAAAATGTTTTTCCGAATAAATATTCAAATCTCTTTTGACTTACTTCTAGCTGAATATTCAGATTTCTGATTGTTAATGATATTTCCATGTCTTTCTGAACGAATGCTTCTGGATTAAAATCCGCAAAAGTCAGACTGTTTCTGTCCAAAGGGCTGATATCAATTAGTCCTTCCTGCTCACGCTCGAGTCTTTTTATTTTTAACTCGATGTCTTCTACCTTGCGCCTGTAAATCAATTCTGAATCTTCTCCGATCGTTCGCGCACGGTCTTCTCTGATCTGATCATTGTTTCTCTGTAATGACTCGATAAATCTTGGTTTTAATTCATCTTCCATATCTGATCTTTTTTTGTGTTATTATTACGCTAATTAAAAAGAGCATAGCTATGCACTATCCTGCATTCATTTTTAACAGGAATACATTATATCAGTTCTTAAAACATATTTTAATCCGCTAATCAGTGTTTTTCCCTCATGTCTTAAAGGATGATAAAAAACTAAGGCTGTACCCTTCTTGGGAGCTACTGTGAAAAGGTTTTCAAATTCTGTTTCTCCTCCTTCAAAGTCATCATTCAGATAGATTAAAAAGGTATAGAAACTCTTCTCTTTTTCATTTCTGATATAGCTTCCGTCCCGGTGCATTTTGAATTGCTGGCCTGGAGAATACTTATAAACCCTGAACATTTCATTAAAATTCATGAGCCTGTAATCTTCATGTTCTTGAGGAAGAAATTCTGCTGCTTTTCTGAAAAGATCTTCAGCCAGATTGTTATCAAAAATCATTAGCCTGTCATTGTTTCTGATCCCTTTGCTCATCATCTGACGTCCACCAACATTAATTTTTGCTTCTTCGAAAGTTTCCCCCTGTGCCAAAGCAATGTATTCGTCACATTCTGCTTCTGAAAGAAAGTCCTCAATTAGGAATATCTGCGGATGTAGGTCTGTTTTTTCCATGATTAATATTCTGTGACTGGTTATTGTGTTTTTACCCTCTTAATTCGTCTCTTACTTCCATCAAAGCAAATCCTAAAAGGTTTTCTCCGTTCCATAATAAAGGATTTTCTGCTCTTGAATCTGTTTCCAGCATCCCGATTCCCCAAATGGTATCGTAAGGACTGGCTTCTACCAGTATTTTATCTCCTGTTGACAAAAGAAAATCTTTATACTTTTTGTTTTGAGAAAATTTTAAAAGATTTCCCTGTCTTACAATCTCATATTTGTGCTCATCCCAAAGCTTCGGATCAAAGTTTTTTACTTTTCTGCCCAGGCTTTTAACCTGATTAGGAGTAGATGCCTGCAATATTTTTTCTAAGTTTTCATGGTCATTGAATAATTTTGCTTTACCAGCCATCATATAATGTTCTGCTGTTTTATAAACAACCCCATTTTCTTCAAAATTCCCTGTAAACCACTGGCTAAAACATGATTTGGTGATTTCATTTTTAACCGTGTGTCCCCAGAAAAATAAAAACTTTATCCTTTGCTTCTTCTGAAATTTCTCTTTAATATTTTGTAAGGTGTATTTCATATTGTGTTATTTCTACGCAAATGTAATACAATATCATTTTATTTACCAAATTTATTTGTGTTATTTTTACACTAATACGTATAACTATTTGATTTTCAGATTAAAAATATAATACACTGTAATAGTAAATAAATATATATTTGATTTTTTTAGCCACGAATGCTCGAATAATTTATTATAACCATTTGAAAGGTTACATTTTCATTCGTGCATTCGTGGCATTATTTCATCTCAATTCTTTTATACCTTTATCTTGTAAATAATAAAGTGGCCGCCTCAGATTGAGCCGACCACTTCATTGAAATATATTTTGTGATAGAAAATTATTTGATTTCGAAATAAAATCCCTGTTCTTCCAATTCTTTATATTTTTCCTGATTAAAAGTAAAGAGTTTTCCGGGCCTTCCACTTCCCTCTTTTTTAACGTTATTGGTTTCATTAAGCAATCCGTAGCTCATGATTTTCTTGCGGAAGTTTCTGCGGTCAATTTCCTGTCCTACAATAGTTTTGTACAAATTTTCAAGGTCAGAAAAAGGGAATTCTTCATTGAGAAGATTAAAGCCTATGGGCTGATATTGAATTTTTGTACGAAGCCTTTTTAAGGCAATATCAATGATATTTTTGTGGTCAAAAGCCACTGTTGGAAGCCTATTGACACTAAACCACTGAGCATCATCAGCATCGGAATCTGCAAAAAGTTCATGGTAAGATGGGTTTACAAGCCCCAGATAAGCGATAGAAACCACTCTGTTTCTCGGATCACGGCCCACGTTACCAAAAGTATAGAGTTGTTCTAAAAAATCAGGCTTTATGCCTGCTTCTTCATGCAGTTCTCTTTTTACGGCATCGTCCAGATTTTCATCGTCGAGTACCAGTCCTCCCGGAAGCGCCCATCCCCCTTTGAAAGGTTCAATATTTCTTTTGATGAGAAGGATCTGTAAATCTTTCTTATCGAAATACCCGAAAATGACTGCATCTACAGCAACTTTGATATCCTGTAATTTTTTTGGAGACTCCATAAATTTATTTGCGTTACGAATACGCAAATATACTGTTTATCATGAGAATAAAAAAAGATTTTACTAGTAATAAAAGTTCATACCTTTAAGTTATTATTATAACCAACTTAAAATTAAATATTTATGAAAAATTTACTAGCAATCATTTCTCTTGCTTTCTTATGTACAGCGTGCGAGAAAGGCAAAACAACAGCCTCAGATAATTCAGATAAAAAAGATTCTTCTGCCACAACTTCTGAATGGAAACCTGTAGATTCAGCAACAGCTACTAAGGCATGGATGGAATTTGCCACCCCTGGCGATATGCATAAAATGCTGGCTAAATTTGACGGAAACTGGACAGGTGCAACCAGCATGTGGATGGACGACAGTGGAAAAGCAGTGACTTCTACTTCTGAATGCACTAATAAAATGATTTTCGAAGGCCGTTATCAGGTAAGCAATTACAAAGGTAATTTTATGGGAATGCCCTTTGAAGGTATGAGCATTATGGGCTATGACAATGCCAAGAAGAAGTTTGTAAGTACCTGGATTGATAATATGGGAACAGGATTAATGCATGCCGAAGGAGACTGGAATCCTGGTAAGAAATCAATTGATTTTAAGGGTAAAATGACAGATCCAAGCCGACCTGGAAAAGAATGCGAAGTAAGAGAAGTTTATACCTTTACTGATGACAATAACCATACATTGGAAATGTATGGACCTAATCCGAAAACAGGAAAGGAAATGAAAACCATGGAGATAAAATTCACCCGTAAAAAATAAAATAAAACCCCCGTTTCAGCTTGAAACGGGGGTTGTTTTTATAATGATACTGAATTATTCATTAAGCTTCAATACAGCCATGAACGCAGACTGTGGCACTTCTACCCTTCCAATCTGTTTCATTTTCTTCTTACCTTCTTTCTGCTTTTCCAATAGTTTACGCTTTCTGGAAATATCTCCTCCGTAACATTTTGCGGTAACGTCTTTTCTTAGAGCTTTAATGGTTTCTCTTGCAATAACTTTTGCTCCCAATGCTGCCTGAACAGCAATATCAAACTGCTGTCTTGGGATCAGTTCACGAAGCTTTTCACACATTCTTTTTCCGATATAGTAAGCATTACTGTCGTGGATCAGAGATGAAAGAGCATCTACCATGTCACCATTGATCAGGATATCCATTTTTACAAGCTTGGAAGCTCTGAATCCGATTGGGTGGTAATCGAATGATGCATATCCTTTAGAGATTGATTTTAATCTGTCATAGAAATCGAAAACAACTTCAGCCAAAGGCATGTTGAAGATTAGTTCTACCCTTTCTGATGTTAAATAACTTTGATTAACGATCTCTCCTCTTTTTTCGATACATAAAGTCATTACTGCTCCAACAAAGTCAGATTTTGTAATGATAGATGCTTTAATGAAAGGTTCTTCTACTCTATCCATTGTAGAAGGATCCATCATTTCAGATGGGTTATTGATCAGGATTGGAACTTCAGGTTCTTTTTTGGTATATCCAAAATAAGAAACGTTGGGTACCGTAGTAATTACGTTCATATTGAACTCTCTGTCAAGACGCTCCTGAACGATTTCCATGTGAAGCATCCCTAAGAATCCGCAACGGAACCCAAAACCAAGTGCTGCAGAACTTTCCGGTTCGAAAACCAAAGAAGCATCATTTAATCTCAGTTTTTCCAATGAGAATCTCAGTTCTTCAAAATCTTCAGACTCAATAGGATAAATCCCCGCAAATACCATTGGTTTTACTTCCTCAAATCCATCGATTGGCCCGTCTGCAGGATTCTCAAATGAAGTAATAGTATCACCTACTTTTACTTCACGGGCATCTTTAATACCAGAAATCAAATATCCTACATCTCCACACTGAATTGTTTTCTTTGGAACCTGTTTTAGCTTTAAGGTACCAACCTCATCAGCTCCATATTCTTTTCCTGTAGCAAAGAATTTAATTTTTTCATTTTTAGAAATACTTCCGTTTACCACTTTAAAGTAAGCTTCAATCCCTCTGAATGGGTTATAAACAGAGTCAAAGACCAATGCCTGAAGTGGTCCGTCAGGATTTCCTACCGGTGCAGGAATTCTTTCAACGATCTGCTCTAATAAATGATGAACTCCTTCTCCTGTTTTTCCTGAAACTCTCAATACATCTTCGTATTCGCATCCGATAAGATTCATAATCTCATCTGTTACTTCTTCAGGATTAGCAGACGGAAGGTCAATTTTGTTCAAAATCGGAATGATCGTTAAATCATTTTCCAATGCTAAGTATAAGTTACTAATTGTTTGTGCCTGAATACTCTGAGCAGCATCTACAATAAGAAGCGCTCCTTCACAGGCAGCAATAGATCGGGAAACTTCGTAAGAAAAGTCAACGTGTCCCGGTGTATCAATCAGGTTTAGAATATATTTTTCTCCTTTATACTCATAATCCATCTGGATCGCATGAGATTTAATAGTAATCCCACGTTCCTTTTCCAAATCCATATCATCAAGCGTCTGAGACTGTAATTCTCTTTGGGTAACGGTATTCGTATACTCCAAAAGACGGTCTGCCAAGGTACTTTTACCGTGGTCGATATGAGCGATTATGCAAAAATTTCGTATGTTTTTCATTTAAGAATCTTGTAATTTGCAAAGATAAAAAAAAGCGAGAGATTATTGTCTTTCATTATCTTATTGTATCAATTTATTTAAATTTTCATCAGAAATATCATATTCTCTGTTGTTGGGAATATTTCTCTTCAACATAATAATCTTTTTATTTTACTACAAAATTAGATTTAAAGAGAAAATTAAACGGCTCTCACAAAAAAAGATCTGTAAGAGCCGTCCAACATTAAAAAAATAAACTATTATGGGGTCTGTTTAGGTCCCGAAGCATTATTATGTACATGAGGTTTTCTTTCGTTCATTTTATCTCTCATCATACCCTCAGACTGAAACAGCTTAAGGACTTTCTGGCAGGGAATTACCTGCTGCATTTTTTCTGCATATTTTTTTCTGTTATCCAGAAGCTTCTGTCCTATCTCAAAGCTTTGCTGTAATTTAGCTTTAGCTTCATCATCTGATAATGTTTCAGGATTAAAGCCTGGATCAAATTGACTTTTTATCTGCTTCTGACTATCCAGATACTCGTTATAAAGCTGGGTAAATTCTGCCTTATCTCCGGAATCTACATTCAGATTATCCATGATCATATTATTCCTGAATTTCTTAAGGAGTTCCTTCCTTTCCTCAGGAGAAAGATTGTTGATGACTTCCTTTCTTTGTTTAGGATCCATCTTCTTCCAATCATAGTCGGTTCTTTGAGCATTTAAGCCAAGACTAAAACCATAAATAATAAAAAACGTCAATAGTATCTTTTTCATCTTTCTTTATTAATTATATAAATCCAAATAAACATCCTGAGTTGAGTTACTTGCCAGTTCTGCAATCTCAGAATTGGAGAACGAGTCCAGATATTCATTCATCCGGGTTTCTTCTTTTTTAGTTACGGGTTTCACTATTTTTTGTGAAACAGCTTCTTTTTCATTTCCTCCTTGGCTTTTTACAGCTAAAGAAGTATTATTTTTTTGATTTCCAACTGTTTGATTATTATTTTCAACAGAGGTTAAATCTCCTTTCAATGTTTCATAGGCAAGCTCAGATTCCGTTTTAGGCTCTCCTTTATGCATTGCATACGCCTCTTTTGAACTCAATCCCTGATCTGCAGAATTATTACTGGAATTATAAATAAAAGTTATTCCAAAGATTAAAGCCAGTGACGCTGCTACTGCATACATCCAATTTAATTTAAAGACCGGTGCTGGTGCTTTTTGCTCCGGCTTTATATCATTCATAACCCTCTCCTGAATATTTTCAAACAAATTTTCAGGGACTGTGTAAATGTTTTTACGTTCTAGTTTTTCTATGTCGAACTCTTTCATCTTTGTTTTGTCAAAAATTATCTTTCGTAATTTTCCTTAATATAATCTTCTATTTTCTGTTTGGCATAATGATAATTAGTTTTCAATGTCCCTACCGACATATCTACAATCTTAGATATTTCTTCGTAAGGTAAATCATCATAATACCGCATCATAAATACCAGTTTCTGCTTTTCCGGCAGGCTTTGTATAGCGTTCTGTAATAAAGTCTGTATCTCTTCTGCATCACCTTCTACATTGTCTGCCACCAGATTTTGCATATGATACTCCGGGTCTTCATCTGTTTTCTGCATTTTCTTCAGTTTGTTGACCTGCTGCAATGCTTCATTGGTAGCAATTCTATACAGCCATGTATACAGCTGACTATCATTTTTAAACTGATGAAAATTCTGATAAGCTTTGATAAAAGTTTCCTGCAAAGTATCCTGGGCAAGATCTCCGTCCACAATAATTCTTCGTATGTGCCAGTACAATCTGCTTTGATAGGCATCCATCAAAGCACGAACACCTTTATCCTGTGTCCGTGGATTCTGCATCAACGAAATAATTTCCGCGTCCTTAATCTTCATAAGATGCCTTTCACTGTTTTGGATTACAAAAATAACTGAAAGTTAAATTAATTATTCAATTTTCAGTTTAAATATTAAAAATATTATGAGACAGTTACGCAATAAGTGTGCCTCTATTTAAGTTTGGGGTTTCTATGCGGATCTTCCTTTCCCGACTCATCTTAAAATCCTATATTTGTTAGATGCAAATTGTAATTATCGGTTCCGGAAATGTGGCTTATCATATTGCCAAAGCCTTTTCTTTGAAAGGTATTTCCCTTGCTCAGATCTTTGGGCGGAACGAAAAAGAATTGAGTGAAATTTCTGAAGAACTGCATATTCCTTATTCTACAGAAAAGTTGGAAGATGCAGATCTGTACATCATCTGTGTAAGCGATCATTCTGTGGAAGAGGTTTCTAAGATGATTACCAAGAAAAATTGTCTGGTTGCACACACTTCAGGTTCTCTTCCAAAGGAAACTTTAAGCGGTGAATACAGAAAAGCCAGCTTTTATCCTTTGCAGACCTTTTCAAAATCAAAGGAACTGGAATATGAAAAAATCCCGTTTTTCATTGAAACAGAAAATAAAGAGGATACAAAAATACTCTTTGACCTTGCTTCCAGAGTATCAGAAAATGTAATGGAAAGTAATCATGAAAAAAGAAAATATATTCATTTAACGGCTGTTTTTGCCTGCAACTTTGTGAATCATCTTTTTTCAAGAGCCAAAGAAATTTCAGATTCTCAGGAGATTCCTTTCGATTATTTTTTACCGCTGATTGATGAAACGATTCAGAAGATCCATGAGATAGAACCTAAAATGGCTCAAACGGGGCCGGCTGTAAGAAATGATCTTAGGATTTTAGAATTACATGAACAATTAATACAAGACGAAGAAAGTCTTAGCATTTATAAGACAATGAATCATTCTATTCAAAAAATGTATGAGTTATAAAGAGAAATTAAAGGATATTAAGGCCTTTGTATTTGATGTAGACGGAGTTTTCACAGATGGAAGCGTTTATCTGATGCCTGGAGGAAATATGAGCAGAGTAATGAATGTACTGGATGGCTACGCAGTGGTTAAAGCCTTAAAAAACAATTATTTAATAGGAGTTATTACTGGTGGAAATGATGAAATGGTAAAACACAGAATCAATTACCTTGGAATCCAGGATTATTATCCGAAATCCCATAATAAAATGGAGGATTTTGAAGATTTTAAAAAGAAATATAATCTTAAGAATGAGGAGATCCTGACTATGGGAGATGATCTTCCTGATATCCATATTATGGAAAGCTCTGCTATTGCGGCATGTCCTGAAAATGCCGTTCCTGAAGTAAAAGGAGTAGCTGATTATATTTCTCCAATAAAAGGAGGAAGTGGTGCTGTACGTGATGTCATTGAACAGGTCATGAAAGTTCAGGGGAACTGGCATGATGATAACACCCAATCTGTATAACTTTACTTATGAAATTACTTTTAGCATCACAGTCACCAAGAAGAAAAGAACTTCTTTCCAGCCTTGGTTTTGAATTTGAGGTTGTAAAAATCGACTGTGAGGAATTACTTCCTGAAAACATTAAAATAGAACAGGCTGCGGCTTATTTATCTGAATTAAAAGCGGATGCTTTCAGAAATCTGGCAGCAGACGAGGTTTTGCTTACGGCTGATACAGTGGTGGCCTTTGACCAGAAAATTCTGGGAAAACCTAAGGATGATTCAGATGCCCAACATATGCTTCGAAGCCTTTCGGGAAGAATCCATCAGGTGTATACTGGAATTACCATAAAAACTGCAGATAAAACATTTACGGAAACAGATGTTGCCGATGTGACCTTTGACGAGATCAGTGATGATGAAATACAGTATTATATTCAAAATTATAAACCATTTGATAAAGCCGGAAGTTATGGGATTCAGGAATGGCTTGGAATGGCGAAAATCAAAAGTCTGACAGGAAGTTTTTATACAATTATGGGGCTTCCTACCCATCTTGTTTATAAAATTTTGAAAGAGATTTCCACGGTTTAAAAATCACAGCGGTTTCTGACGTCTATAAAGATGAAATAAAATATTTCCCGAAGAAATATAAATATTATTCATTATAAAATTTTATTATTTTTACAAAATCATCAAACTGCTGATAATAAAAAGCAGATTAGCAAGTTATATTGAATAATGAAAAAGAATATATTGTTCCTTTTAGTGATTTGTCTTATTGCTTCCTGTGCTACCAAAACAAAAAAGCCGGAGCAACGTTCAAAATTATTGAAAGGCTTTTCCACATATTATAATACCCTGTTTAATGCCAAAGATGCATTAAATAGTGAATTCACGACCAGGGATAAGGCCCATAAGGATAATTTTTATGCTCCTTATATCCCAATACTTACTTTTGAAGATCAACCTTTGGGAAGTGATCTTGGCCAATCAGCAGCTTTTGCAGAAAATTCTATGAAAATGGCAGAAGTAGCCAACAGGCCTGGAAGAAATAGCGGAATTCCTAATATGCCGGGAGGTCCCGGAAATGATTCTAACAATCCGGATGCAGCCCCAACAAAAGGAGCAACAACACTGGAAATTGCTGAAGCTAAAGCATTAAAAGCCATCAATAAATATTCTGTTACCAGAAATGGTGAAGAAAAAAATAAACAGATTTTTGATGCGTATATAATTCTTGCCCAATCAAGAATTTATCAGAACAAACCATTGGAAGCATTGGATGCTCTTAACTATGTCTTCACCTATATGAAGGATGATAAAAGAGTTCCACTGGCAAGAATCTATCAGGGAGTAGCATATGATAAGATCAAAGATTACCATAGAGCTCATGAAACTTTTGCTAAGTTAAAGGGAGAAGATATTAATAAATCCTATGCTAAACTATTGAGCATTTATTATGCTGAGTCTCTTTTAGATGCAGGAAAAAAAGAAGATGCTTCCAAGGAACTTGATCTGGCTTTTGATTTAAATTCCAACAGAAAACTGAAGAGCAGAATTGCCTATTTAAGAGGTCAGGTTCTTGAAAATCTGGGACAAAATGATAAGGCAAGGGATAGCTATACTGCTGCTTACAAATACTCCAGTGATTTTGAGTTTGAGGTAAAATCTCAGATTGCCATTGCCAAAACCTTTAATGGTAAAGGAGATTATAACGGCGCCAAAAACTATCTGGAAGGGATCAGCAAAAAAGGGACTTATGGTTCCCGAAAAAATGAATTTTATTATGCTTTAGGTCTTATGGCTAATAAAGCCGGAAAAAAGGATGAAGCACAACAGTTTTTCAAAAAATCATTATTTGAAAAGGTTTCTGATCCTCAAATCCGTGGGCTTACTTATTATGAAATAGGAAAAAGCTATTTTGAAAAGAACGATTATATTGGTGCCGGAATTTACTATGATTCTGCGCTTGCCGTAATGACCTATGAGCCTTCTAAAATTCTGTTAAAAGACCAATCTGCCTATATTAAAAAGATTTCCAAGAACTATTATCTGATCAAAAAGAATGACAGTGTTCTTTCTTTAGCTAAGATGGATAATGCTCAAAGAACAGACTTTTTTTCAAAGTATATTGCGAAATTAAAGATCAAGGAAGAAAAAGAGGAACAGGAAAGAAAACTTGCAGAACGAAACAAAGGATTTGATACCGGAGATTATAGTGCAAATTCTATTTTTGCCAATAATAGTTCCAGTGCTTTTGAAGATTTTGGAGTGACAACGAAAGGCTTTTATTTCAACAATACCGGAACCGTAAGCAAAGGAACATCTACATTTAAGCAGGTATGGGGCGAAAGAGCGCTTTCTGATAACTGGCGTTTTTCTAAAAAAATGGCTTCTATTGAAGATATGAAAAATGAAGCTCTTGGAGTGACTTCAGCGCCTAATCCAAGACGTTTTGAACCGGCTTATTATATTGAGCAGATTCCTACAGATCAGGGAAAATTAGCTCAACTGAAAAAGGACAGAGATACGGCATCATTAGGATTGGGTATTATGTATCAGAATTATTTTACCAATACTCCTCTGGCCACCAAAACTCTTTATGACCTTGTAGATGTGAAACCGGAAGAAAAGGTAATGCTTCAGGCATTGTATGAAATTTTTGCAATGAACTATGAGAAAACTCCTCAGGCAGCAGAAAAAGCAAAACAAATTCTATTGACTGATTATCCTTATACTTCATATGCAGAATTTGCAAGGAACCCTAAAAACAATTCATTTGTAAAATCAACGGTAGATGTAGAAAATGAGTATAAAAGAGCCTACGCTTTATATGAGTCTGAGAAATTCGTGGAAAGTAAGGAAGTCGTTGACCAAACTATCCAGAAATATCCAAAAGATGCACTGGTACCGAAATTATACCTGTTGAATGCTTTCAATACAGGAAAATCCAGCGGAAAAGAAGTCATGATCCTCCAGCTTGAACAGATTGTCTTAAACTATTCTAAAACTCCTGAAGGAATAAGAGCTAAAGAAATGCTGAATTACCTGAAAAGTGACCTCAGCTTCCAGGCTACAGACAATAAAGGAAATTCGATCCAGCAACCACCGGGCTCTCCTACTCCATCTTCGAACAAAAGCAAAAATGTTCCGCAAATGGCAACCGGAGACTCCAACAGCCAAGGAAACCCGGATGCTAACCAGACTAAACAGCTACAACAGATGCCGACAGTGAATATGAACAATTCTCCACAGCAGAAAATTGATAAGCCTAAAGTAAAAAATAAAAATGTCCCTGATGGTGGGCCAGAAAGCCAATAAAATAAAAAAGCGAAGATTTACTCTTCGCTTTTTTATGTAGTTATTGTTTCTTCTGAGACATAAAATTTTATGACCCTTTTTTCTTTACTCCATGGAAATCTTTAAGATAAAAAGGTTCAAAATAAGCCATATCTTCGAATTCTTTATTCTCTATTTTTTCCAGCGTCTTTTTAATCAGATATTGCGAAGAAGGATAAATATCTTCTCTGAAGTCTGCATCAGGCAGATTTAATATATCTTTTGCTTTCCTTGCACCGTCTCCCACAAAGACTACCTTTTTATCTCTGAACTCTTCAAAAGAAGTTTCGTCTAAAATCTTGGCTTCAGTTGCTGAAATTTCTTTTCCTGTAGAACCGTCATAAACAGCTGTATAAACCTCCATTCTCCTTGCGTCGATCAATGGCACTATAAATTCATAGTTCTGGTCTAAAAACGGCTCTATCATGCTTTCAAGAGAATTAACGGCAATAAACGGAACCTTCAGTCCATAGCAGAACCCTTTTGCAGAGGCAGCACCAATTCTTAATCCGGTATAAGATCCCGGTCCTTTACCTAGTGAAACTGCTTCAATGTCTTTCAGTGAAATTCCTGCACCTTCCAGAGCCCATTCTACATGGGTATGAAGGCTTTCAGACTGTTTATAGTTTTCAGAAACTTCTTCACACACGCATAACAGCTTTTCGTTATCTGATACGGCTACTGAACAGTTTTTAGACGATGTTTCAAGATATAGAATTTTCATAAGATAATGTAACAATTTAGCAATATAACAATCCCTAATCACTGGGTGTTATATTATTTTTATGCAAATTTAATCCTTTATTTTGAGACTACTTTCTATAGATTGTTCTCGGTTCGGACTGAGCACTTGGGTAAATGCACATATCTGCAATCGTAACGTGCTTCGGAGCATTGATACAATAAGCAATGGCATCTGCTATATCTTCTGCCTTTAATGCCTCATAACCGGAATAAACCGTTTCAGCTTTTCCACTGTCTCCTTTGAATCTTACCAATGAAAAATCTGTTTCTACAGCTCCCGGTTGAATATTGGTTACTTTGATCCCGAATTCAGTAAGCTCCAGTCTTATTCCTTCGGAAATAACATCTACTGCTTTTTTGGTAGCACAGTACACTACTCCATTCGCATAGGTTTGTCTTGCTGCCACAGAACTAATGTTTACAATGTGACCTAAGTTTTTAGTTTTCATTCCAGGGATGATCATTTTGGAAACATACAGAAGTCCTTTTACGTTCCCATCAATCATCGAGTCCCAGTCATCGGTCTTTCCGGATGATAGCGGCTCAAGCCCATGAGCATTCCCTGCATTATTAATCAGAACATCAATCTCTTTCCATTCTGCAGGAAGCGAATTGACCGCTGTTTCCACTTCTTCAAGATTCCTCACATCAAATCTCAAACTAAATATTTCGGTAAGTTGAGATAACTCATCCTTTAAAGATTTCAGTACTTCCTCTCTCCTTCCACAAATGATGATTCTGTTCCCTTGTTTTGCCAGCAGTTCAGCAGTGGATTTACCGATACCGGAAGTTGCTCCGGTGATTAATATTGTTTTCATACAACTGATTATTTATTTAATATAGCAATCTATGAGCCTAACAATTTGCCAATGTATGATATTTATTGTTACACTGATCTCTTACTAAAATGATACATTATTTATTATACTTTAGGATTACATCAATTCGCGTCAAATGCCTGAAAAGCATCGGCAATATGATCAATCGTTAAATTTCTATGTTCATCAGGAAGAACGGAAATGATATCAAACCTTACTTCATTTTCTTTATTCAATTCTTCCAGATAATGATTTGCTGCCAAGACAATGGATCTGATCTTTGTTTTGGTTACGGCTTCCTGAGGCAGTATAAAAGCATCTGTAGATCTTGCTTTTACTTCAACAATAATGATTAATTCATCCTTTTCAGCAATGATATCTATTTCAGCTTTTTGAAACCTGAAGTTTCTGGCCAGGATTTTATAACCGCTTTTCTGAAGATAACCGGCAGCCAGATCTTCTGCGATTTTTCCGAAGTCATTGTGGTCAGCCATTTTCTATATTTTAAGATATAAAAGTGGAGTAGTAGCTTAAAATTCGATCTTTACTTTAGCATCAATTTTTACCTTAACCGTTCCACCAATTAACAGTGGTCTGTTGTCCTTGATATGTCCGTTGGGAAAACCAAATACAGTAGGAAATTTATATTTTGAGATTCTTTCAGAGATCATTTTATAAGCAAATCCGTCAAAACTGGATTCATACTCTTTATTGTCTTTTTCATCGCCCATATTGGTCATTCCACCTACGATAAGACCTTTAATCTTATTGAAAACTCCTGCCAGTTCCAGACTCATCATCATACGATCAAGCGCGTAGAAATTTTCACCAATATCTTCTATGAATAATATTTTATCTTTAAAGTCAAAAGAATATTTGGTTCCCAGAAGGGCATAGATAAGGGCTAAATTACCTCCGATCAATTCTCCTTCAATATTACCTTTTTTATTTAATGGGTGGGATTTTAGGCTATATTTTGGTGTTTTCCCTTTTAAAATATCGAAAATCAGATTATAACTTTCATCGGTCACCCCAAAACTGGATGTTTTAATGGTCTGCCCATGAATGGAAGCAAAGCCTTTTTTCAACAGATAGCTTTGTATAACGGTATTATCTGAATATCCGATATACCATTTCGGATTTTCTGTGAAATTTTTCAGTTTCAGATGCTGGATCAGGTGCTGGCATCCGTAACCTCCTCTTGAGGCCCAGACTGCACCAATCTCTTTATCGTTTAAAGCCCAGTTGATATCTTTTATTCTTTCCTTTTCTGTTCCGGCATAATTGTATCCGTTTGAAAATTTGGTATAAAGATGTTCGCCTAAAACAGGTTCAAATCCTTTACTTTTTATTAATTCTATCCCCTTTTTAAGTTGAGAAGCATCTACAGCTCCTGCAGGAGAAATAACAGCTATTTTGGCTCCTTTTTTAAGAGCTTTTGGAAAGATAATTTTTTTCATTTTGTCTTTTGATATTTTACTTCTTTTTTCTCGGCTTCTTCCAGTTGTCTGTCAAACTGATTAAACTTTTTAAAGCTCTGCAGGAAGATAAAGAAACTGAAAACAATAAGAATCACTCCTACAACTCTTCTGATCCTGTTGGCCAGTTTTTGGGTGAGTTTATCGTGAAACTGCTTAGCCAGAAATATCTTGGCAAGGTCAATGCCCAGATAAGTTCCTATTACAATGCTTATATATAAAATAAAACTGCTGGTGTCCGGATATTGATTCCTTACGGAAATTACCGTTACCAGCCAGAAAAGAATGACTCCAACATTGAGAAGATTAAAGAAAAAACCATTGAAAAAGGTTTTAATATAATTTTGACTAATGATCTTCTCTTCACCAGGCATATGCATTTTGGTCTTCGTTACCAGCATGACAATTCCATAAATAAAAATAAGAATGGAAGTGATCCTGTAAAAACCAGGGTGTTTATCAATTAAAGTAACAATATCCGCACTGGCATAATAAGCTGCTACAATACACAATAAATCTGCAGTAATTACGCCCAGATCCAATGATAAGGCATGCTTTGGGCCTCTGGAGAAACTGGTTTCAATTAACAGGAAAAATATAGGCCCTATAAAAACCAGACTCAACATGAATCCTAAAATAATGGCAGATAATACAAGTTCAAGCATTTAATAAATTTTAAAATGAAAAATATTTCATTCCGTTTTATACAAAGTTATACTTTATGATTTAATTATTCAATAAAGATGTGATATATCAACTTTATTTTCGTCTCAGATTGGGATAGGATTTTCGTGGAAAGAAGCAGGAAACTAGGAGAGGGAAGTACTTAAAGGAAAATGAAAAAAGAAGATATTTTCACTACTTAACAGCCATAAAAAATAAAGAGGTCATTCCTGCTTTGGAACAACCCCTTTGTTTTGTTATTTTTTGATTATTGATTGTATTAAACAATCTTAAAGTCCAATTGTTTTTGAATCAGGTTCGCTTTTACTACTTTGATCTGAACCTGATCTCCCAGCTGGTATTTATTTCCGTGTCTTACTCCATATACTGCATGGGTTTTTGCATCATAAGTATAAGAATCATCTACTAAATCTCTTAATTTGATAAGACCTTCAGCTCCGTTTTCAGGAATTTCTACCCAGAATCCGAATTCAGCCACTCCGGAAATAACTCCTGTGAATGTTTCACCAAGATGTTTTTCCATGAATTTCACTTGCATATATTTGATAGAATCTCTTTCTGCATCAGCAGCTAATCTTTCCATTGAACTGCAGTGCTTGGATTTTTCTTCCAGCTCCTGTTTGCTTGGAGATTTTCCTCCATCCAGATAATGCTGAAGAAGACGGTGAGCAATCAAATCCGGATAACGGCGGATAGGAGAGGTGAAGTGGCTATAATATGAAAACCCAAGACCATAATGTCCGATAGGTTCTGTAGAATATACTGCCTTACTCATACTTCTCATGGCCAATGTTTCAATCATATTTTCTTCTCCCTTTCCTTTTACATCATGAAGAAGTTTATTCAAAGATTCTGCAACCTTTTTGGTATTGGCCAGATCCATCTTATATCCAAATGTGGAAACAAAATCTCTTAATGATTCCAGCTTAGCAGGATCCGGATCATCGTGAACCCTGTAGATAAATGTATTATTGGTGATTTCTCCTTTTCTTGTTAAAGAGATAAACTCAGATACTTTTTTGTTGGCTAAAAGCATGAATTCTTCGATCAGGTGATTGGAGTCTTTACTGATTTTAAAATAAACTCCAACTGGCTGATTATTTTCATCCAGATTGAATCTTACCTCACTTCTGTCAAATGTAATCGCACCATTTTTGATACGGTCATTACGCATGATCTTAGCCAGCCTGTCAAGAACATTGATCTCTTCAGCCAGATCTCCCTGACCGGATTCAATACGTTCCTGAGCCTCTTCATAGGTAAATCTTCTGTCCGAATGAATCACTGTTCTTCCAAACCACTGTTTTTGGATTTCTGCCTGATCGTTCAGTTCAAAAACTGCTGAAAAGGTATATTTATCTTCATTCGGGCGAAGCGAGCATACATCATTACTTAGCACTTCCGGAAGCATTGGTACAACTCTGTCTACCAAATAAACTGAAGTTGCTCTCTGATATGCTTCATCATCCAGAATGGTTCCCGGAACTACATAGTGAGATACATCAGCAATGTGAACTCCGATTTCCCAGTTTCCGTTTTCCAGTTTTCTGATAGATAAGGCATCATCAAAGTCTTTTGCATCCTTAGGGTCTATGGTAAATGTGCAGATATTACGCATATCCCAACGTTTTGCCACTTCTTCATCAGTAATGCTTCTGTCTATTTTATCCGCATCCAGTTCCACTTCCTGTGGAAACTCATAAGGTAAACCATATTCCGCAAGAATAGAGTGGATCTCTGTTTCATGTTCCCCCGGAGCACCTAATACCTGTATAATTTCTCCTTCAGGATTTTTATCACCAGGTCTCCATTCTGTCATCTTTACGATTACCTTATCGCCATCCTCAGCATTATTGAATTTTGCTTTCGGGATAAAGATATCTGTATTGATTGATTTTTTATCACAAACCACAAATCCAAAATCTTTGTGGGTCACCTTCTGAAAAGTCCCCACAAACTCCGTTCTGTTTCTTTCTAAAACTTCCAAAACAGACCCCTCCAATTTCTTTCCTTTATAATGATAAGTTATAATAAGAACCTTATCTCCCTGCAAAGCATCCTTTACATTTTTAGCATGAACGAAGACATCATCTTCTAATCCTTCTACATTAACGTAAGCATTTCCGCTTTGGTTAAAATCGATAATTCCGGTTAATGTTCCTGCAATTTTCAGGTTCACAATATACTTTCCTTTTTCTACTTCTTTAATCTTTTCAGATCCCTGAAGTTTATGCAGTGCCTGAATCACAAGTTCCCTTTGTCTTGGGTTTTTATAATCTATTCCGTCAGCAATCTGCTTATAATTATAAATTTTTGATGCATTTGCATTCATGAAACGAAGGATTAATCTTCCGATCTCCATCAGTTTCAAATCATTTTTATGACTTATATATTTTCCTTTTTTTGGCATTTTAATTTTTTTTAATTGTTATATTCCGACTCTGTGATCTCTTCTATTTTTGAGCTTTTACATCTAAAATAAAAATCTTTTTTATTGAGAGAAATGGTAACCTTATTGTCTTCAACATATACAAAAAGATCCATTTTATCACTGTCCGGAATCATTTTTTCATTGGAATCCGGTATTTCTGCAAATTTTCCTTTTGCATTATACACCATTCCATATTTCGTTTCTAATTTAGGTACTCCTTTGAGACCTATTATATTTTCTATACTTTCATAATCAAAAATACGGGGTCTTCCTATTGGAAGAATCATTTTATCAGGAAAAAGGTTGGCAAACTTCTTAAAGTTTCTCTCATCCCAGAATGATTGAAATATCAATTGCTGTACCATATTCCCTGCAGAATGATCAGTTCTGTCCATCCCACAACCCGCTTCAAATTTTCTATACATAGAAACATAAAGCACTTTACTTTTTAGATTCTTTCCCTCTATTTTTTTGAAAATAAAATCTGCTAATGCATGATAATTAATATTCTTATTATGAGCTAAAAAATCACTTTCTATTTTTTGCAACTCTTCCTCGGTATACCTTTTCGGAGTAGGAATAATCTTACAGCCATTATTTTCTGGAGCCCCAGGTGTTGTAGGACAATTATCATCCTTATCTAAAATTCCGTCACCATCTGTATCTGGCCAGGGACATCCATTATTTTCTGTGGGACCGGCTACAGTAGGACAGGCATCATCTTTATCTAAAACTCCATCACCGTCTGTATCCGGCCAAGGACATCCATTATTATCTTCTGATCCTGATACCTCAGGACACTGATCCATATAGAATCGAACTCCATCTTTATCCTTATCAGAAAGGCAGATCTTTTTACTGAATTCTTTTTTGCATTTTTTAAATTCAGTATGATCCTTAATCTCTTGGGCATGGAAACAACTGACCATAAAAAATAATACTGCAGATCCTTTTATTTTCATCAAACCTTAATGTTTAATTTAATCTTATTTTTCTAAATCTACTTTATAACGGAAGCTTTAGTTTTGTATAAATTTAATACAAATCTGGAGAAGAAAAGAGAAAAACCTTCTATAAAATATCTTTTAAATATTACAAAGGTTCAGGAGAAGTATAGAATCTAGTTTCTATTGAACACTGCAAATGTACAAATAAAAAATAAATAAGGCCTGCAATCAAATTACAGGCCTCAGTATATTTAGCAAACAGCAATTTTATCAACTCTGTTCTGGTGTCTTCCCCCTTCGAAGTCTGTAGAAAGAAATTTGTCTACAATTTCAATCGCCAATTCTTTTGATATAAATCTTGCCGGCATAGAAATCATATTGGCATCATTGTGCAATCTCGCCAGTGTTGCAATCTCCGGCATCCAGCAAAGTGCACATCTAATTTTCTGATGTTTGTTCGCAGTGATCTGAACCCCATTTCCGCTTCCACAAATCAAAATTCCCAACTCATTTTCTCCGTTTTCCACAGAGGTTGCAGCAGGGTGTACAAAGTCCGGATAATCCACACTGTTTGTGGAAAACGTTCCAAAATCCTGAACCTCAAACTTTTCTGAAAGATAGTTCTTAACAATCTCCTTATATTCATAGCCTGCATGGTCCGCTGCGATAGCAATTTTTCTTTTCATAATACTCTTATTAAGCTTTTTTAGATTTTATTTCCTTACAAAGGTAAGAATAATAACAATTCGTGTTAGTAAAGCGTGAGTTAATTGTGAAAAGGTATGTTAATAACTGTGGAAAACTTTTTTCAACTTTCTATTTTCAAACAAGAATTTATTTCGTAATAGAAAATTCATCCAAAAGTTTTTCACACAACTTTCCAGATCTTTTCTCAAGCTATCCCCAGGTTTTTCCATAATAAAATAACTAATAATGCTTTGTTGGCAAAGTTATCAACAATTGTGAATAAGTGTGTGAATATGCAGGTTTACAGAGATTTATATTGTGAGTTATTTATGAATTGCGTACCAGTTGAGTATTATCAACTTTATGCCTAAAACTTATCCCCGTTACTAACAATACATAACAACAACAACTTTATTTTTTCTTTTAAAGAGAGAAGAAATGTTGATTAATGGGTGATTGTCTTCGGGGAAAGTTTTTGAAAACTTTTATTTCCATCAATCTGTTGAAAAAGTTTAAAACCTTACATTTGTGAAACGAAAAATCAATAAAAATTATGGAATTGTCCCTGCCGGAATTTGTCGAAATGTAACCAGGTCCAAAAAGGGGATTGCATGAAATTTGAAAAAAAATAAATCAAATATAAAAATGAAAACAATTAACGACTTCAATTTTAAAGATAAGAAAGCTCTTGTAAGAGTTGACTTCAATGTTCCACAGGATGACCAGTTGAATGTGACTGACAATACCAGAATTGTTGCGGTGAAACCTACCGTTGAAAAAATTCTTAAGGATGGCGGTTCTGTTATTTTAATGACACACCTTGGGAGACCAAAAGGGGAAGTGAAAGATGAGTTTTCTTTAAAAAATATTATTGGTGAAGTATCCGGTGTTCTTGGACAGGAAGTAAAGTTTGTTGATGAATGCATCGGTGAGAAAGCTGAACAGGCTGCTGCTGATCTGAAGCCGGGAGAAATTTTATTGCTAGAGAATGTTCGTTTTCACAATGAAGAAGAAAAAGGTGATGAAGGTTTTGCTGAGAAACTTTCGAAACTGGGGGATGCTTACGTAAACGATGCTTTCGGAACTGCACACAGAGCCCATGCTTCTACCGCAGTAATCGCAAAATTCTTTTCATCAACTAAATTTTTCGGTTTATTGATGGCTAAAGAACTTCAGGCCATCGATAAAGTTTTGAAAAGTGGCGAGAAACCAATTACTGCAATTTTGGGCGGATCTAAAGTTTCAACTAAGATTACCATTATAGAAAACATTCTTCCTGCAATAGATAATCTGATCATCGGAGGTGGAATGGCTTTCACATTTATAAAAGCATTGGGAGGAAAAATCGGAAACTCATTGGTTGAAGATGATAAGCTTCCTCTGGCTCTGGAAATTTTAGCAAAAGCTAAAGAACATAAGGTAAAAGTATATCTTCCGTCTGATGCTATCATCGCTGAAAGTTTCAGTAATGATGTTGAAAGAAAAGAAGTAGATATCTATGCTATTCCTGAAGGATGGATGGGATTGGATGCTGGTCACAAATCAAGAGATCAGTTCAATGATGTATTATTAAATTCTAGAACTATTCTTTGGAATGGTCCGATTGGAGTTTTTGAAATGTCAAACTTTGCTGGCGGAACTGTTGCTCTTGGAGAGAGCATTGCTGAAGCAACAAGATTGGGAGCTTTCTCTTTAGTAGGAGGTGGTGACAGTGTTGCATTCGTTAAGCAATTCGGATATGCTGATAAAGTAAGCTATGTTTCCACAGGTGGTGGAGCAATGCTTGAAAGTCTTGAAGGACTTGAGCTTCCTGGAGTAGCTGCTATCAACAATTAATAAAGAGGAAAATTCAATATTTTGAAGCTTGCTAATATTATTAGCAGGCTTTTTTGTGCTTCAATTTTCATTGAGAAATCCTGAATTGACTAAGGGTTTTATAACTTTTAGATATAACTTAAGGTTATATTGTTTTTAGGTATTTTGATTTACTGTGAGTTACGTTTTTATACCGTTAAATAAAGGGAAAATTTAGGTTATCTATCTTGATAAAATAGATAATTTGGCAGTATTTAATCACATTATTTTGTCTACGGATTATAGATCATTTGGTTTGAATTTTATAATTTATTACGTCAAGTTTTGGCGTTAACGGAGAATACATTTGCAGTACTAAATTATAATATTATGATGTATACAAATGAATTTTTCGCTGTAGGAAATACTGCTCCCAATGATGATCTTGTACAGCTAATTGATAGCTTTACTAATGAAATTGTTGTTTTTAAAAAAATAGTAACTTGGGTTGATGGTGAGTTTCTAATGGCTAATGATGCTAGAGTTCTTGAAGACGAAATCATCTATCGCTCCAGAGGAAACGATTATTATGTTAATACGGTGATGTTTTCCTCAAGAAAAGTATATGTTACGAGTTTTGGTGTGAAATCTGATATGCTTGTCGATCAGAGAGCTTCAATTCAAAAAGCTTTTAATATTTGTTCTGTTCTTAGACTCAAACTAGTCTTTCCTAATGGAATTTTCTTAGTTAATTCCTATACTGATAACAATAAATTTAAGGAGGATTATAGTAATGTATTAGAGCTTAAATCCAATTTAGATATTGAATTTGAGGAATATAGTGTCATTAAACTTGGAGATTATTTTGATGATAAAAACTTTGTTTTATTTTCTGGGTTTAATCATGAAAGTGTTGATAATTTAAAGCCTATATTTAATATTACTCTTAAAGGTAAGGGGACAATTGATTTTAGTGGTGATGTATCGCAAATTAGAGGAAAGGATCGTGATAGGATGATTCGAAGACTAGGATTTGAAGGAGGTAATTGTACAAATGTTCTTATTGACGGATTACACTGGGTTAATGGAGATTTAAGTAACTGTATCGGAACTGGTTGGGCACAAAATGGTAATAAGTTTGCTATCCAAAACTGTATTTTTGAGGATTTAACTAAAAGTCATGAAGAATCCAACTATGATCACTCTACAATCTATGGTAATTCTAATTTTTTAATTGTACACAATAATACTTTTATTGGAAATGAACAGATGAGATTGGTTGGATGTGCTTGCGAAATCCATGGAAGTAATGCTTCATTTTCGAATAATAAAATTTATAATTATTTGAGAATGAATTTTATAGTCGGGAACGAAACTGAAAAAGGACCTATTTCTAATATTACAATTTCTGATAATATTGCTGAAGTAACAGCTGGTGCTGTATATGTTTGGGGAACAGAGAATTGTATTACTTCTGATGTTTTTATTACTTCAAATAATGTTAAACATAGACATGTTGAAGGCAAAACATTATTGTATAATGGTTGGCAATCTTTACTAATCATTGAAAATAAACTTGGAAAATGTGAGAGAATTACTGTGAAAAATAATGTTTCACATATACTCTATAATATTGAACATAGTACAATTGCAACCCGATATGCTATAGGTATCTCTTGTGAAACAGAATCTTTAGTTATTTGTGATAATCATTTTATTGGACATTCTGTAGGGGTGATTTTAACTTTAGCTGATAAACCTTATAATCAATATGTAGATTTTTCATTTATTAATATTTCAAGGAATAGTTTTTCGGCTTCTTCAAAAATTCTTACTGTGAATGCAAAAAAACTTAATTATTGTTTAATCTCAGGTAATACTACTGCCTTGGCTTCAGACAATCTTGAAAATTTAATTGAAATTAATAGTGATATTATTCAATCCACGACTATAAAAGATAATATTTATATTTCCAATCAGCCAAAAGTTGAGTTTACACCTTCTTCTGTATTTTTAGCAGATCCATCCAATAAAGCTAAATACGTTTTATCACTTGTAAGTACTCCTGTACCTAGCATTAATGGAGAAGCTTCAGTTTTGGTAAGTCCGGTGGTTTCAAATAGCCATAAAAGGGTAGGAGGGATGTATACAATTCAACCTACATATCCTTTCCCTGAACTTTTCTTTAATGCCCATACTTTTGGAGCTGGGGGTACTGCAGACATTAAATTTAAAGTTGATAATATGACTTCAGATACTTTCTCTGGAAACCCAAATTTAGTTAGTACCCTGATTGTTAATTTATAATATAGAAGACCGGATCATATCCGATTTTTTTATTCAATATTATTTTGTGTTTGATGTTATTAGTTTTAATTAATTGTTTATCAATTATTAAACTAATTTAATTATTAATTTACTATGTCTTTTTAACCCATTTTTTAATTGATTTTCATTTGAAACAATTTTTCAGTCATCTTATAATTATTTGTATAATTTAATTACCTGTAAATCAGAAATTAAACTTTTTACTGATTGATTTTTAATCATACTATATATTAAAAACAATGATATTAGGTCTGTATTGAGGTTTTACTTCTAGACGTTTTTTAAGGTTTTTTGTTTTTTTGAATTTCCCGTGTCATGATTTTGTTATAAAATCAAAATCTGTTTTGCTCGTGGTTATTTTTTCTTTACCGGGATTTTTGATTTCTTCTTTTTTATTAACGATAAATTTTTTAGAGAGGTAGGTTAGTATGTTTTAATTTTTCAATATTGAAAAATTATTTGTGGTTGCAGGAAAGCTCTAAATTTTATCTCTTAGTATTTTGAAAATATTTTTCTGATAATATGCTGAAAATTGACCTTCAGAAATGATTGAAAAATCGAAAAACTATTATTTCTTGAGTATTTGTGTGTAAATTTAAAACAAACGGTTAAATGATATGTTTTTGTGAGAATTTATAATTTTAAATCCAATTTTCCTCTTTTTGAATTTGATTTAGTGCTTTTTTCCAAGCTTTAGAGGTTTTAGGAATCTTATGGTATTTTGATGAGATTTATTTTTAAAAATAAATTTTATTAGAAATGGAGTAGGGGAGTTTAAAAAGATTGTTAGCTAGAATTTTTTTTAACACAACTGAAATTATATTCTAGGTTGTTTTAAAAAAATAAAAAACTCAGAGAAGAAGTTCCCTGAGTTTTTAGGTTTTTTAGCTCAGAATACTGAAAATTGGCTTTCGTAAACGGCTTAAAAATCGATTTTCTATCTTTTTTCGATAATATATATCAAACTTGAAAATTCGTTCGAAAAAAGGGCTTTTATGTTCGAAATTGTTCCGTAGAAGGTTGCTTTTAGCCAGAATAGAGGAGATTTTTTATATTTTTCGCTCAACATAGAGATGTAATAGGAATCAAGAACCAAAGGTTTGATCTTTCTCATTTTCCAATCCGTTTTTTTAGAAATCAGATTTTCCATTCCTGTTTTAGAAAAATGATAGATGTGTCTTGGTACATCATAGGCGGCCCAATATTCTTTATAATGTTTTGCATCGTAAGAAGTAGGGTTGGGCACGGCAATAATAAGGAGGCCTTTATCTTTTAATTTCGAATGAAAAATATTTAGCATTTCATCCTGGTTCTCTACATGCTCAAATACATGCCATAATGTAATTGCATCTAAGCTTTTGCCTTCAATTTTTTGAATATCATCCAGGATTGTTGCTTTTGTAATTTTAGCCTGAGCTGCTTTTCTTGCATCTGCATCGGGTTCAAAACCGAAAGTTTCAAAATCATTTTCTATATACTTTACAAATTCTCCGGCACCACATCCATAGTCTAATACTTTTGAACCTTTTTTAATTCTGTCAACAAGAATATTTTTCTTGTATTGCAGATTAAAAGACTGAAGAAACTTATACAATTTTTCTTTCAGGCTTCCGGAATCCTGGTGATGGGAAATGTAATCTTCGCTTTCGTAGTATCTGGAAATATTGGATGGAATAGGGGAGGTTTTATAAACTCCCTTGGTTTCTGTTTCTTTTATTTCAAATATTTCCTGTGAAAGAAAATGATCTTTTATTTTCATTGAAGTCGAAATCTGTTATATTTAAAAAATTAAGATACTCATAAGTGTCTAAGCTTATAAATACCTTAATTTTTGTTTTTATTGTAAGAAATGTTTCACGTGAAACATTTTATTTTTAACGTCCTAAATACACTAGTAAAACGTTAATGTCAGCCGGAGAAACACCACTTATCCTGCCTGCCTGTGCAATAGTCTTAGGTCTTACATTAGACATCTTCTGTTTTGCTTCTGCAGAAAGGCTCGAAAGGTTAGTGTAATCAAAGTCCTCGGGAATTTTAATGTTTTCCAGACGGTTTAGCTTCGCTACGTTTTCCTTTTCTTTTTCAATATATCCTTTGTATTTAATATTGATCTCAGCCTGTTCTCTTACTTCGTTATTATATTGAGAAGAAACTTCTTTAATGAAATCAATTTCATCAAGTTTTTCTAAAGTAATGTTAGGTCTTGTAAGAAACTGGGCAGCTCTGTAAGCCTGATCTACAGGATTACTTTCTATAGATTCAAGAATAGGGTTAATGATACCTGGTTTTAAAGAGGTTTCGCGTAAAAACTCTTCAAGTTGCTGACTATCAGTTATTTTGGATTCTACTTTTCTTAATCTGTCTTCTTTTGCTAATCCAAGGTTGTATGCTTTCTCAGTTAATCTGATATCTGCGTTATCCTGTCTTAATAAAAGTCTGTACTCAGCGCGTGAAGTAAACATTCTGTATGGCTCTTCAGTTCCTTTTGTAATCAGGTCATCAATCAGTACTCCGATATAGGCTTCATCTCTGTTCAGAATAAAGTCTCCTTTTTCGTGAACTTTATTATGAGCATTGATTCCTGCAATCAGACCTTGTCCTGCTGCTTCTTCATATCCGGTTGTTCCATTGATCTGTCCCGCGAAATATAAATTGTCAATCAATTTTGTTTCTAAGGTATGCTTCAATTGGGTAGGAGGGAAGTAGTCATATTCAATAGCATATCCCGGACGGAAAACTTTTACATTTTCAAATCCTGGAATATGTTTCATAGCTTTGATCTGTACATCTTCCGGAAGAGAAGAACTAAATCCGTTTACGTAGATCTCAACAGTTTTCCATCCTTCCGGTTCTACGAAAAGCTGATGTCTGTTTCTTTCTGCAAAACGATTAATTTTATCTTCAATACTTGGACAGTATCTTGGACCTAAACTTTGAATCGTACCATTGAACATTGGACTTCTGTCAAAACCTTCTCTTAGGATATCATGTACTATTTCGTTGGTGTATACAATATGACAACTTAATTGTTTTGTCAATTTCGGTGTATCAAGATAGCTGAACTTTTGAGGATTTTCGTCTCCCTTCTGTTCTTCCATTTTTGAATAATCCAAACTTCTTCCGTCAACTCTTGGTGGAGTTCCGGTTTTCATTCTTCCAGCTTCAAAACCTAAAGTGACTAATTGTTCGGTGATACCAAATGCTCTTGGTTCACCCATTCTTCCACCACCTAATTGTTTATCGCCAACATGAATTAATCCGTTAAGAAAAGTTCCGTTGGTAAGAACTACGGATTTTGCTTTAATCTCAATTCCTAAAGAAGTAACAACTCCGGTTACTTTATTATTTTCAACAATCAGTTGTTTCACCATATCCTGAAAGAAATCAAGATTGGGAGTATTCTCTAAAGCCAGTCGCCATTCTTCGGCAAAAAGCATTCTGTCATTTTGGGTTCTTGGGGACCACATGGCAGGACCTTTTGAAAGATTCAGCATTTTAAATTGGATGGCCGATTTGTCTGCTACGATTCCGGAGTATCCACCCATCGCGTCAATCTCTCTTACGATTTGTCCTTTTGCGATTCCACCCATTGCCGGGTTGCAACTCATCTGTCCGATGGTCTGCATATTCATTGTAACCAATAGTGTTTTTGAACCCAGGTTGGCTGCTGCTGCTGCTGCTTCACATCCTGCGTGTCCTGCACCTACTACGATCACATCATATATTTCTGAAATCATTTTTATCTTGCTTGTTTAAGCTTAAACCTTATCTTTAACTATCAATGTTTCACGTGAAACATTTTTGAAGAATGCACTCTAGGTAAACTTATATTACTGCTAGAATTGAGTACTTTAGATAACGGACTTAAAGTATTATTTAATTTAATTCTTTGAATTCCTATACTTGCTTAAGTACAAATCTTCCATTCTTCGCATCTCTTTTTCCTCTTCTTCTGTCTTGTCTTTATAGCCTATAAGATGTAAAATTCCATGGGCTAAAACTCTTCTTAATTCATCTTCATAATCTCGGGAAAGGGTAGAAGCGTTATCAGAAATGCGTTGCAAAGATACGAAAATCTCAGCGCTTATTGTCTTGCCTTTTACATAATCAAAAGTGATGATATCGGTATAATAATCATGCTGTAAATAATCCTGATTAATCTTCAGAAGATATTCATCATCGCAGAAAATATAGCTGATTTCTCCTAGTTTTTTTCCTTCTGAAAGAATCAGATCTTCCAGCCATTGTTTGTAATCTGTATCTACCGACTCCGGTAAATTTTCGTAAAAGAATTGTATCATTGTATTAAAACCAGTGTCCTAAAATAACACTGAATATGCCTTTTTGATTGTTTTTAAGTGAGTGGCTGAAGTTTACTTTTATCTGCCCGAAAGGAGATTTGTACCCAGCCGTAATTCCAAGTGAGCTATAATTTACTTTAACTGCATCTTCGAATTTAATGTCATTGGAAAGATTGGCAAAGCTAAAGTTTCCGCTGATAAAATAGTTTTTATTGAACCTGAATTGAAGGTCATTGGAAGCCAATATCACATTATTAGTGTGTAACTGGGCAAAATAAAACCCTCCAAAACGTTTGAAGTTAATAATATTCTGCTCAAAAATTCCTCCCAATCTGTATTGATAATAGGGTGGAAGATGTTCTCCAAGAGTGATTCCGCCAAATAAATTAAGACGATAAGTAAATTGTTTTCCTAAAGGAATATTGATCTTTAAATCTGCCTTTATCTGAACAATTCGTTTTTCTACTTCCGATTTTAAAAGGTCTATGACCTTTCCTTCGGCGGCAAAATATATTCCTTTGGTTGCAAACTCCTTGTCATCCTGCGTATCAGTCTTCAGAAATACATAAGGATTTAAAAAGCGGGCATAACGTCTGTTGTCGCCATTAATTTCAGCCTTAAAGTAATCGTGGCTAATACCACCACCAATAGCGTATTTATCCTTCCATACAGACTGTATATAGGCTTCGTTTCTCATCCATTCCCATTTGTCGATAATATTATTATCAGCATTTTTAAGGTCAAAACTCATTCCGGAAGAGTAAATACCAAATCCGGGAATATATCCGTTATCAATAAAATAATTCAGATAGTATCTTAATTTATCACCTACCACTACATCCACAGAAAGATTAGAGTTTTTAAATAAAAGTCTCTTTGCTGAATAGTTCAGAAGAAGACCTGTTTTAAAAACTTCATCATAATGTAATCCAAATTTTAAGAAATGGCGGGCTTCATCTTCGGTAACATAAAGCTTTAAATAATTGGCATCATTCTCCTGAACGATATCGTAGTTGATGAATTTATAGTTGTTGGTAGCAACTAGTTTATCAACCATTTTATTAATGTTTCCATAGGTTTGCAAAGAGGGGAGACGCAGTCCCATTTTCCCCAGAGTATAGTTTTTACCATATATTTTGCTTCCTTCTATAGAAATGCTGTCTATCTTATATACATTAGAATATATCGGATTTACGCTTTGTCTGAGACGGTCGAACTGACGTTTAGGCAGCTGATCCAGAATCTGAGAGTATTTTAAACCTTCCACATAACCGCTGTCAAGAATTTTTTTCTTGTCATCATAGCTTGTTGCAGACATTCCTTTGAGGTCAGGTTTAATATTAATATCGGTATATTTATATTGTTTTCTTGTATCTTTTTTGATTCCGAAATCAATGACCTGGTTCAGAATGGATATAATATTGTTTAAATCCTCTCTTTTGGATAGATCCTGGTTAAGGTCCACACCAATAACGATATCAATTCCTCTGTCCTTTAATGGCTTTGAAGGGTAATTTACCGTCATTGCTCCGTCAATATAGATACTGTCACCTATTTTAACAGGATCCATTAAAGATGGAAAAGCTGAACTGGCCATAATAGACTGTACCAGATCTCCTTTTTCAAAGATCTGCATATTCCCGCTTTCAAGGTTGGTGGCAACGCATAAGAAAGGAATGGGCATTTTAGAAAAGTCTTCAATATTGGAAACATTTTTAAAAAGTTCCTTTAGAAGATAAACATTTCTTTGTCCTGTACTGATGGAAGAGGGAAGTGTAATTTTCCCGTTTTTTAATGGAATAGATAAAAGATATTTGTCAACAGATTTGTTGAAAAAGCTGGTTTCTTTTCTGGATTTCGGATCCATAATTAAAGAATAGAAATCCGTATCCATTACGATTTTTTCTATTTCTTTACCGGAATATCCGGAAGCGTAGAGTCCGCCAACAATAGCGCCCATACTGGTTCCGGCAATATAATCCACTTTTACTCCTAATGAATCTAATACTTTAAGTACTCCTACATGTGAGAAACCCTTGGCACCACCACCGGCAAGCGACAGTCCTATTTTGGGGTTCTTCGGAATCACCAGGTCTTTTTTTACCTGAGATTGGATCCATAGCAATGGGAATATGAAAAGAAGAATCAGGAGTTTTCTCATAGTTAATCTTTTATATAGATCCGTTTCACCCGGGGCGAAATGGATGTTAATACTTCATAGGTTATCGTTTTGCAGTATCCTGCGAATTCTTTTAAACTTGGTTTTGCATTAAAGACGGTTACCATATCGCCTTCCTTTACATTTGGAATGTTTTCCACGTTAATCATCATCATATCCATGCAGATATTTCCAACAATTGGAGCTAGTATTTTATTCACTCCAAGGCTTCCTACCTGATTTCCGATCAATCTTGGAATACCATCTGCATATCCAACTGGGATGGTAGCAATCTTTGTCAGATGATCTGGCTTAAATTTTCTGCTGTATCCTACAGACTCTCCGTTTTCAACCATTGATATCTGTGAAATTACGGTTTTAAAACTTACCACAGACTGTAATTGTTTCTGTATTTCAGTATCCGGTGATTCTCCCAGCATGCCAATACCGATCCTTACCATATCATGTTGGTGATCTGTATAGCTGGTTATTCCGGAAGAATTTAAAATATGTCTGAGAGGAGAATAGCCTAGTTTTTCCGTTAAGAAACTTGAGTTTTTTTCAAAAATATCCAGTTGTTTGAAAGTAAATTCTTTCTCTTCCGGCATGTCGGAAGAAGATAGATGGCTGAACATACTTTGAACTTTAAGATTTTTCTCACTTAAAGTTTCGCTCAGCTGATCCAGTTCAAAATCTTTAAAACCAAGACGGTGCATTCCTGTTTCCAGTTTAATATGAATAGGATATTTCTTATCATATCCCGATTTTTGAACCGCTTCATAGAATAATTCCAAAACTCTGAAACTATAAATTTCAGGTTCCAGGTTATACTCTATGATGGTTTGGTAACTGTGTTGTTCAGGATTCATCACGATGATAGGAGTGGTAATTCCTTTTTTACGAAGTTCAACGCCTTCATCAACATACGCTACTCCTAAATAATCAATGTGGTGATGTTGTAGGAATTCTGAAATTTCATAACTCCCCAAGCCATAAGCATTGGCTTTTACCATAGCCATCATTTTTGTGCCTGGCTTTAATAGTGATTTGTGGTAATTGATATTATGAAGAATAGCATTCAGATTAACTTCTAAAACCGTATCATGTTTTCTGAGCTCAAGAATATCTTTTAATTTTTCGATTTCAAATTTTCTGGCTCCTTTGAGAAGAATAATCTGGTTTTCGATTTCAGAAAGATGTTTGCTTTCGATCAGTTCTTTGGTATCGATGAAAGTAAATGTTTTAGATTTAAATAATTCACTGAACTTTGATATTTCATCACCAATCAGGAATACAGAATCAAAATACTGTTCATTCACCAATTCGGAAACTTCTTCATACAACTCCTTAGAATTGGCATTTACCCCTACGATATCTGTTAGGACTAAAGATTTTTTCGGCTTATTGTATTCTTTCAAAAATTGAAGAGCAGTTTTCAAAGAATCGAGGTCAAGGTTAAAAGAATCGTTGATGACAATATTGCCCTTATTTCCTTCAATCGCTTCAAGCCTCATTTCGATGGCCTTTAAAAGGTTGATTTTTTCAATGATCTTTTTATTTTCGACCTGTAACACCTTAAGGACAGCGATAAGCGCTGTAGCATTGGTTAACGTAGCTTCGTCTCTCTGATGAGCCGGAAAACTGATTTCTTCCCCAAAATATTCAACAAGGATGTTTTCATCTTTGGAAATATTGTTTTTGATGAAGACATCATTAGTTTCTTTCAATCCGTAAGAGATTAATTTTTTATCTGAATATAATTTTTTGATTTTCTGATCTACCAAAGAATGGTCACCATTATAAATGATGATTTCAGAATCTTTGAAAAGTTTAATCTTTTCATCAATCAGTTCTTCTTCGGAAGAAAAGTTGGCTGCATGAGCATTTCCGATATGCGTTAATAATCCGATCTGAGGATGGAAAATATTTTCGAGCTTTTCCATTTCATTCGGGTGGGAAATCCCTACTTCAAAAATTCCCAGCTGATGAGAATCGTTAATCTGAAGAAGAGAAAGGGGAAGTCCTATTTGAGAATTAAAACTCTTTGGACTTTTTACAGTAGGGAATTCATTCCATAAACATTGATATAGCCATTCCTTTAAAATGGTTTTTCCATTACTTCCGGTAATTCCGATAGATCGTAAATGAGAATTTTCGAAGTGATACTTTGCTAATTGTTGAAGAAAATCTACAGAATTTTTAACAATAATCCACGTTATATTTTCAAACTGTGGATATTGATGTTCAGAAATAATAATATTAATACCTCTGTCTATAGCAGCTTCAATGAACTTTTCACCAGAATTTTTATGCGTGTTGATCGCAATGAACGCAGTATTCTTAATTGAGTAAATAATCCTGCTGTCATATGCTATATTTTTAACCACTAAATTCTTGTCTCCAATAACCTCTGCATTGGTGATCTTTGCAATTTGTTGTACTGTATAGTTCATTGGTACCCTTTCTGCTTTATTTTATGGCGAAATTGCAAAAAAGGTAAAATTGCAAAAAGGCTGGAATAGCTCATTATTGTATGGCTGATTCTTCTTTTGAAATTTTACAGTATTGCTTTTTCGTTTATCATTTATATTAAGTGAATATATTTTATTTTTTTATGCTTTTACCTCTATCACTTACCTCCTTTTTGAAAGCACTTCATCAATAAAAACACGGCGGCTTACAGCTTCATAGCTTTCAGTTTCACCCAGCTCTACCAGATTGTCTCCCTGGGAGGTTCTCATAGAATAATTGGCAAGGTTACCTGTTCTCTTGCAAATAGCATGCACTTTTGTAACATATTCTGCAGTAGCCATCAAATTGGGCATTGGTCCGAAAGGACGTCCCAGAAAGTCCATATCTAATCCTGCAATCACTACTCTGATGCCGCTGTTGGCCAGTTGATTGGCTATCTCAACAATGCTTTCATCGAAAAACTGAGCCTCATCTATTCCTACCACATCGCAATTGGATGCCAATAGAAGAATCTCATTCGGATTATCTACTGCGGTGCTGCGGATTTTATTCTGATTATGAGAAACAACGTCCTCTTCAGAATACCGGATATCCAGTTTCGGTTTAAAAATTTCCACATTTTGTCCTGCCATTTCTGCTCTACGTAATCTTCGGATCAACTCCTCGGTTTTACCCGAAAACATAGAGCCACAAATCACTTCCATCCAACCACTTTGTTTGGAATGATTAATTGTATTTTCTAAAAACATTTGTTAAATTAGCCGTATATTTTCAACATCAAAAGTAAGCAATTTTAATAAGAATCTTATCATGCAGAATATCCAAGATTTAAAGGAAAAGATTTTATTTGAGTCTAAGAATATCATCGATAATCTTGACAAAATAAATAACGTAGACGAATTACTTTCCAAGCAAGATCTTGTAGATGAGCTTGCTAACAGGATTTCTTTTTTGAAATTACTGGAAAAAAATATTGAATACTTTATTGCAGAAGAACCTGTTTTACATGCAGACAGTTCTGGGGCTTCTTTTGTTTCGGGTGAATCGGATCATCATGATTCTGGAAATGAGGTAACAGAAGAAGAAGCTATTTTCAATAATGAACTGAATGAGATTGATGAGCATGAAAATGACCATTTTATCATCGGATCAGATGAAGAGGAAGCTGCTTTTAACAACCAGCTGAATGAGATCGTTGAAAATGAGTTCCATGAAAACATTATAAGTTCCGTAGCAGAAAATAATGAAGAAAGGACTATTGAAAATGTTCAGACTCCTGTTGCTTCTGAAGATATAACGGAAGAAGAAGCAGTTTTCAATAACCAATTGAATGAAATTGATGAAAATGAACATTTTATTACCCATGAAGCTGTTTTAAGCTTTGTGGATGAAGAGAAAATTTTAGCTGATGCTCGCCCTGATTCAGATGAAGATATCAACGAAGATATGTTTAATGAAGAAGTAACAGAGGAGGAAGCCATTTTTAATAATCAGCTGAATGAAATAGATACCGATGAGGAAGGTGAAAAAGAAAATGAAGTAGATTATGCAGCAGTAAGTGATACTTCCGAAAATAAAGTCAGAGAAACCATTCCAAGTATTTTCGATACTGAAATGCTTGATGACGAAATACTGATCGAAGAGAACGAGGAGCAATTTGTAGCTTCCAATGTAGCTTTAGAGCAGGGAGAACTGGTTTCGGAAACTTCGAATGTTGAAAATATCCTGAATGAGATCAAAAATGACCATTCTGGGGAAGAAAAACAGGATGAACGTGTTCTCGCTGAAGTATATGACAGAAGAACAATTGTTGAAATAGATAAACCTGTTCCCGAAGAAACAGAAAGACATCCTTCTGATGAGAGTTTTGAAAATTTAGACGAATATCAGCAGGAGAAAAAAATAAAACTAGCCAATATCAAAGGGTTGAAAGCTGTTCAATCCCTGTTTGACGATGATCCTCTGGAAAGAGATTTTCCAAAGGAAAACCAGTCGGAAACTGTAAAAGAAGATGCCGGAAGTATTCTGAAATCCAATATTCCTACCAACTTTATGGAAGCTGAAAAGCTAAAACCGGAATTTAAACTGGATTTGAATGACAGAATTGCTTTTTCAAAAATGTTATTTGAAGGAAGCCAGACAGATCTTAATGATACAGTAGCACAGCTTAACCATTTCAGAACACTGGAGGAAGCGAAAGAATACCTGAGCGACCTTTATTACGAAAGAAAATGGAGTAAAGTGGACGAATATGCACAGAGACTTTGGATATTGGTGGAAAATAAATTCTTATAATTTTGAGCGGAATCCTATATTTTGTTCCCACACCCGTTGGGAACCTGGAAGATATGACCTTCAGAGCAGTGAATGTTCTGAAAGAAGTTGATTATATTTTATGTGAAGACACGAGAACTTCCGGAATACTTTTAAAACATTTTGAAATCTCCAAGCCTTTAAAATCTTATCATTTACACAATGAACATCAGGCAACAGAGAAAGTAATTACAGACCTTAAAAACGGTCAGAATATTGCCATCATTACCGATGCGGGAACTCCCGGAATTTCAGACCCGGGGTATTTACTGGCAAAAGCAGGAGCAGATAACGATATCGAAATGATCTGTCTTCCCGGAGCAACAGCTTTGATTCCCGCTTTAGTGGTTTCAGGGCTTCCGAATAACGAATTTTTATTTGCAGGATTTTTACCGCAAAAGAAAGGAAGGCAAACCAAATTAAAGCAGCTTGCTGAGGAAAAGAAAACCATTGTATTGTACGAAAGTCCGCATAAAATCAATACAACATTAGAGCAGATCAAAGAATTCTTTGGTGAAAACACCAAGGCAAGTTTAAGTCGTGAGATCTCTAAGAAATTTGAAGAAACTAAACGGGGAACAATCAATGAATTAATTGAATTTTCCAAGAGTAAAACTTTAAAAGGAGAGATTGTTCTTATTGTCAATAATTCTATTTAATTTTTAATTGAAAAAACTAGTTTTTGTATTGTGTTCTACAGTTTGTATGGCGCAAACTAACCAATACACTAAGGTTCTTCTTTCCAAAAAGACAGGGAAGGAGGTAGGCTCATATTCTGAAGGCTTTGGAATTGTCTACGACCCTGTTTCCAAAAAGCAGGGCATTGTAGATGCTAAAGGAAATATAACCTTTGAATCCTCTTATAAAGGTGGAATTTCCCATATTTTTAAAAACAGATTTATTCTTTATTCTGAGGAAGGAAACAGAAGAAAATCAGCGATTATTGACGAAAAAGGAAATGAACTGCTTCCTCTTGAAGATCAGGATTTCAATACATCCTGGTGGAGTAAAGAACGTATTATTGCTTCCAGACAAGGAAAAGAAGCTGTTTATGATTACAATGGAAAATTAATCATTGCGGATTCAGAGAAGATTCGCTTTGCAGAAAAGGATGCGTTCTTTGTTTTAAAGGATAAAAAATGGTTCCTTTATGACTTTAACGGGAAGCAGATCAGTGACAGGGAATTTAAGGATGATTACAGTTTTGAAAATGGAAAAGCTCTTATTATCAATGAAGATCATCAAAGTGAAATCATTGGAAAAAACGGTCAGACTTTACATAAACTTTCGAAGAATGTAGTAGATATCAATGCTTACCCCTATCTGATTACCCAAAATAAAGCAACCGGAAAATACGGGTTGATTGATGCTGAGAACAACACATTAGTGGATGAGATCTACAGTGATATCACCCCGGAATACTTTGGAAAGAAAGAATATATTTATCTCAGAAAAAGTAATAAAACGACAGTCTTTTACAAGAAAGATCAAAAGCTTTATCCTAATAATTTTAAATATTTATATCCATTATCTAACCATCTTTTCAGGGTTTATAGTGACAGGTCAGATCAATCCGGTATTGTAGATCTGCAGGGTAATACAGTTATTCCTCAGGAGTATGACTTTATTAAAAATTTTACAGTCTCCGGAAAGGATTTTATTTATCTTAAAAAAGGGAATGAGGAAAAGCTTTTGGATAAGGAGCTCAAAAATATCCTGAATGAAGATGATCAGATTGTAGGTTTTTATCCTGAGAATATGATAATTAAAAGACAAGAGCAGTATTATCGATTTTCGGTAACGAACAGGTCTGCAGTTGTAATTAAGGATATAAAGCAGATAAAGAATCAGGATGTTGAATACTTTAATATTCTGAATGAGTATTCAAAACCATTGGTTTGTATGAATAATAGTAATCTTTATGGTATTCTGGATGCGAAGGGTACGGAAATTGTTCCTTTTGCTTACGAAGATATTATTGCCTTTGACAATTTTGAAAATGAAATCGTTGTCAGGAAACAAGGGAAGTATGGAGTTTTAAATTTTCAGAATGAGCCTTTAACAGAGGTTATTTATGATAAATATACCTGGATGAAGGAAGTCTTGAAACTGAATAGGGATAAGAAAACTGACTTAATTTATTTCACCAGATTTAGAAATGATATGGCGGAACTATAGCAAAATCAGAGAAATTTAACAAAAAAGTTCAGTATTTTGATGTTTTCAATGTGTTGAATAACAATTTATAATATCTTTGCAAACCGTTTAATTCTGAAAAAGAATTATTCTACTAAATGAGTCAGCTTTCACTGGCTGAATGAGTTATAAAAAAATAATCGTCAAGAGATATGAAATTATTAGAAGGAAAGGTAGCACTAATTACCGGAGCTACAAGAGGAATCGGGAAAGGGATTGCTGAAATGTTTGCTCAACAGGGAGCAAAAGTAGCATTTACTTATGCCGGTTCTGTAGACAAAGCTAAAGAATTAGAAGCAGCTTTAAGTTCTGTAACCCAAATTAAAGGATATCAGTCTGACGCATCAGATTATGATGCCGCTCAAACATTGGTAGAGGAAGTAATGGCAGAGTTTGGACAGATTGATATTTTGGTAAACAATGCAGGGATTACAAAAGATAACCTGTTATTGAGAATGTCTAAAGAAGATTGGGATCAGGTAATCAAAGTAAACTTAGATTCAGTTTTCAACCTTACAAAAGCAGTTATCAAGCCGATGATGAAGGCAAGATCAGGATCTATCATTAATATGACTTCCGTAGTAGGAATTCAGGGGCATGCAGGACAGGCGAACTATGCAGCTTCTAAAGCTGGTGTTATTGGGTTTACAAAATCTGTGGCATTAGAATTAGGATCAAGAAATATCAGATGTAACGCTATTGCTCCAGGATTCATCGAAACAGAAATGACTGCTATTCTGGATGAAAAAATAGTTCAGGAATGGAGAGACGGAATTCCAATGAAAAAAGGAGGGCAGCCTGCTGATGTAGCCAATGCCTGTGTTTTCTTAGGAAGCGAAATGGCATCATACATTACCGGACAGACACTGAACGTTGACGGTGGAATGTTAACTTAAAATATAAAGAGGCTATACAAAATGTGTAGCCTCTTTTTTTATTTGGTGCAGACTTTTTAAATCTACATTATCTGTGAGAGAAAATTAATTATTAGTTAAAAACCTGATTTTCCTGCTCCTGAACCCTGATAAACGTAGTTCTTTTAGAAAGTTCCTTAAGTTTGGATGCACCCACATAAGTACAGGTAGAACGCACTCCTCCTAAAATATCCTTCACGGTTTCAGAAACTGGACCTTTATAGGCTACTTTTACAGTTTTCCCTTCTGAAGCACGGTATTCAGCAACCCCTCCTGAGTGTTTATCCATAGCTGTTTTTGAACTCATTCCGTAGAATAAACGGTATTTTTTACCATTTTCTTCCACCATTTCACCCCCACTTTCATCGTGGCCGGCAAACATTCCGCCCAGCATCACAAAATCGGCACCACCACCAAAAGCCTTGGCAACATCTCCCGGGACTTTACAGCCTCCGTCTGCAATGATGTGGCCTCCTAATCCATGAGCTGCATCAGCACATTCAATAATAGCAGACAATTGTGGATAGCCAACTCCTGTCTTTACACGGGTGGTACATACAGAACCAGGTCCGATACCCACTTTAATGATATCTGCTCCTACCAAAAGAAGCTCTTCAACCATTTCTCCGGTTACTACATTCCCGGCAATAATAACCTTGTCAGGAAAATTAGCCCTTGCCGTCTTCACAAACTGAACGAAATGCTCAGAATAACCATTGGCAACATCTATACAGAGAAACTCGATTTTTGGGTGCTTTTCAAGAATGAGCCTGATTTTCTCTTCATCTGCTTTTCCTGTTCCTGTGCTTAAAGCAATATATTGATGAATGCTTTCAGGCTGGCTTTCCAGGAACTGATCCCATTCTTCAGGAGTATAATGTTTATGTATTGCCGTGATGATCTTGTCTTTAGCGAGTTCTACAGCCATTTCAAAAGTCCCTACAGTATCCATATTAGCAGCGATAACAGGAACTCCACTCCATTTTTTTTTGGTATGTTTAAAAATAAATTCCCTTTCCAGCTCTACTTCTGAACGGGACTTCAAGGTGGAACGCTTAGGGCGGAACATTACATCCTTAAACCCTAGTTTTATGTCATATTCTATACGCATTTTGTAATTATTTCTCAGAATAAAGGTAGTAAATAATCTGAAATGGATTATTTTTGAAGCCATGGATTTTCCTGTAACTTTTCATATTTTCGGTCATACAATTCTTGCGCATCCTCTTTTTGAAGCCGTTGGTATGTTTCTGGGGATGAGATATTATTTTTATCTTAAAAGAAAATCAACCGAGAAGCTCTCGTTCAATACTTCTGCTGCAGTTCTGATAGGCGCAACAGCAGGAGCGCTATTGGGATCCAAACTCATCGGAAATCTGGAAAATCCTTACACCATGTTTGAGGACTTTAGTTTTCAGAAGTTCTGGTCCAGCAATACCATTGTGGGAGGGTTAGCCTTTGGTTTACTGGGAGTAGAGCTGGCCAAAAAAATAGTCAGACACAAACAAAGCACGGGAGATCTCATTGTTTTTCCCTTAATGTTGGCGATCATTATTGGAAGGATTGGTTGTTTTCTTACAGGAGTTCACGAGGAAACCTATGGTATTCCTACAGATTCTATTTTTGGAATGAACCTGGGAGATCAGTATCTCAGACATCCTGTTGCCTTATACGAAATAGGGTTTCTTATCAGCCTTTGGATCATTCTTAAATATATTCAGAAACAGAAGACATATCCGTCAGGGTTCCTTTTTCAGATCTTTATGCTGAGCTATTTTATCTTTAGACTTTTATTAGATTTCATTAAGCCAAGAGTTGAAATTGCAGGAAATCTTGGAACGATTCAACTTGTATGTATTTGTGTAATTATTTACTACATTTATACTATTAAAAATATTCAAACCACTTATTTAAAACATTCAATATGAAACTCTTAACATTTTTAGATGGCGGGAGCCTTGCAGGTGTTTTTTTTATGATCGTTGGGATGATGATTATAGGCGCTCTGTTTTTTTCTATTATTGTTACTTTTATTGTGAAACTAATCTATGAAAGTAAGGATAACAGAAAATTCAGCAGAAAACAGTTTATAATGACTTTTATTATCTGTTTATTGGTCTGTGGTCTGATCAGCGGATATATCTGTGGATAAATATTTTAGAAATTAATTATGCCAGTAAGAAACTATACCTATTACGATTATACCATTAGTCTTTGCCCGGAATGCCTGAAAAGGGTAGGGGCGAAGATCATCATAGAAGATGAAGCTGTTTTCATGACCAAAAGATGTCCTGATCATGGCTTTTTCAAAACAAAGATAGCCTCAGATGTTCAGTATTATAAAAATATAAGGAACTATAACAAAGCTTCAGAAATGCCGGTTCATTTCGGAACAGATGTAGAATACGGATGTCCTTATGACTGTGGGCTTTGTGTGGATCATGAGCAGCATAGCTGTCTTTCGATTGTAGAAGTTACGGATCGCTGTAATCTGACCTGCCCAACCTGTTATGCCATGTCTTCCCCACATTATGGAAGCCACAGAAGCCTTGAGGAAATTGAGGCCATGTTTGATATCATTGTTAAAAATGAGGGCGAACCGGATGTTGTTCAGATCAGTGGCGGAGAGCCTACTATTCATCCGGAGTTTTTCAAAATTATGGATATTGCCAAGTCAAAACCCATTAAACATTTAATGTTGAATACCAATGGGATAAGAATTGCCAATGATCCTGGTTTTGCTGAAAAGCTGGCCACCTATGCTCCTGAATTTGAAGTGTATCTTCAGTTTGATTCTTTTAAACCTGAAGTGTTGGAAGATTTCAGAGGAAAAGATCTTACTTCCGTAAGGATGAAAGCTTTGGAGAAACTGAATGAGCTAAACCTTTCCACCACCTTGGTTATTGTCCTTCAGAAAGATAAAAATATTGATGAGATCGGAAAGATCATTGAATTTGCTTTAAAACAGAAGTGTGTAAGAGGAATTACCTTCCAGCCGGTAGAAATTGCAGGGAGAAACAGGGAAGATTCTGCACATGAGAAAATTACCTTAACAGAGGTGAGGCAGGAGATTCTTAACCAGTTTCCACTGTTAAATTCTGATGACATTATTCCTGTTCCTTGTAATCCTGACGCCTTAGCCATGGGATATATTTTAAAACTTCAGGGAGAAATCATTCCCCTAACCCGATATATCAATCCTGCTGATCTTCTGAACAACGAATCCAAAAATACCATCGTTTATGAACAGGATGCTGGGCTTCATATGCAGTTGCTGGATATCTTCAGTACCGGTATTTCTGTCGATAAAGTAAAGCCTAAGGTTAATCAGCTGCTTTGTTGCCTTCCTGAAGTATGTGCTCCGGATCTGGATTATGATAATCTGTTCAGAATTATCATTATGAACTTTATGGATGCTCATGATTTTGATGTAAGAGCAGTGAAGAAGTCCTGTGTTCACATTGTGAATAAAGATCTGAAATTAATTCCGTTTGAAACCATGAACCTTTTCTATAGAGATGATAAGAAAAGTTATCTTGAGGAATTGAGAAAAGAAGACAAAGTATTATTTTAAGCATAATCATCTGTTCCCGATCTGTGGCTAATAGATTCTACCACAGATGGATACGGATTTTCACAGATGATTGCGTATAATTGATAATTTGTAACAAAAATCTGCGGTATCTACTCAATCAGCGAGAGTAAAAATAAAAAGCGTGAAGATCAAATTTCACGCTTTTTCTATATCTTAATAACAGTATTATTTAACTTCCTTTGCGGTATCAAAAACCATTACTTCTTCTAGGGTTTTCATATACTCATACGCAGTAAGGTCAAACTTCACAGGTACGATAGAAATGTATCCGTTAGCCAAAGCTGTTTCATCAGCATCTTCAGAATCATCCATATTGTTGAAGTAACCTGTTAACCAGTAATACTTTTTCCCGTGTGGATTTACCCTTTCATCAAAGCTTTCTTCCCATTTAGCATGAGCCTGCTTACAAACTTTCACTCCCTTTATTTCTGATGCAGGAAGTTTAGGGATGTTCACATTCAGAACAATTCCTTTTGGCATCGGGTTTTCAAGAGTTTTTCTTACAATATTCTGAATAAACTCTTTAGCCTGAGTAAAATCTGCTTCCCAGCTGAAATCCAGTAATGAGAATCCGATGGCAGGAATTCCTTCCACACCTGCTTCCACAGCAGCAGACATTGTTCCTGAATAGATTACATTAATAGATGAATTGGCCCCATGATTAATCCCTGAAACTACAATATCAGGTCTTCTTGTCATAATTTTATCAAGAGCCATTTTTACGCAGTCTACAGGAGTTCCGCTGCAGGAATAATCTGTTTGCGGGCCATCAAGGGTAACCTCTTCGTAGCTTAGTGTAGAGTTAATGGTAATAGCGTGGCCTTTTCCACTTTGGGGAGAGTTGGGGGCTACTACCACTACTTCTCCGATTTCGTTCATAAAACTGATCAAATTTCTGATACCAGGAGCTGTAATTCCATCATCATTAGTCACCAGAATAAGCGGTCTTTCCATATATTATCTTAATTTTTTATACAAATGCAGTACAATCTGTTCATTTTGAGAATTGAACAAAAAGAGTTTCAACACATCAAATGTAGTTAAAAATAAGACGTGATAAAACAGCAGGTTAGCCATTCACTGATTTAATCTCAGTAATAAATACCTGTATTTTAATGGGGAAAGGGCCCTGAATACCAAAATAGAAAAATCCTCTAGCTTAAGTTACCGTTGAATTTTAGCATAAATTTATCATCTTCCCAATACGACTTAACATTGAATGGAGAAGACAGAATACGGTTTTATTTATAATCAATCCAACGGTTTTCTCCCCGTAATAATATTATAAAGAACAACAATTATAGCTATAACCAGCAAAATATGAATCAAATACCCTGTACTGATTCCGGGCACAATTCCCAGTATTCCTAATAGCCATACAACAATGCAGATCACTGCAATTAACCATAATAAACTTCTCATGACATTACATTTTAAAGTTATCTGTTTAAATATCAGCATATTTTATGCCTTTATAGGTTAAATTTTATTTTTGTGGTATTGGATGGTGTATTTTTCTCCTTTGATAATTTTCAATATAGTGACCATCCTCATTTGGTGAGAAAATAATTCTTTTGCCTTTTGGATCTAAAATTCACTTAACATTTTATTTAATTCTTATAAAAAAATAAGACACTTACTAAATTATAAATGCCTTATTTACCAAAATTAATTTATGAGAAAAGGTGTTTGTTATTGATTAATAAAAGGATTTGACCATTTTTTGTCTACATATACATTTTTTCCAGAAAGAGTTTTAAGAAATGCTACAATTGCTTTTTTCTCCTTTTCTGTAACTCGTAAGCTTTTGACTCCAGCTAAACGGGTATCCAGGTTAGTATTTTGACTGTTCTTGGGTACATTATTATAGTGATCTACAACTCCTTCCAGGGTAGTAATAACTGCTGAGTGCATCATTGGCCCATTAGATCTTCCATTACTATTGACAAGGTCTCTTAAGGAAGGTGCTCTTGTAACGCTAATATCAATACCATTCCCGTTGATCTTATTGATTATTCCATTATTCCCGGAATTAGGTTCCATGCTGAGTTCAGGAATTTGATGACAAGCAGCACAACCAAGCCCACCAGATATACGGTTACCGGTAACTAAAAAACTTAACACAGGTATTTTCATAAAAAGATTTTTACCCAGGTTTTCTTCTTCTGTAAAATTATTTAATGGTGAAAAATCTGAAAGAGCCTGAGCTCTACCCTGATCGTATTTAGAGTCAAAAGATGTAATACTTAATACAAATTGGGACAATGCGCTTTGAATTTTATCTTCATTAATTTCAGAATTACCATAAGCTTTGGTGAATAATTCTTGATAATAGGGTAAAGCGGCCAATTTAATAATGAGATCATTAAATGAAGGATCTCCATTTGTACCACTGAAGCCCATTTCTATGTGGTCTTTAATAGGGATAGAGGTTTGCTCTTTCAAAGAAGATGCTCTTTTATCCCAGAAAAAGCGAGACTCATCAGAAAACCTGGTATTGATCAATCTCATTGAATGTCTCTCTGTTTGTCCGTTTACTCCCTGGCTTGCAATATTATCATCACCAAAAGCTAATTCTTGTTTATGGCAACTTGCACATGAAACAGTGTTGTTTGAAGAAAGGTTCTTATCATAAAACAAAACTCTTCCTAGCGTTGCTCCTGCATCTGTTACAGGGTTCATATAAGTGGAATTGCCTCTAATAATGTGGGATGGAATCTCCTGATTTGAGTAATTGGCAAGATTATTCAAATCAATATTATTTCCAAAAAAAGCAGCCAAAGTATTAGACAGTCTAGCCTTGGATAAAGCTGAAACTTCAGGATTCTCCCCGGAGATTGGCTCTAACATATTATCATTTTGACAGGAAACGATACCCAACATAATTAAGGGTAAAAGAAATAATTTTTTATTTTTCATTTTTAAAGTATTTTAAATTGTGTACTTTGTTGAGGATTAAAAACAGGTAAGTAAACATAATGGGCTTTACAGATATGGGTATCACTTGGAAAAGGGCATCCTATTTTCTGTTTTTAGAATAATTGTGCTCTTTCTGCATAATCCCTCTATTACTTCAATGGCAATATAGGGAACGCGTGGGTGGATAAAAGTAAAGAGACTCCATAATATTCATTTGATGATTCTTGGGGTTTTAAAATTTCAGCCAATTTTGTACAATCTTTTTCCCCTTTGGAGTAAGAAAACTCTCAGGATGATATTGCAGTCCCGTAATATCATATTTTTCATGCCTCAGAGACATGATTGTCTCTTGATCATCAGTAGATGTTATGACCAAGTTTTGAGGCAGATTACGATTTTCCACCACCCAGCTGTGATATCTTGCGACTTCTATATGGTCAGGCAATTCTGTATAGATTTTTTCATTTTTGTTAAGTGAAATTATGGAACTGACTCCGTGATAAACTTGAGAAGTATTGATAAGGTGAGCTCCAAAAGCGATTCCTATGGCCTGATGTCCTAAACAGATACCCAATATTTTTTTTGAATGCTTATAAGTCTTTATCAAAGGAATGCATAGCCCGGCATCCTGTGGTATTCCGGGGCCCGGAGAGAGAACAATAGCATCATAATCCTGTGCTAGTTCCAGCTGAAAGGCATCATTCCTATAAACATCAATCTTATAGTCACCACATTCGGAAATGAGCTGTTTGAGATTGTAGGTAAATGAATCGTAATTGTCTACAAGCAGTATTTTTTTCATAATGTATACGATCTAAATTCTTTTAACGTGTTTAGAATTAAGGTGATCTTATTGTTTACTTCTTCCAGCTCTTTTTGAGGATCAGAAGATATGACAACGCCGGCTCCGGCACGGTAAGTCATCATTCCGTTTTCGAATAAGGTACTTCTTATAAGAATGCAGGTATTGATATCATTATTAAATCCTATCCAGCCAAGTAGTCCTCCATAATATGAACGACTGCTGCTTTCTATATCATCAATAAGCTGTACTGCCTTGTATTTAGGCGCTCCACTTAATGTCCCTGCGGGTAAAAATTCTTTGATCAGACGGACCGTATTAAGCTCTGTATTTAGTTGACCTTGTACCTGGCTTACCATATGGATAACATTATTATAATGTTCTATGGTCTTCAGTTTACTGATGTATACATCTTTTGCATATCTGCTGAGATCATTCCTTGCCAAATCAACAAGCATATTGTGCTCTGCATTTTCTTTAGGGTCTGCCAGCAGTTCTTTTTCCAGCAATGCATCCTTTTCTTTATGCATTGTTTTTTTGTAGGTTCCTGCGATGGGTTTTACTATTGCCAAACCATCTGACGAACTGAAATGTGTCTCTGGTGATGCTCCTGCTATTGTATAGTTTTCTTCTTCCAGAAAGAAATAATACTGGGCACTGTTGTTTTTCAGCTTCACAAAAAATGTCCACGGATCGCCTGTATAGTTTCTGGAAAATCTTCGGGAAACGACCAGCTGGAATACATTCCCTATCTGGCAGTGATGTTTTGCTTTGTTCACTTTTTCTAAAAATTCTTCCTCCGTGCAATCTTTTTCTTCTGCGTCAGATACTAGAAATCCATTTAGTCCTGTATTTAAGGTGTTTTTCAGCTGTTCTTTCATTTCTGTCATCTCTTCACTTTCTCCATCATAATAGTTATTGATGCAGACAACTTGTGAGAGGGTGATATTGAAAACATAAATATATCGGTATAGAGAAAATTTAAAGAGTGGCAAATGGCTGCTTTCTCTTTCTTCAGCGTATTTTTTCAGAGAAATATTTTCTATAAGCTGTATAGAATCATAGCTGCTGAAACCTAAAAGACCATTATATGGATGAGAATTATTTTCAGGGATGTTTTTTTTCTGCCATTCAGCTGTTTTATCCCAAAAATTAAGCTCGTCAGTTTCTATTGTTTCTGTCTTTTCACCTGATCTGTATTGAAGTTTATTCACATTATTTGACTGTAATGAGGCAATAGATTCTGCCGCAATAAAAACCAGCCTGTGGTTGTCATTGTTTACGGTTTCAGAAACTTCAAACCAAATAGAACTTGTGGCTGCCTGCCTCAGGGAGTTATAAAAACTCTTCATATCAAAGTTTTCAGGGTAATCTGAACTTATATGAGAAGAAAAGATCTTAGTTTCTTTCATAGATTTAGTGTGTTAAATCATTTATTATTTTACTTAGCAGGGCAGAGGTCTGCTTCGGATACTGGAACATAAAAAAATGTCCTCCATCTACAGGAAAATAGCTTGTAGTATTGGACGTATGACGGTTCCAATCTTTATAGCAGTCTTTATTATTATACAGCTCATCATTTTCTGCTATGATTACTGCCAAAGGAGTTTCGATAATAATGGACGGCCAGTCTTCAACAGGATTTTCTTCTAAAAGTGCTGTATCTTTTTCCATAATCTCTATCCGTTTTTGCTGTACTCTCTGAAAAATCGGGGCATTTTTGCTTCTTTCATATTTCGTTGGAAGAATATCAAGCAGCAGGGCATTTCGCTTTTTTCTCGGCATCGGCAGTTCTGCAGGCTGAAACAGGGGTGCCTGCATCCCTGAAACGATCAATCCTTTTGGCATATAATCGTTCTGTAGATTAAATAAAACAAGAAGGCCCAAAACAGCTCCCATACTGTGTCCCCACAATATAAAAGGCTGGTCTTTACTTAGCAGTTTGCTTCTGATTTTATCTGAAATATCTTCTATAGTTTCTTCTAATGTTGAATGAAAAGGTTCCGTACTTCTCATTCCCCTTCCCGGGAGTTCTACATAATGTACCTCCACATCTTCCGTATTCAGTACATTGGATACATTAGACATTGAGGAAGATGAGCCGCCTGCATAAGGAATACAGAACAATAGTGTTTTGTATTCCATCTAAACAGATAATTTATTTTTATCTATAAACATTACGGTTACTTTTCCTTTTGCACAGACAGAACCTTCTGCCGATGCTTTTACATGAATAGAGCAAGCAGGCCCTTTTCTCCAGTCTATACTTACCTCCAGCTGCAGCAAGCATCCTGGTAATACCGACTTTAGAAAATTAATCTGGACATTTCCTAAAACCCCTATTATGGGTCTTTCTGTCAAAGGAAGAGGTCCTCCTTTTTCCCATTCCAGATCATCTAAAGCCAGCATGAGCGATGAAGCCTGTGCTAAAGCTTCCGTAATAAGAACTCCAGGCATAATGGGGAAATCGGGAAAATGACCTGCGAAATAGGGCTCACCCATAGAGACGGCTTTTACAGCAGTAAGTTCTTTTCCGGGAATATAACCTGTCACTTTATCTATCAGAAGAAACGGATGTCTGTATTTTAAAATTTGAGTGATCTGATAGGATTCTAACAATGCTTCCATTTATTTTGTTTTTTCTATTATGGTGAGAATTACAGTTCCTGCCTTGTCTGCTGAAAGAACCAGAATGTTTTCCTGATCTGTTTTGTGAATGCTTTTTCCTTCGAATACCGAAACAGCATAGGCTATTCCCAGCATACCTCCGGCGTTGTCATTATCTCCAAAAAGGTTTTCAGGATAAATGACAGATGTGCTCAGCCCATTTTTTCTTAACACTTCTTCAAAAATAGTTTCATCAATTACCGAAATGCCTCCGGAAAAAATAATGGTATCAAAACTGAATAGTGCTGCCATACCTGAAATATTCTGATACAGAAATGCTTCTGTCGGCAGATCCTCTGTATGGGTTTCAGAATGTATCTTTTTTATTGTGGCTAAAGGTTTTCTGCCTGCTTCAGATAAAGTTTCCCTGCGTTCTAAAACCATGGCTATTCCCAGTTCGGTGGAGGCTGGTCTGTGCAGGGCTTCATTTCCTCTACGGATAGACCCCTGATATTCATTTCGGACTTCTGTAGAGGCAATGACTCCGTAATCTGTGATTCCCTGTTTTAGATGGAGGGAAGCAATATCTAAAGCCTGAAGGCTTCCTGCCATCCCTGCACATACACTGAAATTGGGCCCTTTTATTCCTGCCTGAATGGCCATCTGACTGGCTGCTGCATTGGCAATGGTGCTTGGAGCTTTCATTGGGCTTACACGGTCCGGGCCTTGATTTTTTGCAGTTAAATCAAAGATAAAACAGTCTTCAAGGTTAGAAAGTTCAGTGCCGTCATAAAGCCCGATTCTTTCAGGAGCTTCATTGATTATCGAACTTAAACTTCTGTTATGTATGGCATGAAATGCTGCATTACAGTACAACAATGTTGCTTTGTTAAGAAATCTCTGTCCTTTTGGTTTTAAAAACTTCTGGGGATCGTGATCTTCAATGATTAAAGCTTTCGTTTCCGATTCTTTTCGGAAGAAATAATTGTCAATCTCCGTTCCGTATGGACTATTGAAGCCTATTACGGAAATTACTATATCGTTATTTGCTGTCATATTTACTGAATATTACGCTGCATATATTCCCACCAAAAGCGAAAGAATTACTAAGAACATGATCTACTTTATTTTCGATTTCTGAGGATGGCTGGATATGAAAATGAGTATTAAAGGCTTCATCAATTTTTTCTGTATGGCGGTTTCTGGGAACTTTTTGATGATGTAGGGAAAGAGTAGCAGTTACTGCTTCCAATGCACTGGCTGCTCCCATACAGTGTCCTAACATGGATTTGATTCCATTGACATATAAAGAATCTATTTCTTCTCCGAAAACATTGCGCATCGCATTTACCTCATGGGAATCATTGGCTTTTGTTCCTGTTCCGTGGGCGCTTACATAAGTGATGTTCTTTCTATCAATATTGCTTGATTTTATTGCATTGTTCATAGACAGGGTAGCACCGGAACCTTCCGGATCAGGGGCTGTAGGATCATAGGCATCACAGGCTAAGCCGTATCCTTTGATTTCGCCATAGATTTTAGCCCCTCTTGCCAGTGCATGTTCCAGTTCTTCCAATACTAAAACAGCTGCTCCTTCCCCTACAATCATCCCGTTCCTGTTCTGATCAAAAGGTTTGCAGTTGTCTTTTGACATGGCTCCCAATCTGTAAAAAACGGTGTAGCAGGACCGTGTAAAAGGGTCAGCTCCTCCTGCAATAATGAGGGAAGATCTGCCTTCGCGAATCATAGAGTAGGCTGTGCCAATAGCATAATTTCCTGCTGCACAGGCTGTAGGAATTACCATATTGGTTCCGCCGAGATTGTAATATTTTGCTATACTGGCACTTAATTCAACTGGTCTGAAATAAGTAAGTGTCTTTGCTGCTTCAGAGGAAAGGTCTTCATGTTTCATTTCCAGATTCCACTGATCTACAATTCTTTCTACAATATCCTGGTTGCCGTTCGTAGTACCCAGAATAACTCCGTAATTATTTTTTTTGGTGAATTTTTCAAAACCGGCATCTTTCAGACCCATGTCTATCGCGGCGGCGGCATAAGTAACGGCTTTGCCATAAGGCTTAAAATGCTCCAGCAATTCAGTATTCTTATAATCTTTTTCCAAGTCTACTTCAGCAGCGCGGGTAACTCCTTTATAGTTGGAGGGCTCCAGTTTTGTAAGGTCTCCGACTCCTGATTCTCCATTCAGTATTTTTTCCCAAAATGCTTCTTTTTCACAGGCTAAAGGGCTTACTACACCCATTCCTGTAATTACAATTCTTTTCATATGTGTTGTGTTTTTTATAAAGTTAATCCTCCATCGATGATGAATGTCTGCCCGGTGATATAGCTGCTTTTGTCTGAGCACAGAAAGGTTACCAGCTCAGCAACCTCTTCCGTTCTTCCCATCCTTTTCATGGGGATCATCTGATCTATTTTCTTTTTATCCTGTTCATTCATTTTGGCTACCATTTCGGTATCAATAAATCCCGGGGCAACAGCATTTACCTGTAAGTTAAATTTTGCAAATTCCAGAGCCAGTGTTTTGGTTAAAGAGATAACAGCTGCTTTAGTTGCTCCGTAATTGGCCTGTCCCACTGCTCCTCTTACTCCTGAAACAGATGATATATTGATGATTTTTGAATTTTTCTTTCGGACGAAAGATCTTATCACTGCTTTTGTGAGGTAATAGGTCCCATTCAGGTTGGTTTCCAATACATTGGTCCACATATCGGTGGTCATGCTGAAAAAAGGGGCGTCCATTGTGATTCCTGCATTGTTTACCAAGCCGTATAGCGGACCTAATGCAGATTTTTCAATTTCGGCGATTAGAGATTTTGATTGTTCTTCATCTTTTATGTCAGCCTGATAAAGCATCGTCTTACCCGGAAATTCAGCTGAAAGTTTGTCCAAAAAAGCTTCTGCTGTTTCTTTCCCATGATTATAGGTAAATGATACGGATGCTCCCGATGAAAGCAGCTGCTGAACAATGGCTCTGCCGATTCCTCTTCCGCCTCCTGTCACTAAAAAATGTTTGTCTGATAAATCTATTTGCATAATTATTTTTAAATCTTATTGAGTATGGAAAGGTCTCTGCTGCTGGTCTGTATTTTGGAATTAAGGCTGTTCATAAAGTCTTCTGCGCTTCCGAAACTGCCTGCCAGACGGTGACCATAAGCAAGAACTTTACTGTTAAGTTCAAAACGCTGCTCCTGATAGTCTGCCAGTGCTTCTTCCAAAGAAATTTCACTGTTAAAATATTTTGAAAGCCAGATGAACAGTTCTCCTGTATCTTCAATAGCCAGGTTCATTCCCTGTCCCGTAATGGGATGGATGGAATGGGCCGCATTTCCCAAAAGAAGTATCCTTCCTTTAAAGTATTGTTCAGAATGCATTCTGCATAAGGGAAAAGTGAGGAAATTGTCCAGTGAATTGATCTGGTTTAACATGTCATCACTTTGGGTAACAAATGTTTTCAGTCGTTTGATCAAAGTTTCTTTGTTTCCGGATTCTTTCAGGTTTTTCCCTTCTTCCATATTAAACCCTAAAATACATCGGGCTTCTGTATTGTTGATTGGGTAGAAATAGGCGAGCCCTCCGTTTTTGTCTACATACAATCGGTTGAGCTCTTCTACACTTGATGTAATAGGGTATTTGTTGAAATACATCACATGATCGTAATAGTCGAAATGGGCTTTTATTCCAGCATATTCTCTTACAATGGATTTGGTTCCGTCCGCTCCGATAAGGATATTGCTAAAAATCTCCTCTTCTGAATTAAGGGTTACATAGACCCCATTTTCCACTTCATTAATTTTTGAAACGGATTGATTGACCAATAGTTCTACGGTTTCGATGGCCTGAATTTTATCATAAATAGTTTCCAGTAAAACACTGTATGGACAAACCATGAAATATCCTCTTTCGTTTTCTGCTTTATAATTGATGTGATCGACCTGAATACCGTCATGAAAAACGCTGAGGTGATTTCTCACTCTGCATTCCTTATTCATAAGTTCCTGTAGCAGTCCGTGTTTTTCAAGGACATTGATACCGGAAGGCTTCAAAATATCGGCACCATTCATATTGACTTTAGCGTTTTTTTCTAAAATCAGGATTTTTTTGCCTTGTGAACCAAGCAGCCAGGCCAGGAAAATACCGGCAATTCCTGCTCCTACAATGCAAGCGTCATATTCTTTATATTTTGGATTTTGATTCATACGAATGATTCTGTTTTTAAATGAGAGATTAATAGTTCTATACTTTTTCTGTATACTTTATCCGGAATGAAGGAATGATCCATCACTTTATATTTTTTACATACGTGATCCACCAATTCTTCTTCTGATAAATAATCTTTACGAACGGCCACAAACTCTATCAAGTCATTACACCCAAGAAGGCTGCAGGCTGGTGCAGATAGGGCCTCCACACTTGTAAGGATACCATTGTGTCCTAAAGCAATGGTATCGGCACGCAGATCTCCCAATCTATTGATACTGTTTATAAATTGTTTTACATGATCAAAAGCCAACGGAAACCATTTTTTTGTATTGATAATTTCCCCTAAAGCATCCGATACGAACAAAATGTCTTTTTCTTTATAATGAATACTCACAGAGCATAGACTATGGCCCGGAGTATAGATTACTTCCCAGATTCCAGATTCCGTTTTTATTTGTTCCCTATCTTTCAGAATGATGAAAGGAATCTGTTGTAAGTCCGCAGGAAATTTTTTAATCTCTTTATCTGATATCAAGGCATTCAGCTGACGAATCCTTTTTACATATTTTTCATTACGAAAGTTTTTCACCGCATGTTCCGAGGCATATAGTTTTATATGCTTCAGATAAGGATAAAGAGATTCTATAGCTCCGCAATGATCATAATGGGAGTGTGTAATAAACCAGTGTCTGACTAATGAGAGATCAGAAACATGTTCTTTCAATTGTGCCAGCAGCGCTTTGGCATCCCGGGTTAACCCTCCTTCTATCAGGATGTATTCCTGATCTTCTTTTACCAGATAAACCGGGTTGGAGATTGTTCCCAAGATGGCCAAAGAGCTGCTTATATTTCCTGTTTTATTGATCCACATGGTGTTATAGATTAGAATTTATATAAAACACTTCCCCATGTTGCTCCGGAGCCGTATCCCACTATAAGTCCAAGCTTTCCTTCTCTTTCTTCCGGAGGAGTATTCTCCATATATTCACTCAGAGTGATGGGTAAAGAACCGGAAGCAATATTTCCATATTTATGTACATTGATCTGTACCTTATTTCTTGGAATTCCCAGAGTATTTATCACCGCATCCAAAATTCTCATATTGGGCTGGTGGGGAATAATAACATCTATATCTTCCATGGAAAGATTGTGCTTTTTCAATGTCTGTACTGTTACTTCTGTGAATTTTTCTACCGCATGTTTAAACATGTCTTTGCCATTCATTCGGAAATAGGAACATTTGCTTTCATCTCCGCTGAAGGTTTTGCCTGATGTACCCGGACTTTCTGTCCAAAGCAGTTCAAAATAACTTCCATCAGCGTGTATTGCAGCATCCAGAATTCCTTTGTTCTGATCCTCTGAAGCACTTAGCACAACAGCTCCGGCGCCATCACCAAGTAATATGGAGAGGTTTCTGCCGTCATCAGAATAATCCATTCTTTTTGATAAAGCTTCTCCGCAGCAGACTAATATATTCTGATGTGTTCCGGTGGCTATAAATTGTTTTGCGATGTCCATTCCATAAATAAGCCCGCTGCACTGTGCTCGGATATCAAATACGGGAATTGTATTTTTCAGAGAAAGCATTGGCTGAATAAGGCAGGCCTGAGATGGATCATGGTAATCCGGACTCAAAGTATTTACAATCAGCATATCGATATCTTCCGGTAAGAGATTGGCTTTTTCAATTGCTTTTTTGGAGGCTTCTACCATTAATACGCCTGTGCTTTCATTTTCAGAAATATGTTGTCTGGTAAGCACGCCTGTACGGGTTTCTATGAATTCTTCCGTGGTATTCATCCATTTAACAATTGTTTTGTTGTCTATAGTTGAAGAAGGCAGAGCATGACCAAATCCGGATATGACAGTATTCATTAGTCGTAGTTTTTGTTCATTACATTATCTATATCCTCTGTTCCGGCAGATTTTTTTCTGAAATATTCTACAGCATCTTTCACATCTTTTTCAAATCTGTTGTCTCTCCATACTTTCATGTTTTCATCATCATTAGGATCACAGATTCCAAGTTCCAGAAAGTATCTCATCAGAGGAGCCATAATTCTGGAATTGATTTTTTGACGGTTTTCACTTTCCAACACGGCAGGAATCAGTTTTTTATAATCTCTGAATGCGGGATTCTGAAAACCGACACGGGAATACACTACAATACTGCAGACCGACATATCAAGCATGCTTCTGAGCATTGGTGCTGTGCTTTCCTGTGCTTCTTTCAAAAATTCAGGAACCATATCTATAAACTCACGGATCATATTTTTGCCCCATTCTATATGTCTTGCTTCTTCTTTATGATGTTCTACGGCTACTGCTCTTGATAAGGGGGAAATTTCCTTGCTGTTGCAGTCTTCCATTGCATTGTTTTCTGCCAGCCATTCAATAAGAATGGTAAGGTAGATGGCCTTTAGGGGAAATTCGGACATTGCGGCATTGTGGCTGTATATTTCTCTAAGGTTTAAAGGGCTGGGGAAGGAGGTAATCTGAAAATGGGCCATTGCCTTTTTGAAGACCATTGCATGCACTATTTCTTCTTTGCAGAAATGGTGTATGTATTTTACGACTTCGGGAAATTTTTTAAGGGAGCCATGATTGACGATTTTCATATAGTATTCTGACACGAGGTTTTCGAATACAATGAAAGTATACCACCATGAACCTGTTTCATAGATGGATAAAAGTCTTCTTTCTTCTTCTGTAGCAAGGTCATAATAAGGTGTTCCGTAGATCGCAATATTTTCTCTTTTTTTCAGCCAGGCGTTTTCTACAGGTTCGTCCCAAGGATGATCCAGAAGGAGGCTCATCTGTTTTTTTTCGGAAGCTTTATTCAGTTTTTCTAATAAGAGGGTAAACTTCGGGCTTAGTGTTTTTTTCTTTAGATTGCTCATGTATTCTGTGTTTTTTTCATATTTAATAATTTTCCTTGTGTAAATCCGAAACACATTGCGGTTTCATAACCGGGACCTCCGGACCATGTGCTTACCAGTTTTACTTTGTCATTTGGGAAGTTGCTCAATAGTCCTAAATTGGTTTTTGGAAGCATTTTGTAGGCGAAAGCCGAACCTTTAGTAGCCAGTGTAAATTTGTAATTAGTCTTTGGAGTTGAAGATTCTGTATAAACCAATTTATCTTCTATCTGAGGAAAAGTGTTAAGGACTCTTTTGATCAGTTTTCCCTGAATTTTTTCTTTTCTTTGATTGTATTCGTCTTCGGAAAGGGAGAACCAACGGTCTCCATGATCCAAAATAATGAATTGAAGAATATAGCCTCCTTCCGGGTCTACACGATGATAGTTACTGACACTCAATGTAAAAAGGTCATAATATCTATCCTTTTCAAAATCATCTTCTGTAAAGTTGTCCCCTGTATCGGATACTAAAAGATATTCAGGAGAAGTTATTCCCAATTCTTCAGGTGGTACAGAAAGCACAACGAATACACAAAAATGGCCCCATCCTACGGTGAAGTTGTTAAGGACTTGCTTAAATTTCTGTGACTTTTCATCTGATTTCAGCATTTTTACTACGTCTTCAGGAGGACAGGTTGCAATGACTCTTTTTGTTTTTACTATATTTTTTCGAGTGGTTACAAGCATATGATCTCCTATATCTTCCATTTCATATACCTTATTTTTCTTTAGCAGTATTCCGCCACGATCTACAAATTCTTTTAATAATAAGTCCGAAATGCGTTGTCCGGTTCCTTTCATAAATGCAGGGCCACCATAAAACATGGCATAAAGGCAATGAAGAAAATAAAAAGCATTCACTTCATTGGAAATGGAACCTGAATAAATAGCAATAGGGCTGAGTACTTCTATGATATCCTGTCCTTTGAAAAGGGTATTGAAATATTCACGGGCAGTTATTTTGGACAGGCTTCTGCTTTCTTTCAAGATATCCCTGTTGATGGTGTATTCATTCATTAGCTTTCTGAAAAACATATAATGCTGATACCCATGAGATTCTATATCATGGAAAAGCTTTTCTATCCCTATTATTTCATCAGGAAAGTAATTAATAAGGGTTTCTTTAATGTCTTCCGGCTCAGATGGGAGTTTGATGAATTGGTTTTTATAAACTACGGTCCCTATTTCTTCATGCAGCTCAAATTCATCCAGCAATGATTGCAGGCCTAATCTTTTAAGGGAAATCCAAAGGTTTCCAACATTTTCTTTGAGCCCGCTCACTTTATGCTGGCTACAATCAAAAACAAATTTTCTTTTATTCCGGTAAAAATTGGTAGCATAACCTCCTACTTTATGATGGGCTTCGCTGATGGCAACTGAGCTTCCTTCGGAAACCGCTGAAAGTCCATACATAAGCCCACAAAGTCCTGCTCCTATTACTAATTCGTCGACTTCTAAATTTTCAATCATTACTGGATTATTTTATTTGTTTTTTAAAAAAAGAGATCACCCTCACTTTTTTGAAAGCAAGTATTTTTAATTACGGATGTCTGTTATAAACCAATATTAACAGGCTTTGTTAATATCGGTGGAAAGTCAAAATCTATTAAAGTCTTGGGTTCCCAACTCTTTTGTAACCTCCAAAGACTTTGCTTTTAGACTTTAAATGGCCAGTTCTTCTTCCAGAACTTCTACGATGTCTTTTGGTGTTTTCATTTTGATAAGAATTCCTTCGTCTAAACTGATATTGAATTCTCTTTCCAATTCCACTAAAACTTCTAATCCCATAAGAGAAGTGACTCCTATTTCATTTAATAAGTCTGTGTCAGGCTTAATAATATTAATTTCGCATTCTGCAATATCTGCTAAAACTGCGTATACTTTGTTAAATAATTCTTGATTTTCCATTCTGTTGTATTTTTTAATAGTTAATATTTTCTGTATTCCATACCTGTGCTCCAAACCCCCATCCGATTCCTGCACCGGCGAAAACAATTTTATTATTGGGTTTTATTTTTTCATCTTTTAATGCAAAGTATAGGGTCACCGGAATTGAGGCAGAGCTGAGACAACTGTATTTTTCTACGGTAGTTGTATATTTATCTTTCTTTATTCCTATTCCCATTGCCCACATTCTGATGAGCATTTTTGAGGGCTGATGAAAGACAAAGTGGTGGATGTCCTCAAGCGTGGCATTTGCTTTTTCTAAGGCTTTAAAGGTAACCTCAGGGACATTGTGAGGAACGAATGTCTGCATTTGAGTGGGTGCATCTTGTCCTAATGTAAAATAAGGACGGGTAAATTCTTTCCCGGGCTTATCTGGAGGAGATTTCCATTGCAATGTTGCAATATCATTATAGATGGGAATGCTTTTATAATGAGAAGAAACTAATTTTCCTTCTTTTTCTGATCTTCCTACCACTACCGCTGCAGCGCCGTCTCCAAAAAGGGTAGAAGAGGGTAAGGAAAAATCAGCAATTTGTGTAAAAGTTTCTGCAGAGCAGATCAATACGTTTTTGTACTTTCCTGTTTTTATGTAATCAGAGGCCATTTGTAGTGCTACGAGAAAAGAGATGCATGCCTGATTGACTTCTATAGTCATCGCTGAATGTTTACATTGCAACTCGGTTTTTAAATATTCTGAAATTCCGGGAAAGATCCTGTCATTTTCTTTATCAGACCAGCCTGTAATGGTGCATGTTGTTCCTATGATAAGGTCTATGTCATGCGCTAAAAGACCGGCTTTTTTTATTGCTCCCAAAGACGCTTTCTTAGCAAGCTGGGAACAAGATTCGCCTTTCTCTTTGTCTACCATATATCTCCCTTCCATTCCCCAGTTTCTCCACCAGTTTTTAGGAAGATTGGGAATGCTGGAAAATGGAGGCATATCATTGGTGTAATATTTCTCTGGAAATCCTACTGCCACGCTTTTTATTGAGGAATTATATCTCATTTGTAATTTTTAAAACCGAATAATGTGAAAGGAATGGGTTATACGCTATCATTGTTAACGGTTGTTTCTTCATTTCTGTGTTTTCTTGTAAATGCCAAGGAATACTGTTCATTGCCAATGTATCTTCTGTTTCTTGGGGTGACAGATGTTCTGAAAACCATTTTTCTGTAATAATCGGAGTCTGTTGGCCTTCCAGCTTTAATAATATATTTTCAAATTCAGAATTTATAGTTTTTACAAAAGAGGAACTATAATTCCAGTTGAGTCTAAAAATGTTTTCTTCTATCAGAGCTTCTTCATTTCCTTCATTGAAACTTAGGCTTGCTTTTGGTGCTTCAGGAGAAGAGATATGGATGTTTTCTAATTCTATTTTGTTGTTGCTGGCCTTAAGTAATAATGCATTAACTCCATCAGGAATACAAAACCCATTCTCATTATCCTTAAGAAAGGCAGAAAATTTATTTGACTGAATCACCAATGCATATTTGGACTCTGAAGTCAATAAAAAAGAAGATGCAATTTTGATCATATTTCCTAGGTCACTATGAAACATTTCAAATACGAATGCATTTTTTGCTTCTAAATGTTTTTGTACTTCGTGGCCTACTCCGGGAGCTGAAGTATTTCTCAGAGAGGTTGTATCATATAATGAAATGGAAGCATTAATAATTATACCTAATTCATGAGGCATAATACCATTTTGATCTAATAATTGCCTGCATGTATCCACAGACCAAGTGGATAAAGATTTTTCTTTTTCAACTTCGTATATCTGACATTGAAAACCTTTCTCCATTTTCCCGCGATTACCAGAGATATTTAACCCCGGGATCTGGCTAATTGCATCTATTATCTGCATAATATATTCATAATTATTTTTTTTAACAGTGATTTACCAACCCCTTCCTGTATATTTTTCCATTACTGTTTCTTGGTAATTCTTTTATAAAATGAATTTTGGAAGGACGTTTATAGGAGGGAAAAACTTCTGATAACTTCTTTTGAATTTCATCAGAAAGAAAAACCATATTGCAGTCCTCTTTTCCCACGACATACAGTACTGGCTTGATCAGGGCGTCATCATCTAAATAATAGGTTACTGCACATTCATCCACTTCCTGGAAACTCCGTAATATGATATTTTCTATTTCCAAAGGGTTTACCCAGCGTCCGTTTACTTTAAATAAATCATCTTTTCTTCCATGATAAGTATAAGTGCCATCTTCTGCTTGGGAACATAGATCCCCTGAAAAGTACCAGCCCTCTTTATACTTTACTTTATTGGCTTCTTCTTTTTCCCAATATGAGCTGAGTGTACTTTCAGGAGGGGAGACACATAATTCTCCTATTTCGTTATGGTTTTTTATGCTTACGTCAGGGTTATCTATTTTGCATATTTTTATCTGATAGCCGGAAACAGGAATTCCCAAAGATGAATTCTTATTTTGTTTTTTTAAATGACGGTTACACATGAAAATATGACCTATTTCTGTTGAGCCTATCCCATTAATAATTGTTTTCTCAAATTTTGCGTCCCATTCTCTGGCAATAGATTCAGGAAGTGAAGAGCCTGCTGACACAAATAATCTTATACTGTTGAAATCGTTTTGCGAAAAACTTTTGTAGTGATGCAGTATATCTAAGTATACTTTTGGAGTACCAAAGAAAACAGAAGGTTTGTAGAGCCGGATATTTTTTTTCAATTGATCAATAGAAAACCATTTTTCATCAATTACTACAGATGAACCTATAATTAATGGAAAAAATAAGCTGTTTCCCAATCCGTATCCAAAGAACATTTTAGAGACAGACATAATAATATCTTCTTTACAAATTCCCAATGTCTTTTGTGCAAACAGATTCGTATTTAAAAGCATGGTGGCATGAGTGTGCTGAACCGCTTTGGGTTTTCCTGTGGTTCCTGAAGTATATTGCCAAAAGGCAATCGGGTTATTTTGTTCATATGCAAAATCCATATCAGAAAAGCTATTATGAGTCTTTAGTACCATATACTTATGCAGATAATTATCCGAATGATATTCGTCTTTTAAAGGAGTGTTCACGATAATACATTCATTTACAATGTAAATTGAATTATGTACAACCTTATGTAAACGGAGGTATTGTTGACTGTCTATAATGATCCCCCGTGCTTTAGAATCTTGTAGAATATATTCTAATTCAGAATCCTGAATCATCGGATTTACAGGAACTGGAATGCATCCTATAGATATTAAAGATAAGAATGAATAAATAAATTCTGGGGAATCATTCATGCTCAAGATGACTCTATCTCCACAGCTGAGTTTTCCTGTGGATTTTAAATTAACGGCTAGGGTTAATGTTTTTTCAGCTATTTCTTTTCCAGATAAGCTATTCAGATTATAAAGTATTTGGTTTCCATTGTCAGATAACAATAGATTTCTAATGATATTTTCTGATAAATTCATAAGGTATATATTTTAGCGCTTCTGACACTTACTAATAATGTCAGATGATATCGAAAAGGCTAATTTCTATTAATCTATCAGAAAAGATTATTATATGAATACAGAAATAGGAGAGCGGGATTATACAAAAGTTTTTTCATATTCGTGTGTTTTTTCAAAATTCGTGTGTTTTTCAAAAGTAGTATTATTTTTTTATATTATCACATGTTTGTGATATATTTTGTAAATGTAATAGACGTTGATTTTTTTTTATTAGTAAAAATAAAATATTATGAATTTGAATAAAGTTTATAAGCATGATTATTTGTTCATAAATATTAAACATATAATGGATATTAAAAAGAAAGTTTTTTTTAACATTTATTATGTTTCAAATAATATACATAGGCTATAACAGCTCAAATATTATCTAAAATAATGGCACTGGCTGTTATACAATGGATTAATAAATTAAACAATAGAAATATTAACAACTTAAAAACTCAAATTGCTTAAATGCACCACAGGTCTCTTTTAATAAAAATCTTCAAAACTATACGATATTTGTAAATAAGGTATTAAATTTGATCGTTTGTAACAGTCCGCAAATTATTGCTACTTATTACAATACTTATTTTTCAAAAATTAATAAATAAAGACAGTTTATGTGGAAAAATTTCAAACTGAATAAATTTTTACTACTGATTCCATTAACCAGTCTAATGTTTTGCTTCAATTCGCCGAAAAACGATGATGAAAAGATGCAGACAATAATGGTGAGCGTAAAAAACACTCTTTCTTACCTGCATTATAGTCCGAAGCCTATCAATGATGCTTATTCAAAGGATGTTTATAAGCATTATTTCGAATTGGTGGATCCTGCTAAAAGATATTTCCTGCAGTCTGACATGGATGAATTTAGCAAGCATGAAACAAAGCTTGATGATTATATCAACCAGGGAGATTTGAGTTTCTATAAACTTACAATCGACAGATTGTACCAAAGAGTAGATGAGATCGATAAGATTACTCAGGATATTTTTAGTAAGCCCATTAACCTTCAGGAAGATGAAACACTTACCCTGGAGCCAAAGCTTAAAAAAGTACCGGCCAATAAGCAGGAACAGTACAACGAATGGAAAAAATTCATCAAGTATAATATTCTTCAGGAAATTGAATCGATGAACAGTAAAGAAGAAGCTCAGAAAGAGAAGAAAGATTCTGTTCAGAAGTATAAATTAAATGATACGATCAAGTTTAAGGTTCTTACTCAGGATGAAAAGATCAAAAAAGCAACGGATGAAGTAAAAGACCTTGTAAAAGATACCTTCACAAGATTCAAAAAGAGAAAGAAAATGGATTGGTTTACAGTATATATGAATGCTTATACTGAAGTATTTGATCCGCATACCAACTACTATTCTCCAAAAGATAAAGAAGATTTTGATACTCAGTTTACCGGTAAAGTAATCGGTATCGGAGCATTGATCCAGGAGAAAAAAGGAAATCTTTATCTGGGTGCTCTTACCATTGGTGCTCCGGCATGGAAATCCAAGCAGCTTTCAGAAGGAGATAAGATCCTGAAAGTAAAATCAAAACCAAAAGATGATGCTGTAAATGTGGTAGGAATGCTTTCCGACGAAGCTGTAAGGCTGATCAGAGGAGAAAAGGGAACACCTGTTACCTTAACCGTTCAGAAAAAAGACGGGACTATTAAAGATGTAACAATGATCCGTGAAGAGGTGGCTATTGAAGATACTTTCGCAAGAAGTATTGTAGTGAATACTACTAACGGTAAGAAATATGGGTTTATCAACCTTCCGAGCTTTAACGCAGATTTTGAAAATTCAAAAGGAAGAAATGCTTCTGATGATATCAAAAATGAGATTGTTAAGCTTAAATCTCAGAATATTGAAGGAATTATCCTTGACCTTAGAAACAACGGTGGTGGATCACTGACGGAAGTAGGCGATATTATGGGGCTTTTCATGGATGCCGGACCATATGTTCAGGTGAAAGATGGAAACGGGAAAATACAGACTCTAAAGAATAAAAATGAAGCTCCGATCTGGACCGGTCCGCTTGTTATTATGCAAAACGAACTTTCGGCTTCAGCTTCTGAGATTTTAGCAGGCGTAATGCAGGATTACGGAAGAGCTATGGTTGTTGGATCTCCGCAATCTTTTGGAAAAGGAACCGTTCAGACTTTTGTTGATCTGAACAGATTCCTGAATACAGAAGATGATTTCGGATCTTTAAAACTGACGATTCAGAAATTCTACAGAATTACAGGAGAGTCTACACAGAGAAAAGGAATTGTTTCTGATATTCAGATGAAAGATTTCTTTACCTATGCAGAAGTAGGAGAGCGTTATGATGACTTTGCTTTGGCTTGGGATAAAATTCCGGCTACAAAGTTCCAGAAACTGAACTTTTTCAATATCCAGGCTCTTGAAAAAGCAAGTGCAGACAGAATGGCTAAGAATAAAAACTATCAGCTACTGTTAGAATCCGCACAATGGAGAGAAAAACTGGATAAAGAGGAAAACATTACATTGAACATCAATAAATTCAATGAAGTGATGAAGCACAGAAAATCTCAGATTGAAAAATTCAAAGTACTTACTAAATTTGAGAACGGCCTACAGTTCATCATGTATCCTAGTGAGATTGAAAGAGAGAAAAAAGACGAAGCTTTCAAAAAGAAGTCTGAAATGTGGATCAAGAATCTGAAAAAAGATCTTTACCTGCAGGAAGCAATGAATATTGTATCCGATATGGGAGTAAAATCATAAACATAAAAAACCCGATAATGAAAATTATCGGGTTTTTTATTGTGTAAAATAAATGATTACTTAATCTCTACACATCCCACTCGTCCGCCGGCATTTCCGGTAGGCTGAGTATGGAAATCATCTGCTGCAGCGTGTACAATAAGACCTTTTCCAATGATGTTTTTAGATTCATCTGTACATCCAAGACACCATTTATCTGTCTTGAAGGTTAAAACTGCAACTCCGCTCTGATCAGCTACCAGATTTCCAATATCTCCCATGTGGAAATGCTCAGCACCCCATTTTCCGTGATCGTTCTTGGAAGGATTCCAGTGTCCGCCTGTAGAAGTTCCGTCCGCCGCAGAACAGTCTCCTTTTTCATGAATATGTACTGCATGAATTCCGGGAGTAAGGTTCGTTACATTCAGGTTCATAATGACTTCATTCCCCTGTTGGGTAAACTTAGCCATTCCGCCGGTCTGCGTTCCGCTTTTGGCATTTACAGCGTACGTTTTTGTAGTTCCGCATGAAACAGCCAACAATGCACACCCTGCCAATAATGATAGTGTTTGTACTTTCATTTTTAAATGATTTAAAGTGATTTTATGCTAAATTTAAAAAAGATTTTTCAAAGCGCTTTATGATTCCAGTCTTTTTTTCTGAAAGAATATCTGATACGAGGCTTTAATCTATGTTGTTTTAGTCTCAGAATGTGTAAGTTTAACCTTGGGTATCATTGCGTAAGAAAATACAGATAAAAATGTTATTTTTAACTTTTTGATGGCTAACCCTTTTATATTTAAAATCATTATAACACATTTGAAGCGCATCAGCAATGGTTATTCTATATACATTTATCAGTGAAGAAAAGCATCGGTATTTTTTAGACCGGTATTTAAACTCTTTTCCGGAAGATTTTAAGCAGGATATTCTGAAATACAGAAGATGGCAGGATGCTCAGCTTTCCCTGTTAGGGAGAGTGCTTTTGTACCAGGGATTAAAGTCCCGGTATCATGTTGATGAGGTATATATTGAGCGTACTCCAGATAATAAACCTTACCTGAAAGGGCAGCCTCTTCATTTCAATATTTCTCATTCCAAAGAACTTGTTGCTTGCGCAATTGCAGAATTTCCTATTGGAATTGATGTTGAATTTATAGACCCTAAAATCAATTATCTGGACTTTCAGTTTCAGATGACAGAACAGGAATTTCTTAAAATTGATTGTTCTGAAGATCAAATTGGGGATTTCTTTTCATACTGGACCCGAAAAGAATCAGTAATGAAAGCGCATGGAGGAGGAATGATGATTCCTTTGGATTCCTTTGAAATTGTAAATGATGAATGCGTAATTGAGAGTAAAAAATTCTTTACCAAGAATATTTCTATTGATGAAAGTTATCAGAGTTGCATAGCTTCAGACAATAAAAATCTTAAAAATGTGGTACCTTTTTTTATAGCCTCTGAAATTTGAGTTAATCATTTTTTACATCCTTTTAACCCTTATATTTTGGTGAATTTCAATTATTTAAATTGAAATATAAAATCATTGCTAAGGGATAAAATTTCCAAATTTTAACGTTTTTTTTTTGCAAATTCATTTTTAACATATATCTTTACTGAGAGAAAAAAAATTATTTAAACACTAAGACCTTATACAAATGAAAAAAAGTGTATTACTGCTGATTACCTTCAGTTTCAGTGTGCTTTCCTTCGCACAGGTAGGTATCAAGCAAGAAAATCCCAATCTCAGTTCAGATCTTGAACTGGGGTCTAACAACAAAACGTTACTTCTAAACAGAGTTCCCAACACTGCTGCAGTCGCAAATCCAGTTAATGGCATGATGATCTATGACATATCCGAAGAATGCGTAAAAGCATTTCAGGCAGATAAATGGTCTAAATGTCTTGGAAAAGGACTGATTGGAAAAAAAGCATTGATGAATCCCGTTTCCTTGTCATGTACTTCAGCTACCGTTTCTCCCAGTCCTATTGCAGGACAGGCTTATAAAGGTGTATTGACGGTTCCCTATACAGGAGGAAATGGTGGTGTTTATGATGCAGTATCCATTCAAACAAATGGATTAACTGCTGCTTTACCTGCCGGACAATTTGCTATTGGGAATGGACGTTTACAGTATTCTATCACAGGAACTCCGGATCGGACCGGCAATATTACATTGAATGTAAATGTTGCAGGAAATACCTGCTCCGTTGCTTTAAAATAATGTAATTGTATTTCAGTAAACAGTTCCGGATCATTATCATGTATCTAAGTAATTTCTGCAGTTCACAAGATGCAGAAATGATAATCGTTTGTTGATCAGTAGTTAAAATGCTTATAAACAATTATTATCTTCAGTAGTATACAGTTTACTATACTTTTTAGCTATACAGATATTGAAAGGATCTGCTTACAAGATTTTTTATTCCCTATTTCATTGCAACTTCAATGAAAAATATTTATATAGACAAATTTTATTAAACCACAACAAAAATTCAACATGAAAAAAAAGTTATTATTACCTATTTACATTAGTATTAGCTCTTTTTCCCTTGCACAGGTTGGGATTAATCAACCTAACCCTAATTTAAGTGCAGATCTTGAATTAGGATCTACAAACAAGAGTTTACTACTGAACAGAATACCTAATACAGGGGTGATTAACAGCCCTGTAAACGGGATGCTTATCTATGATGTCTCTGAGCAATGTGTAAAAGCTTTTCAGGGAGGTGCATGGTCGCAATGTTTCTGGAAAGAAAGCCCATTTGCTTTAGTATGTGCTTCTGCAGTATTTAATCCTAGCTCTGCAACTCAAAATGTAGCTTACAGCGGTACTTTAACAATCCCTTACACAGGAGGTAATGGAAGTGCTTATGCTGCGCAGACTTTTCAGTCTAATGGGTTAACTGCTACATTGAATGCCGGGAATTTTGCGACGGGAAATGGTTCTTTACAGCTTAATGTGTTGGGAACCCCGGTGACTACAAGCCCTGCAGTATTTAGTATTACTGTAAATGGAAGTACCTGTTCTGCAATTTCACTTCCGGTCAATAATGGAACCCCGGTAGTTCCTCCTACTATTACCATCAATGAGGGAATATATTTTATAGGCTCGGTGCTTGATAGTGATTATTCTCCTTATACAGAGCCTACAGGCCCTGCAACAACTGCCAGACCTGTGGCAGCAGATGGTGTTCCAGATAAGCTGGCAGATTATCAAGGTTTCATTACTACATCAGGACTGGATATCTTTATTCCTGTCACCACAACAGGAAGTGGTTCCCTTACTGGATGGAGCTCAATAACAACGGTTCCTGCCAACCTTACAGAAGATGGAATTTCCAGACAGCTTATGCTTTCATGGTCAACACAATCATATGATTCTAATACCAGATCAATCAAAGCAAAACTTACGGCTATAGGAGGTACTTTGAATGCCAGAAAACTTGACATTAATGCCGGAATAGGAAATGATTATCTTGGAGTATTAATGGCAAGGTTCCAATTCCCATCTAATAATTCCGGGACATCTAAAAATTATGATGTTCGTATATTGCCTGGTATTCCTGATAGAAAATTTGGCGAAACAGACAATTCTGGATTACGTGAGCATAATTTCCTTTACCTGCCAGTTCAGGCTGAAGATGGTTACACATGGTTGAATAATAACCTAGGTGCAGATTATACTAATATAGACGGGACAAACTTTAGTATTGCACAGCAAGCAACCTCAGCACAGGATTATATGGCATATGGATCATTATTCCAATGGGGAAGAAAGCCAGATGGGCATGAACTGGTTAAATGGACTGGTCCTTCAAGTGGAACTCCGGTTTACCCAACTGTAACTTCTACTGCTAATGATAACCCTACTGATACAAGATTTATTGGAACAGGAGGTGGATGGAGAATAAATAATGACCCAACTTTATGGCAAACCAGTATTAAACCGAACAACCCATGTCCTAGAGGATTTACGGTTCCTAGTAAATCACAGCTTGATAACTATTTACTGGCTGCTAAACTGGGCAGTGGAATTAATGCTGCCGCTGCAAGTAAATTAAAATTGCCAGCAGCTGGTAATCGAGATTCATCATTTGGAACCATATCATCATCTTATGCAGGAAGCAGTGGGTTCTATTGGAGTGGTGAAGCAGGCGGTTCAAGTCCTTCAGCATATATCTTCCAAGTCTCACAATTTGGAACACATGGTGTATCAAGTTCTGGAACAGCACAAGGAAGCTCAGTTCGTTGTATAAAAGAATAAATAAAATTTAAAATAAATGATTATTTGATGGCTGCCAGCATTTTTGTTGGTGGCTATCGGGTAATTATTGAAGTACCATTATAAAAAACGTTTCTATATCAGCTTACTTCATCTGAAGTGTATGATGAAAATTCTGATAAAAATTACACATCTACCTAAACAAAGGCTGGTGTTCTTTTAGTAAAAATAAAAGGATACCTAATAAATACATTAAGATTATTCTGCTCTTGGTAACTCAATATTTCTTTAGATCTTATTCCCGAAAGGATAGATCGCTGATGTCCGGAAGTATTTGAACGAGAGTTTTTCAGAATAATTGAATGATGAAAAAAGTACCTAAATCTAACCTACCTAATATCCCTATCTTATGGAAGCATCCCTTATGAAGCTAACCCCATACCAGTCCATTTTTTTCAACGAATGGATGCTGAACCCTTCCCGAAGTGATTATAATATTATATTTGACCAGTCAATGTCTGGTATCATAGACATTCAGAGACTCAATATAAGCTTAGTAAGATTTGTTAATAATCAATTGCTGCTCAACAGCAATGTAGTCAGTCAATCAGGAGATCTATTCTGGAAAAGAAGACCGTTACTGTTGGAAAGCGATCAGATATTGACATTTATTTCTCTGGAGCCAAGCCCCGAAGAAATTCTGCAACTGGCATTACAGCCTTTTGATCTGGAAAATGATCAGCTTGCCAGATTCTATGCCATCCAACTAAAAAATGGGGGATATAGAATTATCCATATCTTTTCCCATATCCTTGTAGATGGATTGAGTGCTAACAGTATTTATACAGAACTGAGTACATATTATAACCATCCTGACTATGAGAATCCAATTAATCTTACAGAGCAGGAAAAACTATATGAAAATCTACGAATTCAACTCGAAGAAACACTGGAAAAAGGAAAATCTGAAATGTCAGATTTCTGGAAAACCAATCTGAAAGAGGTAGAAAATATTGGATTTAAATTTTTAAAAAATAAATCTTCAGAGTCAATCTCAGAAAACAATTCAGAATATCCCAAGAACCCGATAAGTGAACTTCGCTTCAGCTTTCCCGAATCTACTTTTTCAAAAGTAAGACAATTAACATCAAAATATAAACTTACACCTTATACGTACGGACAATTGGTGTTAGCTGTCTTATTGCACAAAATTTCAGGAGTAGATAATCTAGTGATTAACTATCCGGTTGGGATTACGGAAGGCCAGGATTTTATCTTTGGAGCCCATATCAATACGGTTTTAAAAGGGTATAGGTTCAATAAAGATACTTCACTTCAGGATCTTATTGATCAGAATATAGAATATACCAATCAGTTAAAAATAAGCAAAGCCCGATACTTTCCGGTTGAAGATTTAATCAGCTATGCCCCTACTTCTGATATTCTAGAATATGGATTTGTACAAACCAGTCTTAAAGATGTTGTGATTCATTATGAGGGCGCAAATGATGTCATTATCAATAGCGATCTGAATGTGGATCTTGTAGGAAAGCTGTCATTCGAACAGGAGGTAAGAAACGGGCAACTCAACTATAAAGTCCGGTATGCTAATCAGGTACTCAGCCAGGAGCTGGTATTTAATTTTACTGAAATTTATCAAAAACTGTTTATCGATATCCTTGAAGAGTTACTGGAAGGAAAAACAGAAAGTTTAATAACCCATTATCAGCTTTTAAAAGATGAAGCATTCCAGGCAGTAATCAAAGACTGGAATAACACAGGTTCTGATCACGTTGTAAGGGGGACAATTCATCAATTATTTGAAGAGCAGGCAGCCAGAACGCCGGATAACACCGCACTTGTATTCCATCAAACTAGGCTTACTTACAAAGATCTGAATGAAAGGGCAAACCGGCTGGCAAATTACCTTGTTAAGACTTATGATCTTAAGTCTGAAGATTTGATTCCTTTATGCCTGGAACGTTCAGAAAATATGCTGGTTGCTATTCTTGCCGTTTTAAAGGCTGGAGCAGCCTATGTTCCGATGGATCCGTCATATCCTTCAGACAGAGTTGAGCATATTCTTAGTGATACCGGAGCTAAAATAGTATTGGCCCAATATTCAACACAAGAAAAGGTTCAACCAGCTGAGGTTGATATTGTTATATTAGATGATTCTACCTTCCAGAATGTAATGGCGGAAATGAATTCCGATAATCTTTCTATGGATGTAAGTCCGGATAATATGGCCTATGTGATCTACACCAGCGGAACCACAGGAGTTCCTAAAGGAGTAATGGTAGAGCATAAAAATGTAGTTAATCTGGTAGATCAGGTACAGGAGGCTTATGGTTACAGTAAAGGAGAAAAGATAACAGCCTATACTTCTTATGTATTTGATGTATCCGTCTCCGAATTTTTCAATGCTTTATTCTATGGAAATGAACTGCACATATTAGGAGAAGATATCAAGAAAGATGCAGATTCTATCAGCAGATATTTACTTTTCAATGAAATAACATATGCTTATCTGCCTCCGGTAATGCTTTCCGTATTACCACGAGTGGAATATCCATCTTTAAAAGGATTGCTGTATGCAGGTGAACCCTGTGATTATGAAACAGGAAAATACTGGTCAGAATATACCAGCCTATATAATCTTTATGGTCCTACCGAAGCTACTATTTATGCTGTTTATAAAAAGGTACACCATGGAGATGTGCATCTTATCGGGCGACCGGTAGGAAATACAACTACTTATGTTTTGGACAAATATCTTCAGCCAGTGCCTGTAGGAGCTGTTGGAGAGCTTTATCTTGGCGGAGCAGGTATTACAAGGGGGTATCTTAACAGACCAGATCTGACTGCGGAACGTTTTATAGAAAATCCTCTTCAGGATGAAGAGGACAAGCTTTATAAAACCGGTGACCTTGTACGCTGGCTTCCTGATGGAAATATCGAATATATCGGACGTAATGATTTCCAGGTAAAAATCAGAGGATACAGAATTGAGCTGGAAGAAATAGAAAATAAACTTCATCAGTTTCCGGGAGTAAAACAATCGGTGGTTCTGGTGAAAGAAAACAAAACAGGAATGAAATATCTTGCCGGATATTATGTTTCTGATAATGAATTGAATACTGAAGATCTTGCAGTGTTTCTTTCCGGGGTTCTTCCGGAATATATGATTCCCGGAGCTTTTGTACATCTTACGGAGCTTCCGCTTACTGTAAACGGAAAACTGGACAGAAAGCAGCTTCCGGAGCCTGAATTTACAGGGAACAGAGAATATACTGCTCCACAGAATGAATTACAGGACAGGCTTTGCCGGATCTATGGTGAAATACTTGGATTGAATAGTGAAACCATCAGTATTTATGATGATTTCTTCCGTCTGGGAGGAAACAGTATCATGGCAATAAAGCTCATCAGTAAAATACAGTATGAATTGAAACTACAGTCTAATGTGGCCATGGTTTTCAGTCATAAAACGGTTGTTTCCCTTGCTGAGGTATTAAGTGGAGAAAATAATATTGCTCAACAGGAAAAAATTACACCTGTACTGGTGGGTTCCGTGGAAGAACAGCGTTTATCTTTTGCTCAGGAAAGACTTTGGTTTATTGAAAAATATGAGGAAGGAAGTAATGCTTACAATATTCCGATGGTATTTCAGCTTGGAAATCATGTGCAGGCAGAACTTCTTCAACGGTCTTTTGAACTATTGATTCAGCGTCATGAAGTATTGCGCAGTATAATCCGATCCACAGAAGATGGAATAGGATATCAGATGGTTACTGAGCAAAATATTCAGCTTTCTATACAGGATGTTCAGACAAAAGAGGAATTGGATGAGAAGATCAATATAGCTAATAATACCATCTTCCGGTTAGAAGAAGAACTCCCATTAAATGTCTCCCTTTTCACTCTGAAAGATCAGAAATACTTATCCGTTGTAGTTCATCATATTGCTTTTGATGGCTGGTCTACGGATATTTTCATCAAAGAATTTAACAGTATTTATCATAGTCTTGCAGAAGGAAAAACACCACAACTTAAGGCTTTACCTATTCAATACAGAGACTTTGCTTTATGGCAGAGAAATTATCTTGCAGGAGAAACTCTCGATCAGCAGATACATTACTGGAAGGATAAACTTGAAGGATTTCAGACTCTGGATCTTCCCTTGGATCTTAAAAGACCAACACAAACCTCCTATAAAGGAGCCACGGAATATTTCAATTTGCCAACAGATCTTGTAACAGACCTGAGAGAGCTTTCAAAAGATTTAGGCGTAAGTTTATACAGCGTGATGCTGAGTGGGTATTCGCTGATGTTGTCAGCTTACTCGGGGCAGAATGATATTATTGTGGGAAGTCCTGTTGCCAATCGTCACCATGCTGGCTTGGAAGATATCATTGGATTCTTTGTTAACACGTTGGCATTAAGAGAAAAAATAGATCCTGAACAGGAAATTAAAGACTTTATTTTACAGGTTTCTCAATCGGTAATGGAAGCACAGTCTCATCAGGATCTTCCGTTTGAAAAACTGGTAGAAGAGCTGAATATAGATCAGGATATGTCCCGTCACCCGATTTTCCAGGTAATGTTTGGGCTTCAGAGCTTTGATGGCGGAATATATACAGCCAATGCTGATGAAGCCATACTGCTTCCTTTTGATGGTGATATTGATTATCAGACAGCGAAGTTTGATCTGACTATGATGATCGATGATAATGGAGAAACAGTACGTGGAATATTCAATTATGCAGTATCCCTTTTCAACAGAGATACGATTCTGCGTATGAAAGAGACTTATGTGATTCTTCTAGAGCAACTTGTGAGCCTTAGAAGTCAAAAAGAAGAAAGCTTTAAGATCAGTGGTCTTCATTTGATGACTAATAAAGATCATAAAAAGATTATAGAAGATCAGAATACAATAGAAATAACCTATCCAGAATCACATACCCTTCACAGGCTATTTGAAGATCAGGTACAAAGAACTCCGGATCGTACGGCATTGGTATACCAGAATGTACAGTTGTCTTACCATGAGCTGAATACCAAAGCGAACCGACTTGCCCATTATCTTATTGAAACCTATAATCCTCAGCCTGAGGATATGATTCCTTTATTTCTGGAACGCTCAGAAGATATGATTGTGGCCATTCTTGCTGTCCTGAAAACCGGGGCGGCTTATGTTCCGATGGATCCATCCTATCCGGCAGACAGAATAAGACACATTCTGGATGATACCGATACAGAAATCATTCTTACCCAGGAAAAAATAGCTGAAAAAATCCAGAATATAGACCTTACGAAGAGCATTATTGCCTTGGATGAGGTCTCTTTCAGAGAACTTATTGAAAAAAGTAATGCTGAAAATCCGGAGACTGAAACGAAGTCACACCATCTTGCTTATGTAATTTATACCAGTGGGACTACAGGTGTTCCTAAAGGCGTAATGATAGAACACAAAAGTGTGGTGAATGTAGTGACCCAGATAAGAGATGCTTATGGGTTCAGTGAAAATGAGAAGATAACGGCTTATACATCTTACGTATTTGATGTTTCGGTATCAGAATTTTTTAATGCTTTATTATATGGAAATGAGCTGCATGTATTGGATGAAACCATTAAAAAAGATGCAGACTCAATAAGCAGATATTTACTTGATCATCAGATAGCGTATGCCTATTTACCACCGGTAATGTTATCCGTATTGCCCCGTATACAATACCCCAACCTCAAAGGATTACTGTATGCCGGAGAACCATGTGATTACGAAACAGGAAAATACTGGTCAGAATATACAACCCTTTATAACCTTTACGGGCCAACAGAAGCTACAATTTATGCAACCTACAAAAAAGTAGAACATGGAGATGTGCATTTGATCGGACATGCTGTGGGAAATACTTCAGTGTATGTATTGGATGCCCTTCACCGTCCGGTTCCGTTAGGAGCTGTTGGAGAACTTTATCTTGGCGGAGCTGGCATTGCACGAGGCTATCTGAACAGGCCGGAGCTGACTTCGGAACGCTTTATTTCAAATCCTTTTCAGACAGAAGAGCAGAAAAAACAAGGTAAAAACGGAAAACTTTATAAAACAGGAGATTTAGTAAAATACCATACTGATGGAGAGTTAGAATACATCGGACGTAACGACTTCCAGGTAAAGATCCGTGGTTATAGGATTGAGTTAGGAGAGATTGAAAACAAACTACAGGGAAATCCGGCAATCCGGCAGTCAGTAGTTCTTGCAAAAACCAATAAAGCAGGATTGAAATATCTTGCCGGATATTACGTATCAGATTCAGTGATAGAATCTCATGTGATTTCAGAATTTTTGGCAGAAACTCTACCAGAATATATGATTCCGAGCGTGTATGTATATCTTGAACAGCTTCCGTTAACGATCAATGGAAAACTGGACAGAAAACAATTACCGGAACCAGAATTTACAATCAGCAAAGGCTATACAGCTCCTGAGAATAAGTTACAGGAAAGACTATGTCAGATCTATGCAGACGTTTTGGGTCTGGAAGCTTCAGTCATTGGAATTCATGAAGATTTCTTCCGTTTGGGAGGAAACAGTATCATGGCCATAAGATTGATCAGCAGCATCAAAAAAACGTTAGATATATCAATAGGAGTAGCAGTTGTGTTTACTCATAAAACAGTAGCTTCCCTTTCCAACATTATTGGAAGTAATGCTGTTACGGATATTCAGGAAACTATTGTTCCGGTAGAGGTTTCTTCTCCTGAAGAGCAGAGACTGTCTTTTGCACAGGAAAGATTATGGTTTATAGAAAACTTTGAAGGCGGAAGTAACGCTTACAATGTTCCAATGGCTTTCAGATTAGGCAAAGGAATAGAACTGGATATTCTTCAGAGATCATTAGAGACTGTAGTAATGCGCCACGAAGTACTTCGTTCCGTAATCCGTACTGCGGAAAATGGAGTGGGCTATCAGGTGGTTACAGATTTTGTTCCTGAACTTCATTATAGAGAAGTTGAATCCAAAGAGGAGCTGGAGAACAGCATAGATCAGTGTGCCCATAAAATATTCCGTCTGGAAGAAGAAATTCCGGTGGAAACTACCATTTTCAGATGGGAGAAAGATCATTACCTGTCCGTTGTGGTTCATCACATCGCATTTGACGGATGGTCTGCCGATCTGCTCTTAAAAGAAATACAAATCATATACAATGCTTTTGCTAAAGGGGAAAGTCCTCAGCTTCCGGAATTAAATATTCAGTATAAAGACTTTGCTTTATGGCAGAGAAATTATCTTACAGGAGAGACACTGAAGAAACAGATCAACTACTGGAAAAATAATCTTGAAGACTTTGAGGCACTTAGTTTGCCTTTAGATTTCAAACGACCAGCCAATATCTCTTATGAAGGAGCAAGCGTTCATTTTAGCCTTTCTCCGGAAGTAGGTCTAGGATTGAGAGCTATTTCCAGAGAATGGGGAGTAAGCTTATACAGCGTGATGTTAGGTGGATATTACATGATGCTTTCTGCTTATTCAGGGCAGGAAGATATTGTGGTGGGAAGTCCGATTGCAAACCGTCATCATGAAGGTCTTGAAGATATGATCGGTTTCTTTGTGAATACGCTGGCGCTGAGAGAGAAGATCAATGCAGAGCAGGAGCTTAAAGACTTTATTCTTCAGATTTCAAAATCAATAACAGAAGCGCAGTCTTATCAGGAGCTGCCATTTGAAAAGCTGGTAGAAGAACTGGATATAGAACAGGACACTTCAAAACATCCTGTTTTCCAAGTGATGTTTGGAGTTCAGAGCTTCGGAATGAATCCTGATAGTGAAGCTGTATTTACACCTTTACATCATGAGATCAATTATCAGGCTGCGAAGTTCGATCTGACGACGATGATTGATGACGGCGAAGAAACAATCAGAGGAATATTCAATTATGCGACTTCTCTTTTCAAAAAAGAAACGATTCTGAGAATGCAGAATACTTACGTTCTTCTTCTGGATCAATTAGCTAAAATAGCAGAGAGTAGCGATAAAAATATAAAAATCAATGAATTCCGTCTTCTGGAAGATTCAAATTACAGCCAGATCACAGAAGATTGGAATGAAATAATTTCTGACTATGCTTCTGATAAAACAATTCATCAATTGTTTGAAGATCAGGTGGCAAAAACACCTGATGCTACAGCTTTAGTGTATCAGGACATTGAATGGTCTTATCAGGAACTGAATGAGAAATCAAACCGCCTGGCAAATTATCTGATCAATACGTATGATATTCAGCCGGATGATCTGATTCCTTTATGTCTGGAACGTTCCGAGAATATGCTGATGACTATACTGGCTGTATTGAAAGCTGGTGCTGGTTATGTTCCAATGGACCCTTCTTATCCGTCAGAAAGAATTGAACATATCCTTCAGGATACGAAAGCCAGGGTTATTTTAGGGCAGGAAAGTACAATGAAACAGCTGGAAAATCAAGCTGTTGATGCCATTGCATTGGATGAGGTTACCTTTAAAGCAATACTTGAAACCTTTGATTCTAATAGTCCTGTTACCAACGTTAAGAGTAATAATTTAGCGTATGTAATTTACACCAGTGGAACAACAGGTATGCCTAAGGGAGTACTGATAGAGCATAAAGGAGTAGCCAATTTGATACAGCAGCATGCTAAAGAATATGGATTTATCTCTGAACAGCCTGTTCTGCAGAAAAACTGCCTTTGGTATGCCAACTATGTATTTGATGCCCATGTTGCTGAATTATACCCGGCGCTTGTACATGGACAGTCTGTACATCTTCTGAATAAAGAAACCCAAACAGACCTGGTTGGATTACAGCAATATATAATAGAAAAAGATATTAAAGTTGCTACCATCCCACCGGTTCTATTAACTAAAGAATACATCCTTCCTTTAGAAACGCTTTTGGTTGCAGGTGATATCACCAATCCACAGGTCATGGCTCTGTATAAAAAACATGGAGTAGATTTGGTTAATGCTTATGGGCCAACAGAAAGTACCGTATGTGCAACCTTGCACCATTATAACGAGGATGAAAATCCGTTAAATATCGGAGGTCCGATCGGGAATGTAAAAGTTTATGTTTTAGACCAACACTTAAGACCTGTTCCTGTAGGAGGAGTGGGAGAGCTCTATGTAGGAGGAGCAGGAATCGCAAGAGGCTATCTGAACAGACCTGACCTTACAGAAGAACGTTTTATCAAAAACCCTTTCCAGACTTTAGATCAGAAGACAAAAGGAGAAAATGGACGTCTGTATAAAACAGGTGACCTTGTGCGTTGGTTATCGAATGGTGAGCTGGAATATATTGGAAGGAATGACTTCCAGGTAAAGATCCGCGGCTATAGAATCGAATTAGGTGAGATTGAGGATAAACTGTTAACCTATCCGGGAATCCGTCAGTCAGCAGTATTGGCTAAGGAAAATAATGCAGGCTTAAAATATCTTGCAGGGTATTATGTTTCTGAAAACCCTATAGATTCAGCAATCCTTTCAGAGTATTTATCTCAATCCTTACCGGAATATATGGTACCGGGGGCATTTGTTCACTTAACCTCTTTTCCATTGACAATCAATGGTAAACTGGACAGAAGAGCATTGCCGGAACCCAATTTTACCGGAAATAAAGAATATACAGCTCCGGAAACAGAGCTGCAGAAAAAATTATGTCAGATCTATAGTGAGGTTTTAGGTCTTTCTTTAGGCAGTATCGGCATTCATGATGATTTCTTCAGATTGGGTGGAGACAGTATTATCAGCATTCAGTTGGTAGGAAGAATCCGTCAGCAGATGGAAATAAGATTGAGTGTTAAAGAAGTTTTTGCTGCCCGTACTACAGCTTCTCTGGCGTTACTGATAGAGAATAAAAAGAAAGAAGAGGAAAACCACATCGTTTCAGAACAGGGATTATTACAGGGCGAAGTTCAACTTTTACCGATTCAGGAATGGTTTTTCAATCAGATAAAATCAGGATATTTAGAAGATTTCAACCACTGGAATCAGGCCTTCCTCATTAATGTTCCAAAACTTGATAAGGAGCTGTTGGAACAGTCTGTACAATATCTGATTGAAAGACATGATGCCCTCAGACTTCAGTATCAGCATAAGAACGGAAAATACATCCAACAGTATAGTGAAGCGAAAACACTCTCAATCAATTATCTCAATATTTCAGGCCTGAATCAGGAAGAACTATCAGGGGTTTTAACCGATTGGCAGTCTCATTTTGATATTGAAAGCAGTCCGTTATATAGTATTGGATATATTGATGGCTATCAGGATGGTAGTGCAAGGATTTATTTTGCATTCCATCACCTGATTATTGATGCTGTAAGTTGGAGAATTATCACCGAAGATTTAAAAAATATTTATCAGTCTCTTGAAAGAGGAGATATAAAAACAATTACATCCTATACCAAAGGAACCAGCTATCGTCAGTGGGTAGAAGCTGTAAAGAGATACAGATCAGAATCTCAGGAACAGGAGCATTCTCGTTGGAATACTATTGCAGATACTGTTGCAGAGAATAATAGAAATCTGGAACTTTTCATAGGTGAAGATTACCAGCAGAGTCAATTGATGATATCTGAAGAAACAACGCAAAAGCTAATTAGAGGAGTTCATCAGGTTTACAATACGCAAATCAATGATCTGTTACTTTCTGCATTATCTCTTGCGCTTTCAGAATTAACCGGACAGGAAAATCATTCTGTTGTTCTGGAAAGCCATGGCCGCGAAGAAATATCCAATCATCTTGATATTACAGAAACAGTAGGTTGGTTTACTTCTATGTATCCGATGCTTTTAACCAAAAGAGAAGATTGGGCAGATACTGTAATTGGAACTAAAGAATCACTGAGAAGTATTCCTCACAACGGAATCGGCTATGGAAGCCTGATGGGTTATACAGAGCACGAGTTGCCTAAAATCAGCTTTAATTATCTGGGACAACTGGATCAGGAAACCGGAGAAAAGAACTGGTTTATTGCCGCTGAAGACAGTGGGCTGAGTATTGGAAATAAAAATAAAGACAGTTATTATATCAGTATCAATGGTGCTGTCATAGGCGGTAAGCTTCAGTTTAAAATTTCCGGTCATCTGAAGGATAAGCAGATTAGTCAGTTCTCAGAATCTTTTAAAACAAAAATAGAGGAAGTTATTGACTGGCTTTCACAGACAAACAGAAGCTTTTTGACTCCATCCGATGTAGATTATATAGTTGAAGAAAGTCAGCTTGCAGATATTCAGAAAGAAGGTGAAATAGAAGGAATTTATCTGGGTAACAGTTTACAGGAAGGATTTGTATACCACGCTCTAAATCAGGGTGAAACAGATGATGCCTATCGTGTACAGCTGATTTGGGATTATTTTGCCGAAATCATACCTGAAAATCTGAAAAAGTCGTGGGAATTTACCCAAAAACGATATCCTGCATTAAGAATAAAATTTAACTGGAATGGAGAAATCGTTCAGGTTATCGATAAAAAAGGAAATCTGGATTGGAGGTATCAGGATATCAGCAGCATCAATGAAGAGGATCAGAATAGCCTGATTGAAGAAATAACACAAAATGACCGCTTTGAGGTTTATGATTTATCCAAAGGAAACCTTTTCAGAGTTTACCTTTTCAAACGAGGAGAAAACCATTATAGTTGCTTGCTAAGTAACCATCATGCAATTCTGGATGGATGGAGCTTACCTGTTATTCTGAACAGTGTTCATGAATCTTATCTTCAACTGAACAAAAATCATCAGCCTGAGCTTGTAGCTGATACAGCCTATACAGATACCCAAAAATATCTGCAGCAAAATAAAGAGATCAGCAGCAGTTTCTGGAAAAGTTATATGGATCAGATTGAAGATCAGGAAGATCTGACTAATCTGTTGAAAGAAAGTCAAAGGCATACAGATCTGGGTATTTATAAGCATATCAAAGACCATCAGGATGTAGAACTTTTGATAGAAGGTGAGCAATATCAGCAATTAAAAGAATTTACCCAGGCAAATGGCTTTACTGTAAATGCTGTCTTGCAGTATTTGTGGCATAACCAATTGAAGATCTACAGCAACTCGGAAGTTACTGTAGTGGGAACCACCATATCCGGAAGAAACCTTCCTGTTGACGGAATAGAATCTTCTGCAGGACTTTACATCAATACTTTACCACTTATTGTAACCCATGAAGAAGGTAAAGTCAAAGATCATATTATAAAAATACAGGAGAATATCAGTGAGCTTAATAGTCATAGTGATGTTAACCTGGCCGCCCTTCAGCGTGACGGACGCAGAATTTTCAGCAGCTTATTTGTGTATGAAAACTATCCTGTTCCTCAGGGAGAAAATAACAACGAATTAGGATTTGTATTCAGAGATGCAGTAGAAAGACTGGATTATCCGCTGGGAGTAACAGCTTTTGAGCGTGACGAGAGGGTTTCACTGGTGATAAGCTATGAAGGACATCTGTTTGATAATGGAATGATGAATCAGCTGCTCAAAGGCATGAAAACAATTCTGAATCAGCTATTGGAAGATCCTGAAATGAATTCCAAAGATCTGTCTTATATCACTTCCGAAGATGAGAAAAAAATAATCCTGGACTGGAACAATACTTGGACTGAATTTCCAACCGGAAAAACCATCCAAAGTATGTTTGAAGCGCAGACAGCTAAAACACCGGATCGCATAGCTTTGGTATATCAGGATGTAACCTTATCTTATAGAGAGCTTAATGAGCGTGCAAACAATCTTGCCAACTATCTGAACAATACTTACGATCTCCAGCCGGATGATCTTGTTCCTTTATGTCTTGAGCGTTCAGAAAACATGCTGATTGCTATTTTAGCCGTATTAAAATCCGGAGCAGCTTACGTTCCGATGGATCCTACCTATCCAACAGACAGAATGGAACACATTCTTCAGGATACACAGGCAAAAATAGTTATCACCCAGAATAATGTTGAGGCAAAATTCAATGAAATTCAGTCAGCAAAAGCAGAAATTCTGTTGTTAGATGATGAAAAACTGATAGAAAAGCTTAAAAACAGCAGTATTGATAATCCGGTTAATCAAACTCAGGCAGACGACCTGGCTTATGTGATCTACACCAGTGGAACAACAGGAATGCCTAAAGGAGTAATGATTGAGCATACAGGAGTGATAAACCTGGTTAGCGATCTTTATACCCGCTATAACCTGAATGAATCCGAAATTATTCTTCAGTTTGCCAACTATGTATTTGATGCCTCGGTAGAGCAGATTTTCTTAGGATTATTGAATGGTTGTCAATTACTGTTCATAGACAATCAGGAAATGCTGAATGAAGAGGAATATATCAGAAAATTAAAAGAGCATAAAGTAACCTATCTGCCTTTTACACCATCTGTATTACAAAATATAGATGTTACAACGGTGGAAACTGTACGAACATTAGATTCCGGAGGGGAAGCTTTGCCGGCAGATCTGTATAACAAATTGAAAAAAGGAGACTTCCTGTTTGTCAATTCTTATGGGCCTACAGAAGTTACCATTACTTCCCTTGTAAATACCAACCGTGATATCAACTGTATTGGTCGCCCACTCAATAATACAAGTATATACGTTCTGGATCAGTTTTACCGTCCGGTTCCGGTAGGTGCTGTAGGTGAGCTTTATATTGGAGGAAGCGGAGTAGCCCGTGGATATTTGAACAGACCTGATCTTACCGAAGAACGATTTGTTCATAATCCTTTCCAAACAGAAGAGCAGAAAATCAAAGGTGAAAACAGCAGGATTTATAAAACCGGAGACCTTGTACGCTGGCTTCCGGACGGAAATATTGATTATATCGGAAGAAACGATTTCCAGGTAAAAATAAGAGGATTCCGTATAGAGCTGGGAGAAATAGAAAACAGATTACTGCAGTATCCGGGAATTCGCCAGGGAACAGTTCTGGTGAAAGAGAACAATGCCGGACTGAAATATCTTGTAGGCTACTATGTTGCTGATACAGGAATAGACACTCGTCTGATTTCAGAATTTATGTCAGAGACACTCCCTGAGTACATGATACCCGCTGCATTTATGCATCTGACCACGTTACCACTGACGATCAATGGTAAGCTTGACAGAAAGCAGCTTCCTGAACCTGAATTTACCGTAAATAAAGAATACACAGCACCTCAAAATGACCTGCAGAAAAAGCTTGTAGAGATTTATGGAGAAGTGCTGGGATTGAATGCAGAAAATATTAGTATCCATGATGATTTCTTCAGATTAGGAGGGAATAGTATCATGGCGATCAAACTAATCAGCAAGATCAAACAGAGTGTAGAATTACAGGTAAATGTTGCTAAAATCTTCAGCAATAAAACAGTAGCTACCTTAGAAAAAGCTCTGATGGAAGACAATAATCCAACAGAGCAGGTAAGCTTAAAACCTGTTAAAATAAATACCCCGGAAGAGCAGAGATTATCCTTTGCTCAGGAAAGACTTTGGTTTATAGAAGCTTATGAAAAAGGCAGCAATGCCTACAACATTCCGATGGCCGCTGTTCTGGATGAAAAAACAGATATTGATGCTTTAAGTATGGCCTTAAAGACTGTTGTAAACCGCCATGAAGTACTTCGTTCAGTTATTAGAACGACTGAAGAAGGAGTAGGATATCAGGTGGTTACAGACTTACTTCCGGAAATTAAAACAACAGAAGTACATACCAGAAAAGATCTCGATCAGTGTATCAATCAATGCGCCAATAGGGTATTTAACCTTGATGAAGAAATTCCGGTACATATAGAATTATTTACATTTGAAAATCAGACTTATATATCCATTGTCATCCACCACATTGCTTTTGACGGATGGTCTACCGATATATTCCTGAACGAAGTGCAGACAATTTACAATAACCTGATTAAAGGAGAAGTTGCTGAACTTTCAGCATTGAAAATTCAATATAAGGATTTTGCTTTATGGCAGAGAGATTACCTTACAGGAGACCGTCTGGAACAACAGATCGGCTATTGGAAAAATCAGCTTGAAGACTTCCAGAATCTTGATCTTCCGACAGACTTCCGAAGACCTTCACAAATATCATATGAAGGAGAGAACCTGTACTTCAATCTGACTGCAGGACAGGGTGAAAAACTTAGAAAATTATCCAAAGATCTTGGAGTAAGTCTTTATAGTGTAATGCTTGGGGGATATTACCTTATGCTTTCTGCTTATTCAGGACAGGATGATATTGTAGTAGGAAGCCCGATTGCTAACCGTCACCATGCCGGATTAGAGGATATCATCGGATTTTTTGTGAATACACTCGCTTTAAGAGAAAAAATAGATCCGAAACAAAGTCTTAAAGACTTTATTCTTCAGGTATCAAAATCCGTGACAGAAGCTCAGTCACATCAGGATCTTCCATTTGAAAAACTAGTAGACGAACTGGGAATCGAACAGGATACTTCAAGACATCCGGTCTTCCAGGTAATGTTCGGATTACAAAATGAAACGGAACTTATTCAGAATGAAGAGGCTCTGTTTTATCCATTTGATGGAGAACTTGGCTATCAGGTAGCGAAGTTTGACCTGACTACCATGATTGATGACAATGGAGAAAACATCCATGGAATGTTCAATTATGCTAAAGCAATATTTTCAAGGGAAACGATTCAAAATATGATCGATTCTTATCTGTTTTTGCTTAATCAGATTGCAGAAACTGATGAATATGAAAAAACAGAGCTTTCAGGATTACAGCTTGTTCCACAGGAAAACTATAAAAATATTACTGAAAACTGGAATGCTACCCGTAAGGAATATCCATCAGAAATGACTATTCATGGGCTGTTTGAAAATCAGGTTGAAAAAACTCCGGATCAGACGGCAATAGTATATCAGAATGTCAAACTGTCTTACAAAGAATTAAACGAAAGAGCTAACCGTCTTGCCAACCATCTTATTGAAGCTTATCATCTTCAACCGGGTGATCTCGTTCCTTTATGTCTTGAGCGTTCAGAAAATATGCTGATTGCTATTCTGGCCGTATTAAAGACTGGTGCGGCTTATGTACCAATGGATCCTTCATATCCATCAGACAGAATTCATCATATTCTGAAAGATACAGGGGCAAAAATAATATTGGCAGAAGAAAAAACGGCTGATAAAACAGAACATTCAAATGTAATCGCATTGGATGAGGTTAGTTTTAAAGCAATACTTGAAACAGCTGATTCTAATAATCCTGCAACCAGTACAAAATCTACAGATCTGGCGTATGTTATTTACACCAGTGGAACAACAGGATTGCCAAAAGGAGTAATGATCGAACATCGTGGAGTGATAAACCTCATTGGATCAATGATAAAAGCCCATCAGCTTGAAGTATTTCAGGAAGTAGGATGCTATTCCAATTATGTATTTGATGCCTTTGTTTATGAAGTATTCCCGGTGCTTTGTAACGGAAATACCTTATGGTTGTACAGCAATGATCTCAGAACTTCAGTAGGAGAGCTTAATGACTATATCAATGAAAATAAAATAGAAGTTTCATTTATACCTCCGGTTCTGTTGAGAGAAATCGTTGAAAATGGAACAAGTCTGAAACTGATTTTTGCAGGAGGAGAAAGCTTCCCGTCTTTAGATCAGAATATTGATGATATTATCCTTATTAATGAGTATGGCCCGACAGAAGGAACTGTTTGTTCTACTTTACACCATTATAAAGACGATTACAATCCATTAAACATTGGAGGACCAATCGATAATATGAGCGCTTATGTACTGGATCAGCACCATCGTGTTGTTCCGGAAGGAGCTATAGGAGAATTGTATATCAGTGGAGCTGGAATTGCCAGAGGATATCTTAACAGACCAGAGCTTACTGAAGAACTTTTCATTGCCAATCCTTTCCAGACCAAGGAACAGAAAGAAAGAGGAGAAAATGAACGTCTGTATAAAACAGGAGACTTGGTACGTTGGCTAGGAAATGGTGAATTGGAATATATCGGAAGAAATGACTTCCAGGTTAAAATAAGAGGACACAGAATTGAGTTAGGGGAAATTGAAAATACCCTGCAGCAATATCCTGAAATCAAACAAACCGTAGTTTTAGCTAAAGAAAATCAGGCAGGACTGAAATACCTTGCAGGATATTATGTGTCTGATAATGTGATAAACTCTGATGTGATTTCAGACCATTTATCAGCATCATTACCAGAGTATATGATTCCGGCAGTGTTTGTTCATTTAACCTCTTTACCATTAACAATCAATGGAAAACTGGATAGAAGAGCGTTGCCGGAACCGGAATTTACAGGCGGAAAAGAATATACAGCTCCTGAAACTGATCTACAGAGAAAATTATCCACAGTTTATGGTGAAGTATTGGGAATTCCATCTGAGGCAATCAGCATTCATGATGACTTCTTCAGACTGGGGGGAAACAGTATCATGGCTATTAAACTCATCAGTAAGATTAAGCAGGTCTTAGGAACACAAATTGCTGTAGCAACTGTTTTCAGTCATAAAACGATAGCTTCTCTTTCTCTTGTGTTGGCAGATGAAAATAATGCAGCAGAACAGATCGTTATTACTCCTGTCACGGTAAATTCTCCGGAAGAACAAAGATTATCCTTTGCTCAGGAAAGGCTTTGGTTTATCGAAAATTATGAAGGCGGAAGCAGTGCTTATAACATCCCAATGGTTTTCCGTTTAGATGAAAAAACTGATCTGCAGGCATTATGTAATGCTTTGGATGCCGTTATAATACGTCATGAAGTACTTCATTCCGTGATCCGTATGACAGATGATGGTTTAGGCTGGCAGGCTGTGATAAATGATCTTCCGGTAATCCATCAGGAGGAAGTAAAAACGATGGCTGAACTGGAAGAAAAAGTAAGCCTTATTGCCAATAAAGTCTTCAATCTGGAACAGGAGCTGCCAGTCAATATCCATATTTTCAAACTTGAAAATGAGTATTATCTGTCTGTGGTTATTCACCATATTGCATTTGACGGATGGTCTGCAGGAGTATTCCTGAAAGAAGTCATCCATATTTATGAAGCCATTAAAGAAGAAAAAACTCATGATCTTCCGGCTTTAAAAATTCAGTACAAAGACTTTGCTTTATGGCAGAGAAATTATCTGACAGGTGAACGCTTGGATACTCAGGTTAATTACTGGAAAAATAAACTTGGTGGCTTCCAGAATCTTGATCTGCCATCAGACTTCAAGAGACCGGCTCAGATGTCTTATGACGGAGACAGTATTTATTTCCGCATCAATGAAGAGCAGAGCCAAAAACTACGGGAATTGTCAAAAGATCTTGGTGTAAGCTTATTCAGCATCCTTTTAGGAGGATATTATCTAACGCTTTCTGCTTATTCTGGACAGGATGATATTGTGGTAGGAAGTCCTATTGCCAACCGTCATCATCTAGGTTTGGAAGACCTCATAGGTTTCTTTGTCAATACCTTAGCGTTAAGAGAAACCATTGATCAGGAGCAAAATACTAAAGATTTTATCCTGCAGGTAGCTCATTCAGTAACAGAAGCACAGTCTTATCAGGACCTTCCGTTTGAAAAATTAGTGGAAGAATTGGGTGTGGAGAAAGATACATCCCGTCATCCGGTATTCCAGGTGATGTTTGGTCTTCAAAGCTTTGGCGAAAACCTTTCCGATAATCAGTCAATCCTTTATCCGTTTGCAGGAAAGGTAGATTATGAAGTCGCTAAATTTGATATTACCACTATGATTGATGATAGTGATGAAAGCATTCATGGAATGTTCAACTATGCTCAATCGGTATTCTCCAGAGAAACAGTTAATAACATGATGAACTCCTATCTGTTTATGCTTGAGCAGATAGCAGATACTAAAGAACAAAAAGATCTTAAGTTATCTCAATTAACTCTTATTTCTCAGGAACAACAACAATCCGTATCAAAATTATGGGCCTCAGAAACTCATTATTCAGATCAGAATACCATTCATGGTTTATTTGAAGCACAGGTTGAAAAAACTCCGGATCACACAGCTATTGTCTATCAGGATATAAGATTATCCTATAAAGAGCTTAATGAACGTTCCAATCGTTTGGCAAACTATCTGATCGCAACTTATGATCTTCAGCCGGATAATCTGGTTCCGTTATGCCTTGAACGTTCTGAAGATATGCTTGTCGCTATTCTGGCTGTTTTAAAAGCCGGAGCAGCCTATGTTCCGATGGATACCTCATATCCGGTAGAAAGAATTAAGCATATTCTTGAGGATACAGGTGCAAAAATAGTACTGACCCACAACAGTTCAGCGCTAACCGTTAAAGAAGCTTGCGGTGAAACGGCTGCTATGCTTATTCTGGACAGCTATGAACTAACGGGAACTCTTGAAAACAGCAGTATTTCCAACCCTGTAGCTCAGGTAGAACCACACCACATGGCTTACGTGATCTATACCAGTGGAACAACAGGAATGCCTAAAGGAGTAATGCAGGAACATCGGAATGTAGCACGTCTTTTCAGTGCAACCGATCATTGGTATCAGTTTAACGATCAGGATGTGTGGAGTTTATTCCATTCCTATGTATTTGATTTCAGTGTATGGGAGATCTGGGGAGCGTTATTGTATGGAGGAAAACTTTTAGTACCATCTTCAGAGCAGACAAAGGATACTAATTTATTCTTCAGCCTGTGTCTGAAAGAAGGGCTTACTGTATTAAATCAGACGCCAACCGCTTTCTATCAGTTTATTGATACAGCCATTCAGCGTGAAGAACTGCTGACAGAGCTGCGCTATGTGATATTCGGAGGAGAAGCATTAAACCTTGCCTCTTTAAAACCATGGTATGAACGTTACCGTTCAAAACCTGAATTGATTAACATGTACGGAATTACTGAAACAACTGTCCATGTTACCTATAAAAAATTAAGTGTAGAAGACCTGAACAAGGCCTCTCTGATTGGAGAAAATATCCCTGACCAGGCGATGTATATCCTTGATTCCCATCTTCGTGCTGTTCCTGTAGGAGCTGTAGGAGAATTGTATGTAGGCGGAGCGGGAATTGCCAGAGGATATCTGAACAGACCCGAACTTACAGCTGAACGCTTTATACAGAACCCTTACCAGACTTTAGAACAAAAAGAATCCGGGAAAAACGGAATTCTGTATAAAACAGGAGATTTAGTTCGCTATCTGCCTGACGGAGAACTTGAATACATCGGAAGAAATGACTTCCAGGTGAAGATCCGTGGTTACAGAATCGAATTGGGAGAAATAGAAAACAGATTACTGGAATATCCGGAAATAAGACAGGCTGTAGTTCTTGCCAAAGAAAATAAAGCAGGAATGAAATACCTGGTAGGCTATTACGTTTCCGATGCTGCTTTGGAAGTTGAGAAGATCACAGAATTTTTATCCGAAGTTCTACCGGAATATATGGTACCGGCAGCTTTTGTTCATTTAACTTCATTACCATTAACGATCAATGGAAAGTTGGACAGAAGGCAGCTTCCTGAACCAGAATTTACAGGTGGAAAAGAATACACCGCTCCACAAACAGAGCTACAGAAAAAATTATGTCAGATTTACGGTGAAGTTCTTGGGCTGGATGCTTCAGGAATAGGTATTCAGGATGATTTCTTCAGACTCGGTGGTGACAGTATCATCAGTATTCAGCTGGTCAGCAGAATAAGACAGCGTTTAGAAACAAGAATAAGCGTTAAAGATGTATTTGCTTCAAAATCAGTAAAGAATATTTCCGAACTGATCGAAAATAAAGCAAAAGAAGAACAAACCCGTATTCTGACAGAGCAGGGACCGCTTACAGGACCTTTATCATTCCTTCCGATCCAGGAATGGTTCTTCCAATTGGTAGAAGAGGAATATATAGGGGATCTGAATCACTGGAATCAATCCTTTTTGATTAAAGTTCCTGAGCTGAACAGAGATTTGCTGGAGCAAAGTGTTAAACTGCTTATTGAAAAACATGATGCCTTCAGAATTCATTATCCGAAAGGAAACGGAAAATATACCCAGCAATACGGAATCAACACCATACCGGAAATAAAATATCTGAATGTTTCAGAAACACAGCCGGAAGCACTTTCAGGTATCCTTACAGAATGGCAGTCGCAGTTTGATATTGAACTGGGGCCGCTATTCCAGATTGGATATATGGAAGGTTATGAAGATAGAAGCGCAAGGGTTTTCTTTGGACTTCATCACCTGATCATTGATGCTGTAAGCTGGAGAATTATTACCGAAGACTTAAAAAATATATATCAGACCCTTGAAAAAGGAAATACTGTTGAGGTTCCGGTAAAAGGAAGCAGCTACCGTCAATGGATTGATGCTATAAAATCCTATAAGAGCGATGATTCTGAATCAAGAGAAACAGAGCGTGCTTATTGGAATACAATAACGGATACAGTAGCAGAGAGCAATGATATACTGAAAGGAGTATCCTCTCCGGAATATCATTATTCCAGTGTTATGCTGGAAGCAGGATATACAGAAAAGCTAATCAGAGAAGTACATCATGTATATCATACGCAGATCAACGATTTGTTGTTATCTGCCTTGGCTTCTGCACTTTCAGACCTTACGGGTGCATCTGCTCATGCCGTTCTGCTTGAAGGGCACGGGCGTGAAGATGTATTTGGAAATATGGATATTACAGAAACCGTTGGTTGGTTTACCTCTATGTACCCACTTCTTCTGAAAGCTGGAAACGATATAAAAGATACCGTGGTTCTGACCAAAGAATCTCTGAGAAGCATTCCGAATAACGGAATTGGCTACGGAAGTCTTGTTGGTTACACAGAAAGAGAGCTTCCAAAGATCAGCTTCAACTATCTCGGACAGCTTGATCAGGAAGAAAGTACAGGAGAGAAAACCTGGTATATTGCTGGAGAAGACAGCGGGAAATCTATGGGAGATAAGAACCGTGATAACGATATTATTACGGTAAACGGAGCTATTGCAGACGGGCAGCTTCGCTTCGGAATCTCAGGATATCTTTCACAGGATCAGGTTGATCTTCTGACAGAAAAATTCAAAGAATATATTCAACGAACAGTTGATGAGTTAGTAACTGAAAAAAGAAACTGGCTTACCCCTTCAGATACAGGAAATATTGTTGGAAGAGAGCAACTGATGCAGATCCAGGAACCGGGAGAAGTTGAAGGCGTTTATCTGGCCAACAGTTTACATGAAGGATTTGTTTACCATGCCTTAAGCCAGGGAGATAAAGATGATGCCTACAGAGTACAGATCCTATGGGATTATCTTGCTGAAATCAACCCTGAAATGCTTAAAAAAGCATGGTCATATACCCAGGAACAGCTTCCAACACTGAGACTTAGATTTGAATGGAGCGAAGAGATTGTACAGGTTATTGATAAAAAAGGAATACTGGACTGGCGTTATCAGGATATTCAGGATATGACCGAAGAGGATCAGGAATCTTTAATTACAGAAACGACTCAAAAAGACCGTTTTGAAGTATATGATCTGTCTAAAGGAAGCCTGTTCAGAGTCTATCTGTTCAAACGTGCAGACCAACGTTATACTTGCCTTTTCAGCAACCACCACGCTATACTTGATGGCTGGAGTATGCCTGTATTCCTGACCATGATTCATGAAGCATACTTAGCACTAATAAAAGGAAAAGCCCTTTCTCCCGATCCGGATAAAGCGTATGCTGAAGCTCAGAAGTTCCTTCAGGAAAATAAAAACAGGAATGGCAGCTTCTGGAAAAACTATATGGGGCTTCTTGAAGATCAGGAAAATCTGAATTGCCTGGTTAAAGAATCCCAGAAACATATTGATCTCGCTGAATATAAACATATTGTAGATCATCAGGCAGTAAAAATGCTGATTGTAGGGGAGCAGTATCAGAAACTGAAAAAATTCACATCTGATAATGGGTTGACAGTCAATGCTGTACTTCAGTTCTTATGGCATAGACAGCTTAGCTTATATAGCAATAGTGCAACAACCGTTGTAGGAACAACCGTATCCGGGCGAAGCATTCCGGTAGATGGAATAGAATCTTCAGTAGGACTTTATATCAATACATTACCATTGATTGTGAACCACGAAGATGGTAAAGCAGTAGATATTATAGCTGAAATTCAGCGCAGGATCAGTGAGTTGAATACACACAGCAGCGTTAACCTGGCAAGCCTTCAACACGATGGACGAAGAATTTTCAGCAGTTTATTTGTGTATGAAAACTATCCGGTACCTAATGGAGAGGAAGATAACGAGCTGGGAACCTTAGGGTTTGTATTAAAAGAATCCGTAGAACGTCTGGATTATCCACTAGGAATCGTTGCTTATGAAAATGAAGATGAGGTACTGTTAAAGATCAAATATGACAGTTTCTTATTTGAAAATGAAACGATGCAGCAATTGCTTCAGGGAATGGAAACAGTCCTTGAGCAGCTCTTAAAAACTTCAGATATTAAATCGGAAGACCTGTTCTATCTTACTTCAGAGCAATATCAGAAGATAACAATAGAATGGAATGCTACAGAAATAGCTTATCCTGAGCAATATACCATTCATAAGCTGTTTGAAGAACAGGTGGGAAAAACTCCGGATAATATTGCTTTGATATTTGAGGATATACAGCTTTCCTATCAGGAGCTGAATCAAAGAGCAAACCGTCTGGCTCATTATCTTATTGAAAATTACGGTCTTCAGCCTGATGATCTGGTTCCGCTATGTATTGAACGTTCAGAGCATATGCTGATCGCTATTCTCGCTGTTTTAAAAGCCGGAGCAGCTTATGTTCCGATGGATCCAACTTATCCGATAGACAGAATTGAACATATTCTGCAGGATACCGGAGCAAAAATTATTCTTACTCAGGAAGAGGTAGAAGAAAAGCAGGGCATGTCCAGAATGGCAGAAACAATTTTGCTGGATAGTAAAGAAATACTTGATAAACTTGAAAATTCAGGAGCTGAAAATCCTGTCACTCAGGCAAAATCAACCAACCTTGCTTATGTTATCTACACCAGTGGAACGACAGGACTTCCAAAAGGAGTAATGGTAGAGCATAAAGGGGTGATCAACCTGATCGAGGATCTGTTTGTCCGTTATCAGTTAGGAAATGAGGAAGTAATTCTTCAGTTTGCCAACTACATATTTGATGCATCTATTCAGCAGATGTTGCTTGCAATACTGAAAGGAAACAGCTTATTATTTATTGAAAATCAAAAAATCCTCAACGAAGAAGCGTTTATACAAACTCTTAACAATCATAACGTTTCTTATGTACACCTTACGCCAACGGTATTGCAAAGCATAGACTTTACCCAGGTTAAGAATCTGCGTACATTGATTTCCGGAGGAGAAGCAATGCCAGCAGATCTGTTTAAAAAATTAAGTGGAAGAAACTTCAGGCTGGTGAATTCCTACGGACCTACAGAAGTGACAATCACTTCCATTGTCAACCCGGAAGGAAAGAATACCAACATTGGCCGACCACTGAACAATACTACAGTATATGTATTGAATAATCATCTTCGTCCGGTACCTGCAGGAGCTATCGGAGAGCTTTATATTGGCGGAGAAGGAATGACCAGAGGATACCTGAACAGACCAGAGCTTACAGCAGAACGTTTCATCAGCAATCCTTTCCAGACCTTAGAACAAAAAGGAAAAGGTAAAAATGGTATCCTTTATAAAACAGGAGATTTGGTACGCTACGATGTCAACGGAGAGCTGGAATATATCGGAAGAAATGACTTCCAGGTGAAGATCCGTGGTTATAGAATCGAGCTTGGCGAAATAGAAAATACTTTATTGCAATATTCCGGTGTAAAACAATCCGTAGTATTGGCCAGAGAAAATAATACAGGAATGAAATACCTGGTAGGCTATTATGTTTCAGAAACGGCTATAGACCCGGATCAGTTTACAGCATTCCTGTCTGAGGCTCTGCCTGAATATATGATTCCTGCCGCTTTTGTACATTTAACATCACTTCCGGTAACCATCAACGGTAAATTAGACAGAAGAGCTCTTCCGGAACCGGATTTCACAGGCGAAAAAACCTATACAGCTCCGGAAAATGAACTGCAGGAAAAACTATGTCAGATCTATGGAGATGTTCTGGGATTAAATACTTCAGATATTGGTATCTATGATGATTTCTTCCGCCTTGGAGGAAACAGTATCATGGCCATCAAGCTGATCAGTAATATCAAAAGAGTGCTGGATATAAGAGTAAGTGTAACCGTTGTATTTGCTCACAAAACAGTTGCTTCTCTTTCTGAAGCTTTAGCAGGTGAAAATATTAACGAACAGGATGTTATAGCTCCTGTAAAAGTCTCCTCACCAGAAGAACAGCGACTTTCATTTGCTCAGGAAAGGCTGTGGTTTATTGAAAATTACGAAGGCGGAAGCAATGCGTACAATATTCCTATGGCTGTCCGTCTTGATGCAAAAGTCAATATTCCGAAGCTATGCAAAGCGCTTGAGACGATTGTAATGCGTCATGAAGTGCTACGAAGTATTATCCGTTCTACAGACGAAGGAAAAGGGTATCAGATTGTAATGGATAAAGCTCCTGAGATTCATACCCGCCACGTTTATACAAGAGAAGAACTGAATGAGGCAATAAACATTGCTTCAGCTAAGATTTTCCGTCTGGATGAAGAATATCCTATAGCCATCAATCTTTTCAGATTAGAAAGTGATCATTATCTCACCGTTGTCATTCATCATATTGCATTTGACGGATGGTCTACCGATATATTCCTGAGAGAGCTGCAAACAGTTTATGATGCTTTGGTTAATAGTCAGGATTATGAACTTCCGGAATTAAAAATTCAGTACAAAGACTTTGCCTTATGGCAGAGAAGCTATCTTTCAGGAGAACGCCTTGATAACCAGGTTGGATATTGGAAAAGAAAGCTGGATGATTTCCAGACTCTGAACCTTCCAACAGATTATAAAAGACCTGCTCAGGTTTCTTACGAAGGAGATACCATTGATTTTATTATCGACCCTAAAGTAGCGGCAAACCTTAGAAATACCTCTAAAGAACTGGGAATAAGTCTCTACAGTGTAATGCTGAGCGGATATTACCTGATGCTGTCTGCGTATTCCGGTCAGGATGATATTCTGGTAGGTAGCCCTATTGCGAACCGTCACCATGAAGGACTTGAAGATATTATCGGATTCTTTGTGAATACCTTTGCTTTAAGAGAAAAAATAGATCCGGAACAGAGCCTTAAAGATTTTATTATTCAGGTATCGACCTCCGTTATAGAAGCACAGTCTCATCAGGATCTTCCGTTTGAAAAGCTTGTAGAAGAGCTGGGAGTGGAAAAAGATATGTCCCGTCATCCTGTTTTCCAGGTGATGTTCGGACTGCAGAGCTCTGGAGGAAATTCTGATAACAGAGAAGAATTATTCCATCCTTTTGAGGGACAGACAGACTATCAGGTAGCTAAATTTGACCTGACAGCGATGATTGATGATGGAGAGGAAACCATAAAAGGCTTCTTCAATTATGCAAAAACCATCTTCTCCAAAGAAACGATCACTAGCATGATCAATTCTTATGTATACCTTCTCGATCAGGTGTTTGGTACGGATAAAGTCATCAATCTGGAAAATATCAGGCTGGGTAATCTTAGCCTTGTATCTCCGGAAGAAAATAAAAAGATTGTAAAAGAATGGAATGCCACAGAGAATGCATATCCATCAGACAAAACAATTCATGAGCTGTTTGAAAATCAGGCTGAAATAACGCCTGATCATATAGCTTTAGTATATAAAGATGTCAAGCTTTCTTATAAAGAACTGAATGAGAGATCCAACCGTTTGGCCAACCATTTAATAGGTGCTTATAACCTTCAGCCAGACGAACTCGTTCCATTATGTTTAGATCGTTCCGAGAATATGCTGATTGCTATTTTAGCAGTATTAAAATCCGGAGCAGGCTATGTTCCTATGGATCCTTCTTATCCAGCAGATAGAATAGAACATATTCTTCAGGACACCGGAGCAAGATTGATATTAGGTCAGGAAAGTACCGTTGAAAAACTAAAAACTCAAGCAGTAGATATAATTTCATTAGACGAAATTACTTTTAAAGCAGCACTTGAAACAGAATCCATTAATAATCCTGTTACCAGTACTCAACCCAATAATTTAGCTTATGTTATTTTCACCAGTGGAACCACCGGACTTCCAAAAGGAGTAATGGTTGAACACAGGAATGTATCCAACCTGATTCATCAGGAATCCAGAGAATTCGGATTGCTTGAAAACGGAGTTCAGAAGAACTGTTTATGGTATGCAAACTATGTATTTGATGCCCATGTTTGGGAATTATATCCATCCATTACTCATGGCCATACCATCTATATTTTAGAAAAAGAACTTCAAACGGATCTGTCTGCCTTAAAAGATTATATCGAAGAGAACAGTATCAGAATAGCAACCATTCCACCGGTATTATTAACGCGAGACTCTATTTTACCATTAGAAAAGCTTGTGGTAGCCGGAGATGTTACCAATCCACAGGTAATGGCGATGTACAAAGAACATGGAGTAGATCTGATCAACGCTTACGGGCCAACAGAAACTACGGTATGTGCTACATTACATCATTATAACGAAGATGAAAATCCGGTGAATATCGGAGGTCCAATTGGAAATATGACGGCTTATGTCTTGGATAATCACCATCGTATAGTTCCTGTAGGCGCTATAGGAGAGCTTTATGTAGGCGGATCCGGAATTGCCAGAGGCTATCTGAACAGATTGGATCTTACCGAAGAACGTTTCATTACGAATCCTTTCCAGACAGAAGATCAGAAATCAAAAGGAGAGAACGGACGTTTATACAAAACCGGAGACTTAGTACGCTGGTTATCCAATGGAGAACTTGAATACATCGGAAGAAATGACTTCCAGGTTAAAATCCGTGGGTATAGAATCGAATTGGGAGAGATTGAAAATCAGCTATTGGGTTATCCTGGAATCAGTCAGGTTGCAGTTTTAGCCAAAGAAAATACTTCAGGCTTAAAATACCTTGCAGGCTATTATGTTTCTGAAAATGAGATAGATTCATCTTTGCTATCAGAGTATCTGTCAGAATCATTACCAGAATACATGGTTCCATCAGTGTTTGTTCACTTACTCTCTTTACCTCTTACAATCAATGGTAAATTGGATAAGAAAGCATTACCTGAGCCAGAATTTACAGGCAGTAAAAACTATATTGCACCGGAGACAGATCTTGAAAAACAGCTTGTTGCAGTATATGGTGAAGTATTAGGAATTAATGCTGAAACGATCAGTATTCATGACGATTTCTTCAGATTAGGAGGGGATAGTATCATCAGTATTCAGTTGGTAGGAAGGATGAAGCAACGTTTGGATGTAAGAGTCAATGTAAAAGAGGTCTTTTCATCAAGAACTCCGGCAGTACTGGCAAAACTTATTGAAGAAAAGAAATCTGCTACACAGATTGAACTGCTTACTGAACAGGGAATTCTTGCCGGAAATGTTCCATTTTTACCAATTCAGGAATGGTTCTTCAGTCAGATAGAATTAGGATATCTTCCGGATTTTAATCACTGGAATCAATCATTTTTATTGAATGTTCCCGAATTGGATAAGGCAATTTTTGAACAAAGTATTAACCTTCTGATTGAAAAACATGATGTATTCAGAATGCAGTATCCGAAAGAAAACGGATTATATAGTCAGCAATACGGAGATGAGAAAGCTTTTGCAGAAATCAGTTATATTGACGTTTCATCAATACATTCAGATGAATTACCCGAGATATTTACAGGATGGCAGAAACAATTTGACATAGAAAAAGGACCGTTATATCATATAGGTTATATTACGGGATATGAAGATCATACAGCCAGAATTTTCTTTGCTTTCCATCACCTGATTATCGATGTGGTAAGCTGGAGAATCATCACTGAAGACTTAAAGAATATTTACCAATCCCTTGAAAAAGGTGAAAACTATCAGATAAAGAAAGGAAGCAGCTACCGTCAATGGACAGAAGCCATAAAAGGCTATAAATCTGAAAATTCAGAAGCCAGAGACCTGGAATTATCGTATTGGAACAGAATCACAAAGACAGTGAACCAAACCAATAATGCACTGGAAGCGCTTTCTGTTCAGAAGCAACACCATGATATTCTTGCGCTGGATAAAGAGTATACTGAAAAACTGATCAGAGAAAGCCATCATGTCTATCAAACTCAGATCAATGATCTTTTACTATCTGCATTAGCAACAGCACTTGGAGACTTGACAGGAGATAGCCACCATGCTGTCTTATTGGAAAGTCACGGGCGTGAAGAAATATTTGATAACCTGGATATTACTGAAACAGTTGGCTGGTTTACTTCTATGTATCCGCTATTGCTGGAAACAGGAAAAGAAGTAAATGAGACCGTAGTTCTGACCAAAGAAGCACTGAGAAGTATTCCAAACAATGGTATTGGTTATGGAAACCTGGTAGGGTATACAGATCAGGAACTTCCAAAAATAAGTTTCAACTATCTTGGACAGCTTGATCAGGAAGAAAATTCGGGAGAAAAAACATGGTTTATTGCGGCTGAAGATAATGGAGTTTCCATTGGAGAATCTAACCGTGGAAGTTATCTTATCGGAATCAATGGGGCTGTTGTAGATGGAGAACTTCGTTTTAGAATTTCAGCTCATTTAGAGCAGGACAAGGTAACACGGTTTGCTCAGAGTTTTAAAGATCAGATGATTACCATTATTGATGAACTGTCTAAAAACACAAGAAGTTTCCTTACTCCGTCAGATATAGATCATATCATAAGTGCTAAGCAACTTGTCAATCTCCAGGAATCAGTTGAGATTGAAGGCGTATATCTTGCGAACAGTCTTCAGGAAGGATTTGTATATCATGCATTGAGTCAGGGAGATAAAGATGATGCTTACCGTATACAGTTAACCTGGGATTATCTTGCTGAGATCAATACAGATAAGCTTAAAGAAGCGTGGTCACATACCCAGCAGCAGTTTCCTGCATTACGACTTAGATTTGACTGGAGCGAAGAGATTGTTCAGGTTATTGATAAAGAAAGTCCTCTGGACTGGCGTTATCAGGATATAACCGGAATGAATGAAGAAGAGCAGGAGGAACTGATTAAGGAATTGACTCAGAAAGATCGTTTTGAAGTCTATGATCTGTCAGAAAGCAGACTGTTCAGAGTCTATCTGTTCAAACGTTCAGAGAAACATTATACCTGCCTGTTCAGCAACCATCATGCTGTATTGGATGGATGGAGTATGCCGATCATCCTGAAAAGAATCCATGATATTTATCTGAGTTTGATTAAAGATCAGAAATCTGAATGGATGACCGATCAGGCCTATATCAATACCCAAAAATACCTTCAACAGCATAAAGATGCCAGCCGAAGCTTCTGGAAAGACTATATGGCAACCCTTGAAGATCGTGAAGACCTGAGCAGTCTGATTAAAGACTCTCAAAGACATATCGATCTTGGAACCTATCGCCAGATCAAAGAGCATAGCCTTGTGACAATGACGATTGGAGATGATCAGTATCAGCAGTTGAAAAGATTTACCACTGAAAACGGATTTACCGTGAATGCTGTTCTCCAGTATCTATGGCATAATCAGTTGAGAATATACAGTGGACTGGAAACTACCGTTGTAGGAACCACCGTGTCCGGACGAAGCTTACCTGTAGATGGAATAGAATCTTCCGCAGGGTTATTTATCAACACACTTCCATTGATTGTACAGCATAAAGAAGGTCTGGTGACTGATGTTATTTCAGAGATTCAGCATAGATCCAGTGAGTTGAATACCCATAGTGATATGAGCCTTGCTGAACTTAATCAGGATTCAAGCCGTATTTTCAGTAGTTTATTTGTATATGAAAACTATCCGGTGCCTGAAGCAGGTGAGGACAGTAATGAAGTGGGATTTGTTTTCAAAGGAGGAGTAGAAAAACTGGATTACCCATTAGGAATCATGGCGTTTGAACATGGGGACAGTGTAATTATGAAGATTAATTATGAAGGAGCTCTCTTTGAACATAAAACAATGGAGAATCTGACAGAAGGGATGAAGAGTATTTTGGCTCAAATGTTAGAAAACTGGAAAATTACATCTGGTGAACTTTCCTATCTTCCAAAAGAACAGTTAGAATTAATGCAGATATGGAATGCCACAGAGAATGCGTATCCATCAGACAGAACAATTCATGAGCTGTTTGAAAATCAGGCTGAAATAACACCTGATCATACAGCTTTAGTATATAAAGATGTCAAGCTTTCTTATAAAGAACTGAATGAGAGATCCAACCGTTTGGCCAACCATTTAATAGGTGCTTATAACCTTCAGCCAGACGAACTCGTTCCATTATGTTTAGATCGTTCCGAGAATATGCTGATTGCTATTTTAGCAGTATTAAAATCCGGAGCAGGCTATGTTCCTATGGATCCTTCTTATCCAGCAGATAGAATAGAACATATTCTTCAGGACACCGGAGCAAGATTGATATTAGGTCAGGAAAGTACCGTTGAAAAACTAAAAACTCAAGCAGTAGATATAATTTCATTAGACGAAATTACTTTTAAAGCAGCACTTGAAACAGAATCCATTAATAATCCTGTTACCAGTACTCAACCCAATAATTTAGCTTATGTTATTTTCACCAGTGGAACCACCGGACTTCCAAAAGGAGTAATGGTTGAACACAGGAATGTATCCAACCTGATTCATCAGGAATCCAGAGAATTCGGATTGCTTGAAAACGGAGTTCAGAAGAACTGTTTATGGTATGCAAACTATGTATTTGATGCCCATGTTTGGGAATTATATCCATCCATTACTCATGGCCATACCATCTATATTTTAGAAAAAGAACTTCAAACGGATCTGTCTGCCTTAAAAGATTATATCGAAGAGAACAGTATCAGAATAGCAACCATTCCACCGGTATTATTAACGCGAGACTCTATTTTACCATTAGAAAAGCTTGTGGTAGCCGGAGATGTTACCAATCCACAGGTAATGGCGATGTACAAAGAACATGGAGTAGATCTGATCAACGCTTACGGGCCAACAGAAACTACGGTATGTGCTACATTACATCATTATAACGAAGATGAAAATCCGGTGAATATCGGAGGTCCAATTGGAAATATGACGGCTTATGTCTTGGATAATCACCATCGTATAGTTCCTGTAGGCGCTATAGGAGAGCTTTATGTAGGCGGATCCGGAATTGCCAGAGGCTATCTGAACAGATTGGATCTTACCGAAGAACGTTTCATTACGAATCCTTTCCAGACAGAAGATCAGAAATCAAAAGGAGAGAACGGACGTTTATACAAAACCGGAGACTTAGTACGCTGGTTATCCAATGGAGAACTTGAATACATCGGAAGAAATGACTTCCAGGTTAAGATCCGTGGGTATAGAATCGAATTGGGAGAGATTGAAAATCAGCTATTGGGTTATCCTGAAATCAGCCAGGTTGCAGTTTTAGCCAAAGAAAATACTTCAGGCTTAAAATACCTTGCAGGCTATTATGTTTCTGAAAATGAGATAGATTCATCTTTGCTATCAGAATATCTGTCAGAATCATTACCAGAATACATGGTTCCATCAGTGTTTGTTCACTTACTCTCTTTACCGCTGACAATCAATGGTAAATTGGATAAGAAAGCATTACCTGAGCCAGAATTTACAGGTAGTAAAAACTATATTGCACCGGAGACAGATCTTGAAAAACAGCTTGTTGCGGTATATGGTGAAGTATTAGGAATTAATGCTGAAACGATCAGTATTCATGACGATTTCTTCAGATTAGGAGGAAACAGTATCATGGCCGTTAAACTAATCAGCAAAATCAGACAGGAGCTGGATCTGCAGGTCAATGTAGGCATGGTGTTTAATCATAAAACTGTGGCCTCTCTTTCCTATGCTTTAGCTCATGAAAATCATAACGAAAATGGAATAAACATAGTTCCTGTTAAGGTAAATTCCCCTGAAGAGCAACGATTGTCCTTTGCCCAGGAAAGACTTTGGTTTATAGAATCCTATGAAGGCGGAAGCAGTGCCTATAACATTCCTATTATTACAAGATTAGATGACAGTATTCAGCTGAATCTTTTTGAGGAATCTTTGAGAACGGTAATAATGCGTCATGATATACTTCGGTCAATGATTCATACTACTGAGAACGGAATAGGATATCAATTAGTTACAGACCTTGTTCCTGAGATTAAAATTTCAGAAGTAAATAACGAATCAGAATTGGAGCATGCTGTCAACAGATGTGTGAATAAAGTTTTCAGCCTGGATGAAGAAACTCCTGTAGAGATCAATATTTTCAAACTTGCAGGGCATGCCTATCTGTCTATTGTTGTTCATCACATTGCTTTTGATGGCTGGTCTATAGATGTTTTCTTAAAAGAAGTAGCTTCCATTTACTATAGTCTTTCTGATGGAAAAGAACCGGAACTTTCTCCGGTAAAAGTTCAGTATAAAGACTTTGCATTATGGCAGCGTGAGTATCTTTCAGGAGATCGCCTTGAAAATCAGATTGGATATTGGAAAAATAAACTGGATGATTTCCAGAACCTGGAATTGCCTTCAGATTTCAAAAGACCATCTCAAATATCCTACGAAGGAGAAAATCTTTATTTCAACCTGAATACAGAGCAGGGAGAAAAACTTAGAGCCCTTTCCCAAAAGTTAGGCGTAAGTCTGTACAGTGTAATGCTGGGAGGTTATTATCTGATGCTGTCTGCTTATTCCGGACAGGACGATATTGTGGTGGGAAGCGCGATAGCGAACCGTCACCATGCGGGCCTTGAGGAGATCATCGGTTTCTTTGTCAATACCTTGGCTTTAAGAGAAAAAGTAGATCCGGCACAGAATATCAGTGATTTCATTCTTCAGGTATCAAAATCAGTCAATGAAGCTCAGTCTCATCAGGATCTTCCATTTGAAAAACTGGTGGATGAGCTTGGCGTGGAGCAGGATACTTCAAGACACCCTGTTTTCCAGGTAATGTTTGGACTTCAAAGTATTGATGGAGACGTTAAAGCCAATAAGGAAGAAGCATTATTCCATCCTTTTACCGGAGAAGTAGATTATAAGGCTGCTAAATTTGATCTTACCACAATGATTGACGATGACGGAGAAAATATCCGGATCATGTTCAATTATGCGAAAGCTTTATTTAAAGAAGAAACCATTATCCGAATGGCAGGTTCTTATCAGCTTCTTTTAGATCAGATGATAGACACCAATCCGGATCAGACACCAATCCGTAATCTTTCACTCATATCAGAAGAAGAAACACAGCAGATCATCACAGAATGGAATGCCACGCAGGAAGACTATCCATCAGAAATGACCATTCATAAGTTATTTGAATATCAGGCAGAAAAAAATCCTGATACAATAGCTTTGGTATACAATGATGTTAAACTTTCATATCGTGAACTGAATGAAAGATCCAACCGTTTGGCTAATCATCTGATCCATCAATACCAGACTCAGCCTGACGATTTGGTACCACTATGTCTTGAAAGATCCGAAGATATGCTGATTGCAATTCTTGCCGTATTAAAGGCGGGAGCTGCTTACGTACCAATGGATCCATCCTATCCTGCAGACAGAATAGGTCACATCCTGGAAGATACCCAGGCAAAATTGGTCATTGCACAGGAAAGTACCATCGATAAATTACAGAATATAAACGTCATTTCACTTGATGAAGTGACTCTTAAAGCAACACTTGAAACAGAAGTAGCTAATAATCCTGTTACAGAAGTCCATTCAGGGAATCTTGCTTACGTGATCTATACCAGTGGAACCACAGGACTTCCTAAAGGAGTAATGATTGAGCATAAAGGAGTAATAAACCTCATCAGATCAATGATAAAGGCACACCAGCTTGAAGAATATCAGGAAGTAGGATGCTATTCCAATTATGTATTTGATGCCTTTGTGTATGAAGCATTCTCTGTATTATGCAACGGAAATTCCCTATGGCTATACAACAATGAGCTTAGAACTTCAGTGAATGAGCTTAATGATTATATTAAAACCAATGCCATAGAAGTTTCCTTTATTCCACCAGTTTTGTTGAGAGAAATTGTGGAAAATGGAACAGGTTTAAAACTGATCTTCTCAGGAGGAGAAAGTTTCCCGGCATTGGATAAAAATATTGAAAATATTACCCTTGTCAACGAATACGGGCCAACAGAAGGAACGGTATGTGTTACACTGCACGATTACAAAGAAGATAAAAACCCGTTGAATATTGGGGGAGCGATTGCCAATACAACTTTATATGTTCTTGATGCTCAATATCGCCCTGTTCCTGTAGGAGCTGTAGGTGAATTGTTTATCGGAGGGGCAGGTATTGCCAGAGGCTATCTGAACAGGCCTGAGCTTACTGAAGAGCGTTTTATGGTAAATCCGTTCCAGACCTTGGATCAGAAAGAAAAAGATGAAAACAGCCGTTTATACAGAACCGGAGATTTAGTTCGATGGTTACCAAACGGAGAACTGGAATACAGAGGAAGAAACGACTTCCAGGTGAAGATTCGTGGTCACAGAATTGAGTTGGGAGAGATAGAAAATACCCTGCTTCAATTGGAAGGCATTCGTCAGACGGCTGTTTTGGCAAGAGAAAATAAATCAGGAGTAAAGTATCTGGCAGCTTACTATGTTTCAGATTCAGCTATGGATGCTGATCAGCTTTCAGAATATGTATCAGAATCTCTTCCGGAATATATGGTTCCAGGTGCTTTTGTTCACTTAGCTGAACTTCCGCTTACTATTAATGGTAAGCTGGACAGAAGAGCATTACCTGAACCTGAATTTACAGGCGGTAAAGACTATGTAGCTGCTGAAACAGAACTTCAGTCACAGCTTTGCCAAATCTATGGAGATGTTCTGGGGCTTGATCCTGATACCATCAGTATTCATAACGATTTCTTCAGATTAGGAGGGGACAGTATTATCAGTATTCAGCTGGTAGGAAAGATCCGCCAGCAGCTAGAAGTAAGAGTAAGTGTAAAAGAAGTCTTTACTGCCCGAACGGTAGCCTCATTGTCTCAGCTTATAGAAGATAAAAAACATGGAAATGAAGCCAATATTCTTACCGAGCAGGGAATCCTTACAGGAGAAGTTCCGCTTCTGCCGGTACAGGAATGGTTCTTTGAGCAAAAAGAATCCGGTTACCTTACAGCATTCAATCACTGGAACCAGGCATTCATCATTAATGTTCCGGAGCTTAACAAAGTTCTGTTTGAACAGGCTATAGACTTATTACTGACGAAACATGATGCCTTCAGATTGGGATATACAGGTCATACTCAGGAATATAAATCAGGAGAAAATGCTCCTGAAATCAATTATCTTGACGCTTCTGATCTGAAACCGGAAGAACTGGCTGATATATTCACAGACTGGCAGTCCCATTTTGATATTGAAAACGGTTCTCTATATCAGATTGGATATGTTGATGGTTATCAGGATGGAAGTGCAAGAATATTTTTTGCATTCCACCACCTTATTATCGATGCCGTAAGCTGGAGAATCCTTACCGAAGACCTGAAGAATATCTATCAGACCCTTGAAAAAGGAGAAAATTATCAGGTTCAGAAAGGAAGCAGCTACCGTCAGTGGGTAGAAGCCATCAGAAGCTATAAAAAAGAAACTCCGGAATCCAGAGATCAAGAAACCACGTATTGGAATCATATTGCTGATATTGTTGAAGAAAGTAATTCAACATTATCTAAACTCATTACAGGAGAATACCAGCATGGTCACCTTCAATTGGATAAAGAATCCACAGGAACTCTGATTCGTGGAATACATCATGTATACCATACTCAGATCAATGATTTGTTGCTTTCAGCTTTAGCACAGGCTCTTACAAAGGTTACGGGGGATAAGTGTCATGCTATTCTGTTGGAAGGTCATGGACGTGAAGAAGTATTCAGCCAGTTAGATATCACTGAAACGATGGGATGGTTCACCACCATGTATCCGGTACAGCTGGAATCAGGAAAATCATCAAAAGACACCGTTATCCTGACCAAAGAATCTTTGAGAAGCATCCCGAATAATGGAATCGGTTACGGTAGCCTGGTAGGCTATACAAACCGTGGATTACCGAAGATCAGTTTCAATTACTTAGGCCAGCTTGACAAAGAAGATGTATCAGGTGAGAAAACATGGTTCATTGCAGCCGAAGATACCGGAGCAGGAGTTGGAGCTTCCAACCGTGACAGTCATTTCGTAAGTATCAATGGTGCAGTTGTTGACGGTCAGCTTCGCTTCGGAATTTCAGGATACCTTTCAGCTGAAAACATTACCCTTTTATCCGAAAGCTTCAAACAGAATCTGGAATCCATTATTAAGAACCTTTCAGAAGAGAACAGAAGCTACCTTACGGCATCAGATGTAGATCATGTGGTGGAAAAGACTCAGCTTTCAGCGATTCAGGAAAAAGGAGAAATAGAAGGAGTATATCTTGCCAACAGCTTACAGGAAGGATTTGTCTATCATGCCCTGAACCAGGGAGAAACAGACGATGCCTACAGAGTACAGCTGATGTGGGAGTATCGTGCTAAAATAAATACAGAGAAATTAAAAAATTCATGGAAATTAACCCAGGCACAATATCCAACCCTTCGTGTCAGATTTGACTGGAATGGAGAAATCGTACAGGTAATAGACAAAAAAGGAGAATTAGACTGGAGATATCAGGATATCAGTGCTCTGTCTGAAGAAGAGCAGGAAAAATTGATCAAAGAAATCACTCATAACGATCGTTTTGAAGGATATGACCTGACCAAAGGAAATCTGTTCAGAGTCTATCTTTTCAAACGAAATGAAGAATATTACAGTTGCCTGTTCAGTAACCATCATGCTATACTGGATGGATGGAGTATGCCTGTGATGATGAATAGCGTTCATGAGGCATATCTGAGCCAAGTGAATAATGAAGAATATGTGCTGTCAATAGACCAGGCATATGCCGCGAGTCAAAAATATTTACAGGTCAACAAAAAAGCTGGCCGTAGCTTCTGGGATCAGTATATGACTCTTCTTGAAGATCAGGAAGATCTGAAAAGCCTTGTAAAAGAAGATCAAAGACAGATAGATTTAGGAACTTATCGTCATATCAGAGATCATCAGAAAGTAACAATGTTGATAAACGGAGACAGATATCACCATTTGAAAGACTTTACGAAAGCTCATGGGCTAACAGTAAATGCTGTATTGCAATATTTATGGCACAGCCAGTTAAAACTGTATAGCGGATTGCAGACAACAGTAGTAGGAACTACTGTTTCCGGAAGAAGCTTACCTGTGGATGGTATAGAATCCTCAGCCGGATTGTATATCAATACCTTACCGTTAATTGTTAATCATGAAGACGGTCGTGTCATAGATCGTATCTTGGAAATTCAAAACAGGATCAGTGATCTGAATACCCATAGTGACATCAACCTTGCAGAGCTTCACCATGACGGACGTCGTATCTTCAGTAGTTTATTTGTGTATGAAAATTATCCTGTTCCAAAAGGAGAAGGAAGCAATGAACTTGGTTTTATATTCAAAGATTCTGTGGAAAAACTGGATTACCCTCTAGGAATAATGGCTTCAGAACAGGGAGAAAGTGTATTGCTTAAACTGAACTATGAAGGCGCTCTTTTTGAAAACAAAACCATGAAGCAGCTGATGGATGGGATGGAAATTATTCTGAATCAGATTCTTGATAATCCTGAAATGACATCCGATGCCCTTTCTTATATTTCAGAGAGCCAATGGGAGCAGATGTTTGCCTGGAATGATACCCAATTGAGCTATCCGTCAGATAAAACAATTCACAGCCTATTTGAAGATCAGGTGCTGAAAACTCCCGATAATATTGCTCTGGTCTATGAAGACATAAAACTTTCATATCGTGAATTGAATGAACGCTCAAACCGCCTGGCCAATTACCTGATCAAAGTTTATGACATTCAGCCGGATGACTTAATCCCTTTATGCTTAGAACGTTCAGAAAATATGCTGATTGGAGTTCTTGCTGTATTAAAAGCCGGAGCAGCTTATGTTCCAATGGATACTTCTTATCCGGCAGAAAGAATAGAATACATCCTGTCAGATACCAAAGCTAAAATTATGTTGGCTCAGGAAAGTACAGTAGAGAAGTTACAGGATATGAATGTAGATGTTATTTCTTTAAATAATACCTCATTCAAACAGGTCGTTGAAAAAGAAGACGCTTCTAATCCGGTGACAGCTATTCAGCCGAACAATCTTGCCTATGTGATCTACACCAGCGGAACCACAGGACATCCAAAAGGAGTAATGGTTGAACATACAAGTGTGGTGAACCGTATTGTCTGGATGAATGATACCTATCCTTTGGTACCAACAGATAATATCCTGCAGAAAACGCCTTATACATTTGATGTTTCCGTTTGGGAATTATTCTGGGCTCATTTCTATGGGGCATGTATCGTATTTGCACGTCCGGAAGGACATAAAGATCCAGAATACTTAGCTGAAGTTATTCAAAAGACCGATGTGACCATTTTACACTTTGTACCTTCTATGTTAAGTGCCTTTGAGGAAACATTAGACACTAAAGAAGAGTTGCAGGCCATGGTAAAAAGCTTAAGATACATTTTCTGTAGTGGAGAAGCTCTACCATTAAAACAGGTACAGGATGCACGAAGATTAATGAGCCATGCTGAGATTCATAACCTTTACGGGCCAACGGAAGCTACCGTGGATGTTCTGTATTATGACTGTAATGATCCTGCTATTCAGAACGTATTGATTGGGCAGCCGATTGCCAATACAGCAGTTTATGTACTTGATAAATTCTTACATCCGGTTCCTATCGGAGGAGTAGGAGAACTGTACATCGGCGGTGTAGGCGTTGCCAGAGGATATCTGAACAGACCGGAGCTGACGGAAGAACGCTTCATTGCAAATCCATTCCAAACCAATAAAGAAAAAGACGAAAAATATAACGGGACCTTATATAAAACAGGAGATCTAGTAAGATGGGTGTCCGGTGGAAACATAGAATACCTGGGTAGAAATGACTTCCAGGTGAAAGTTCGTGGTTTCCGTATCGAACTTGGTGAAATTGAAAATGCTCTGGTAAAATATTCCGATATCCGCCAGGTAGCAGTATTGGCCAAAGAAAATAATGCAGGTGTAAAATATCTCGTAGCTTACTATGTTTCTGATAACGAATTAAATGATGAACAATTGACTGAATTCCTGTCTGCAACATTACCGGAATACATGGTACCAAACATTTTTGTTCATCTGAAAGCATTACCTGTTACCCTTAATGGAAAACTGGACAGAAAACAGTTACCGGAACCGGAATTAAAAGGAAGCCATGAATATACTGCGCCAGAGAATGAATTGCAGGAAAAACTATGTAAGGTTTATGGTGAAGTATTAGGAATAGACTCCGAAACGATCAGCATTCATGACGACTTCTTCAGACTGGGAGGAAACAGTATTATGGCGATAAAGCTGATCAGTAAGATCAGGCTGACATTGGATATGCAGGCTAACGTTGCAATGATATTCAATCATAAAACAGTGACGTCTTTATCAGTGGCTTTAATGGAAAATATCCAGGAAGATCAGATCATCATACTTCCTTCGAAAGTAGATTCATTGGAAGACCAGCGACTGTCTTTTGCCCAGGAAAGACTTTGGTTTATAGAATCCTATGAAGGCGGAAGTAGCGCATATAACATTCCGATGACGGTTAGCCTGAGCAGAAAAACTGATATTCCGGCTTTACGCAAAGCTCTAGAAACAGTAATCCAGCGTCACGAAGTACTTCGTACATTCATTATGACTACGGAAAACGGAGTGGGCTATCAGGTGGTTACTGATCTTCTTCCCGAAATCAGAACTATAGAAGCAGGAAACAGAGAAGAACTGGAGGAGCTTGTAAACAGAAGCGCTCATAAGGTATTCCGTCTGGAAGAAGAGATTCCTGTTGCAGTCAATATTTTCAAGTTAGATAATATCAGCTACCTGTCAGTAGTTATTCATCACATTGCTTTTGATGGATGGTCTACCGATATATTCCTGAAAGAAGTGGCTGAAGCTTATCATGCCATTGCCGGAGGAAAACAGCCGGAGCTTCCTGAATTAAATATTCAATACAAGGATTTTGCATTATGGCAAAGAAACTATCTTACAGGAGAACGTCTAGATAACCAGATTAACTATTGGAAAACAAAACTGGATGACTATCAGAGTTTAGATCTTCCGGTAGATTTCCACAGACCGGCTGAGATTTCTTATGATGGTGATACTGCTAGATTTAATATCCCTGAAGCAATGGCGCTTGGATTGAAAGACATTTCTAGAAATCTTGGAGTAAGCTTGTACAATGTCATGTTAAGTGGTTATTATCTAACTCTTTCTACCTATTCAGGCCAGGAAGATATTATAGTGGGAAGCCCGATTGCCAACCGTCATTATGCAGGGCTTGAAGATCTTATCGGGTTCTTTGTGAATACATTAGCCCTGAGAGAGAAAATTGATCCTAAACAAAATATAAAGGATTTCATTCTGCAGGTGTCAAAATCAGTCACAGAAGCTCAGGCTCATCAGGATCTTCCATTTGAAAAACTGGTGGAAGAACTGGGAGTAGAACAGGATACTTCAAGACATCCGGTGTTCCAGGTGATGTTTGGCCTTCAGACCAGTAACGCTGGAGGTGTTGCAGCTCAGGAAGAGGAGGTTATTTTCCAGCCTTTTGATGGTGATGTAGATTATCAGGCAGCGAAATTTGATCTGACAACAATGATTAACGAAAGTCCTGAAGGAATTCAGATGTCTTTCAACTATGCTACCTCTTTATTTAAAAAAGAGACAATAGCCCGTATAGCAAACACTTATCAACACCTGTTGGGCCAGATTGTACAGATTGAAAAATCCAATACTGATCATCTGAAAATAGGAGAGTTATCTCTTCTTTCAGAAACAGAGAACAGACAGATTATAGAGATATGGAATGATAACAGAAAAGCATATCAGGATAAAGCTACAATTCATCAACAATTTGAATATCAGGCTGCCAAAACACCTGATGATATGGCATTGGTATATCAGGATGTTAAACTATCTTACAATGAATTGAACGAAAGAGCAAATCAGTTGTCAAATTATCTCATCAAAGAATACAAGCTTCAGCCTGATGATCTTGTTCCATTATGTCTTGAACGTTCAGAAGATATGCTAGTGGCAATTCTTGCGATATTAAAGGCCGGAGCAGCGTATGTTCCGATGGATCCTTCTTATCCTGCAGATAGAATCAGTCATATTTTAAAAGATACGGGAGCTGAGGTGATTCTTATTCATGAAGAAGTAAAAGACAAGTTCAGTGAGGCTTCCTTAGAGGTGAATCTGGTTTTATTGAATGATAAAGCATTAATTGAAGAACTGTCAACAGCAGAGACTCATAATCCTGTTTCCCGTGTAACGTCAGACAATTTAGCGTATGTGATCTACACCAGTGGAACCACAGGACTTCCTAAAGGAGTCATGATTGAACATAAAGGGGTTATCAATCTGATCGATGCGATGACTGAAGTTCATCAGCTTGAAAAATACAAAAATGTAGGAGTCTATTCCAATTATGTATTTGATGCCTTTGTGTATGAAATATTCCCGTCTTTATGCAACGGAAATACCCTTTGGTTGTACAGTAATGAGCTTAGAACTTCAGTGAATGAGCTTAATGACTATATTAAAACCAATACCATAGAAGTTTCCTTTATTCCACCAGTCCTGTTGAGGGAAGTTGTGGATAACGGAACAAGTTTACAGCTGATCCATGCAGGAGGAGAAAGTTTCCCGGCGTTGAATAAAAACATCGAAAATATTACCCTTATCAATGAATACGGACCAACAGAAGGAACGGTGTGTGCTACGCTTCATGATTACAAAGAAGATCAAAACCCATTAAATATTGGTAAAGCAATTGCCAATACAACCCTATATGTTCTTGATGCTCAATATCGCCCTGTTCCTGATGGAGCCGTAGGAGAGCTGTACATTGGAGGAACGGGTGTTGCCAGAGGGTATCTGAACAGACCGGAACTTACTGAAGAACGCTTTATGGTTAATCCATTCCAGACAGCTGATCAGAAAGGAAAAGATGAAAACAGCCGTTTATACAGAACCGGAGATTTAGTACGCAGACTGGCTAATGGAGAATTGGAGTACATGGGAAGAAACGACTTCCAGGTGAAGATCCGAGGACATAGAATTGAGTTGGGAGAAATTGAAAATACCCTGCTTCAATATCCGGGCATTCGTCAGGCAGCCGTTCTGGTGAAAGAAGACAAAGGAAATATGAAATATCTTGTGGGATATTATGTTTCCAATCCGGTAATTGACCCTCTCCAGTTGTCAGAATTCTTATTGAAATCACTTCCGGAATATATGATTCCTAATGTTTTTGTTCATTTAACAGCTTTACCGTTGACGATTAATGGTAAACTGGACAGAAGACAGCTTCCAGAACCTGAATTTACAGGCGTATCAGAATATGCAGCTCCGGAAAATGAGCTTCAAAGACAGATTGCAGTAATTTATGGAGAAGTATTAGGTCTTGATCCTGAATCTATCAGTATTCATGATGATTTCTTCAGAGTAGGTGGAAACAGCATTATGGCGATAAAACTGATTAGCAGAATACAGCTGGTATTGGATGTAAAAGTGAAGATTGTAGATGTTTTCAAAGAAAGAACCATCAGTAAGCTGGCGGCTCTTATTACAAAATTCGGTAAAGAATACAGAACAGTATCCATCCTGAATGCAGTCAATAACAATCCGAATATATTCTTTATCCATCCAGGAAACGGAGGAAGTGAAGTATATCAGTCCCTCGCAGAACAACTGAAAACCAGCTATGACTGCTATGGCGTGGATTCTTATAACCTCTATCATGAAGAAAAGATTGATAACCTGAATAAACTGGCAGGATATTACCTGGATCACATCATTCAGATACAGGAAGAGACCCAGCAGGAAGAATATATTTTACTGGGATGGTCTCTGGGGGGAACCATTGCGCTGGAAATAGCTTCTCAACTGGAAAAACGAGGATGCAAGAAGATTAAAGTCTATCTGCTGGATACCATTTTCTATGCCTCAGATCAAAAATTAGTCAACTTCCTTTCATTCCCTTCCGATGAAGAATTGAGCAGCAAATTGGAAGTTCCTGTAGATCACAGCCATTTTATTGCTACAAAAAGCTTTATGTCGGCAGAGTTTACCATTGCAAGAGAACACATTTCTAATAGCCTTGGTTTTACAAAAGTGGTCTTATTAAAAGCAATGTTGGGTGGAGAAGGATTTGACGAATCATTTAATAATTATATGATGGATTGTACCTATAACAATGTAGACTCAGTTATAGAAAATCAGGAACTGTTATCAGTATATCCTGTGGAAGCTGCACACCAGTTTATGTTAGAAAAAGAAGAACAGATCATCGATATCATTAATAAAACAGTTGGACAATAAAACAGCATGGGAGATCATTTTCTCCCATGCTTTTATGTAGAACCATAAAAGGAAAACCCATGAACAGAACAAGATCATCAAAACCACAGATATTTTTATTGCACTATGCCGGCGGAGACAGGAATTCCTTCCGCCCTTTAATAGAAGGGCTGCAATCCCATTTTCAGGTAGAAACTCCGGAACTTCCGGGAAGAGGTGACCGGATGGCAGAGCCTCCTTTAAAAAATAAACAGGAAGCCATTGCTGATGTATTGGAACAGATACAACGGGTAAGACAGAAAGATGTTCCGTATTTGATCTATGGCCACAGTATGGGAGCGATATTGGGGCTGGAAATTTGTCATGCGATGGAAAAAGAGAGTGATGCTCCCGTACATTTTGTTGCTACAGGGTATCCGGGCCCCGGAATAAAAAATACACCTCCTATTGCAGACCTTCCCAAAACCGAATTCTTTGCAGAAGTAAGAAAACTGGGTGGGATTTCCGATGAGGTAATGCAATATGAGGAATTATTAGACTTTTTTGAGCCAGTATTGAGAAGTGATTTTGGACTTTTGGAGAACAAAAGCAATCAGATTCCTGATATAAAAATACAGACACCCATTTATGCCATAATGGGGAAAAGTGAAAAATATGCACTGAATATAAGAAACTGGGCCAACTACACAGAAGCAGAATGTGAATGCCAGATTGTTAACGGAAACCATTTCTTTATCAATCAGAATTTCAACTATCTGTCGCAGGTCATTAAAAATCTTATGAATACTGCAACAGCTAAATGATAAAATATCATACTCACCCATAAAGCAAATCTATGCCTGGAAAAAAAGAACACGCGCTAACCTTTATCTATATCACAGTCCTGATTGATATTATTGGAATAGGAATTATCGGGCCGGTATTGCCTACCCTGATTACAAAACTGTCCAACGCAGACAACATAAGTATTACGGCTCAGTATATCGGCTGGTTTATATCCGTATATGCTTTAATGCAGTTTCTGTTTGCACCGGTTTTAGGAGGGCTAAGCGATAGATATGGACGCAGACCCGTACTTTTATGCTCATTATTAGGACTTGGAATTGATTATCTCATTCTTGCGCTGGCACCTGATATTGCATGGCTGTTTGTAGGAAGGGTCATCAATGGAATTATGGGTTCCAGTATGACAACAGCAGCAGCGTACATCTCAGACGTCAGTACCCCTGAAAAAAGAGGACAATATTTTGGAATAATGAGTGCCGTTGCCGGGGTAGGAATGATTATTGGGCCACTCATTGGTGGAGTTCTCGGACAATATGGAGAAAGAATCCCCTTTTATGCCGCTGCCGGATTAAGCTTACTTAATCTTGTTTATGGCTTTTTTGTGCTCCCGGAATCATTATCAGAAAGCAATCGCCGCCCTTTTTCCTGGAAAACTGCCAACCCGATTGGAGTCATGAAAAGCCTGGATAAGAAAATACTGGCCCCTGCATTTATCATTGCCTTTATTTTGATTGCTTTAGCAGGACATTCTGTACAAAGTTCCTGGAGTGTATATGTGATGGATAAATTTAATTGGAAAGAAGATATGATAGGCTATTCAATGGGATTTTTGGGGCTGCTGATGGTGGTCTTTCAGGGTGGTTTGATTGGGCTGTTTATCAATAAATTAGGGCAGAGGAAATCTGTCATTATTTTCCTGGCGTTCTTTTGTCTGAGTATGCTGTTATTCGGGATTGCTAATAAAGGCTGGATGATGTTTGTTGTCATAGCGATTTATGCCCTCGGCGGAATGGCATCCCCAATACTTCAGGCCATGATTTCCTCGAAAGTTCCGGATAATAAACAGGGATTATTACAGGGCGGACTTACCAGTGTTCTCAGCTTAACCTCTATTTTCGGGCCATTGCTGATGACATGGGTATTTGCTTATTTTACCTCTCCCCGGTCTCCCGTTTCTTACAGCGGTGCACCTTTTATTTTTGGAGCTATTTTAGCCGTAATTGGTAGCTTTTGTATATACATAGCTATGAAAAAAGACAAGGAATTGAAGTAAAAAATCAATCAAATGAAAGATAATCAGTTGTTTATTCTATGAAAGAACACTTTGATTATCCATTCGCTTCATCAAATCAACGGAGTTGATTTGATCTTTACCTCCTAAAGTCTACGGAATCAAGATAAAAACTTTGCGTCTAAAAAATAGAGTAAGTTTACAAACCAAACAGATCTCAAAGATCTGTTTGGTTTTTATGATTTATTGGTGAGATTATATCATTGAATAAGTTGTATGATATCCATCCTTAGCCTCCTAAAAATAAAACGCAATGAAAACTCTACGTCTAAAAAATTATAGAGTACCATTATTTAGCAATAATAGACAATAGAAATGCACTTAAGATCAATACCTTTGTGATTCTACATCTTTTTATTTTGGAAGAATATAAAAAACGGATTGTAAAAATTATACAATATATTGATGCAAATCTTGACGCTGACCTCTCTCTTGAAAAGATTGCAGAGATCAGTGCCTATTCTCCGTTTCATTTTCACAGAATATTCAAGCTGATAATAGGAGAGACCCTTCAGAATTTTATTATCAGAAAAAAAATAGAAAAAAGCGCTTTTTTTCTGGCGGTAAAGAAAGAGATGGAAATTAAGGAAATCTATCTTGATCTTGGATTTTCCAATCACTCTGTTTTCAGCAAAACCTTTAAAAAATACTACGGATTGCCACCATCCGAATTTCGCAGAACAGCTCCCAAAGCATTTCACAAGATTTTACAAACACAAAGCAAGAACGGACAAATTGATACGGTTTTCAGCGAATACATTTGCACTATTGAAAACCTGTTAAATTGGACAGCAATGAATTTAAAAATTGAAGTAAAAGAAATGCCGGAAATGAATCTGGCAGCAGTAATGAGCCTTGGAATTGCAAATGTAGAACATTCTTATAATGTGCTGATAGACTGGGCAAAGAAGAAACATCTGTTTCCACGGGAAGAGGTGAAAATGATCTCTGTGTATCATGACAGCTTTAAAGTCACCCCTCCCGATAAGGTCAGGATTCATGCCTGTATGCTTTTGGATGAAAAGTCAGAAGAACCAACAGGGGAAGTTTTTTCAGAATCTATAGAAGCTGGAAAATTTATTGTAGGAAGCGGTGAGGTTACCCTTAACGATTTTGAACAATGCTGGGTATCATTGTTTTTATGGATGAATGAACATAACTATTCTACAAGAAGAACGTTTCCGTTTGAAATCTATCATTCCAACTTTAAAGAACATCCGGAGGGAAAAATGATCGTGGACTTCTGTATCCCCATTCAGTAGTTAATACTGAATGTTTTAAACCGGAAGTAATGAAGATAATGGATATTGGTTATTATGACTAAAAGTAACTTCCAGCCTCCTTTCTTCCAGCGCCCAGCATTTTTTACCATTCAGTAACTAAAGAATGCCTTTCAGTAATATTTTTTTTACAGAAGGGCATTTGTCATAGTATTTTTGATCCAGAAATAATAACCATGAAAACACAAGGACATAAAATATTCTTCCTGATAGCTCTCATAACCTTTGCCCTGGGATATTCCCAGATAAAGATATCAGGAAAGGTAACCTATAAAAATAAAGGAATAAGTGAAGTAAATATTACCTTAAAAGATACTTATGACGGAGCGACTACAGACGCGCAGGGCAATTTCTCCTTCGAAACTTCAGAAAAAGGAAGCCATAAAATAACTTTTACCCATCCTAAATATGAAGACATTGAGAAAGAGATTGGTATTGAAAATCAGGATATAATAATTAATGCAGATCTTAAAGAGCAAATCAGTGAAATAGATGCCGTAGTGGTTTCTGCAGGTTCTATAGAAGCCAGTGACAGAAAGAGAGCAACGGCCTTGCTTAGTCCTCTTGATATTTATACCACTGCCGGGGCAGACGGACAGATAACATCGGCTTTAACCTATCTCCCTGGTGTGCAGAAAGTAGGAGAGTCTGAAGGTCTTTTCATCAGAGGAGGAACAGCTTCTGAATCCAAAATTTTTATGGATGGAAGTCTTATTAATAATTACTTTTCGAACTCTGTTCCCGGAATTGCAGGAAGAGATCAGTTCAATACTTCTCTTTTTAAAGGAAATATTTTTTCAAGTGGTGGATATTCAGCGTTGTACGGTCAGGCTCTTTCAGGAGCTTTAATGTTGGAAAGTGTTGATCTGCCAGATCAGAGTTCTTATAACTTCGGGGTTTCTCCTATTTTTCTGAGCGGTGGATTTCAAAAACTGGGAGAACAAAAAAATTATTCATACGGTGCCTCTCTGGGCTATTCTCTTCTGAGTCTTATGCAGAATGTTTTCCATTTTAATACAGACTTTATTGATGCTCCGCAGGGGCTGAACGGAGATGTTAATTTTAGATTCAAAACAAAATCAGGTGGTTTTTTTAAATATTACGGAATGTTTAACTCCAATAAAATGGGTGTAAAAACAGAAAGTCTGGAACCGGAATATGAGTTTGGGCTTGTGAGGCTAAAAGGTAAAACGATGTATCATAATCTCTCTTTCAGACAAAAATTCGGAAAATATCTTCTGAATGTAGGAGGTTCTTACTCTTATAACCAGTCAGATCTTAATTTTTCTACAGAGACCAACGAGATAGAAGATAATCACACAAAATTGCTGACTGATGGAAATTATGTGAATTTTAAAACGGTTCTTGAAAGAAAAATCAACAGAATCAGTGCTGTAAGAGGTGGTTTTGAACTGAATAATACCAATGAAAACCTGAACTTTGAAACTGTTCAGAAAAATTATAAGGATTTGATTTCCTCTGCATTCATAGAAACGGACCTGGGATTTAGCAATGCACTGTCTGCAAAAATCGGAGTAAGAGCAGAAAACTCATCTTATTTGGGTAAAAGTAATATAGCTCCCCGTTTTGCACTGGCATACCGACTTTCCGATAAATGGACTACCAATATAGCTTATGGAATCTTCTACCAGAATCCGGAAAGTAAGTATATCAATGGGCCGGCAGCTCTTGATTTTCAAAAATCACAGCATTATATTTTCCAGCTTTTGAAAAGCTCAGAAGGAAGAAGCCTACGTTTTGAAGCTTTTTACAAAAAGTATGATCAGCTTATTAAAACCTATAGTATTCTGCCTGGAAAACAACAGAACCAACAGATTCAGACCGCTCTGAATAATGATGGATACGGATATGCAAAAGGCCTGGAATTGTTTTGGAGAGACAATAAAAAGACATTCAAAAATATAGATTACTGGGTAACGTATTCCTTTTTAGATTCAAAAAGAGATTTTATCAATTATCCCGTAAGTCTGAAACCCGGTTTTGCCGCAGAACATACACTTTCGGCAGTGGTGAAAAGATTCATTCCGGAATGGAAACTGGGCGTAAATTTATCCTATACCTATGCTAAAGGTCGCCCATACTATGATATTGCTACAGAGCTTAAAAATGGAGAAGCTGTTAACTATACAAGAAATGAAGGCAGGCTTAAAGATTATAATGCTTTGAATATTAGCTTTAATTATGTTCCCAGTATCGGAAAAAAAGATGCAAAATCATTTACTGTCTTTGTTTTGAGTATTTCAAACGTTCTTGGATCTAAAAATGTATACGGATACAATTTTTCAACCAACGGATCAAGAAGTTCAGCAGTAGTTCCTCCAGTAAATACTTTTGTCTTTGTAGGGGCCTTTTTCAGTTTTGGAGTCGATAAAACAGAAGATGCCATCAATAATAACTTATAAAAACATAACTTCGAATAAATAATTAACCAACTTTAAAATTTGATATCATGAAAAAATACCTTTTAAGTTTTGCTTTAGTTTTAATGAGCTTAACTGCTTTTGCACAGACAGATTATGAAAAAGTAATGGCTGAAAAAATTGCAAAAATAGAAACCTGTAAAACCCCTGAAGATTTTCAGACACTGTCTAATGATTTCCAAAGAATAGGAAGTAAAGAAAGTTCGCAGTGGTTACCTCCATATTATGCTGCATTTTCTCAAATCCAAAAAGGAAGAGTGATGATGAGAAACGGCAATACTCAGGATCTGGATGGGGTGGCAGCACAGGCTGAAAAATATCTTGGTACCGCACAAAGTCTTGCCGGAGCAGATAATGCTGAGATTCACCTGTTGAAAAAGATGGCTTATTCTCTAAGAATGATGGTTAACCCGCAGCAACGTTTCATGACAGATGGAGCAAGAGCTTCAGAAGAACTCAGCAGAGCCGAAAAATTAGATCCTTCAAATCCGAGAATTACCCTTATTAAAGCTGAAGATATCTATTTTACACCCGAGCAGTACGGAGGAAGCAAAAGCAAAGGGGTAGAAATGTTTAAAGAAGCAATCACAAAATTTAATGCATATAAGCCTAAAACGTCTCTGGATCCGAATTGGGGAAGAGGAGAAGCAGAATACTTTATGAGTTTACCAACAGAAAATAAAAAATAATCTAATAGAGACTCCCAATAAGTCAAAAAATAAGACCTTGTAGTCTAATTATGAAAAAGCACCCTACCGCAAAGGTGCTTTTTAATGTTTTTATACAAATGGAAGGGTTATTTTCATTAAAATATTTGTTTTTCAATGAATAATTTATTGGGTAATATTTTTTGATTATTGAATTGTTAATTTGCCATCCGTGACACTCTATTGAGATATACCATTCAGGGATAAAAATGAACCCTTCGGTAAGAAATAGTTTTTGGTACCTATAATAAAAGCTAATTTTGAATCAAGAAAACGAATCATGAAGCGTAAAGATATTATAACAATGTTTTGGATCTCATTCATCGTCTCTATGTTTTTCTTTTTTGCCTTTACAGGAGAGAAAAATCTGGAAAACTTTGGACTTACTATTCTCATCTCATTATTGTATACCGTTGTGTTGGGAGGAGGAAATGGATTTTTGAATAATTTTCTCAACAAAAGATTTCCCTGGTCTGATGAAACCTCCAAAAGAGCAGTAATAAGTATTGTTTCCGTTATTGTTGTTAATATTATATTAGTCTATTTCTGTAATTATATTAATTTTATATTGATTCAGAAAGGAGCAACTACAGAAGAGTATTTTTCAGGGAAATATAATCTTGCCAATTGGTTTACCATCAATATAGCATTGCTTATTTCGGCCTTTCTTCATGCGAAAAGCTTTATGCAGGAACTGAAGAAGACTTCCAGAAAAGAAGTGGTGGAGCAGAAATTGATCGCAAAATCAGCCAATGCACAGTTTGAAAGTTTAAAAAACCAGCTGGACCCTCATTTCCTTTTTAATTCTTTAAATGTTCTGAGTTCTCTGATTGATGAAAATCCTCATCAGGCACAGAAGTTTACAGCTTCAATGTCAAAGATTTACCGGTATGTACTTGAACAGAAAGATAAAGAGCTGGTTACAGTGGAGGATGAAATAGAATTTGCCAAAACCTATTGTGATCTTTTAAAAACAAGATTCGAAGACAGTGTTGATTTTATCTTTGATGTTAAAAAAGAAGATTTCCGGAAATATGTAGTGCCTTTGTCACTGCAGCTATTGTTGGAAAACTGTATCAAACACAATTTTGCCACCTCTTCAAAGCCATTGATCATCAGAGTTTTTTCAGAAAATGATATCCTTTGCATTGAGAATAATTTACAGGTAAGGGAGCAGATCAAAGAAAGCTCCGGAATAGGATTGGCTAATATTGTGCAACGTTATTCTCTGCTTACTAAAAGGAATGTTTTCATAGAAAAGGCAGAAGATTATTTTAAAGTAAAACTTCCGATGTTGGCCAGTAAACCCAATATTGTCAGTGAACAGCCGGATAATGATCTTAAAGCTTATAAAAAAGCACAGAAGAGAATGAAAGAGATCAAAGATTTTTATATCAACCTGATTTCTTACTGTATTGTGATTCCCTTTTTGATCTTTATTAATTTTTTTACCAAAAGCACATTCCACTGGTTTTGGTTTCCGGTATTTGGCTGGGGAATTGGGGTAGCCACTCATGCATTTCAGGTGTTTGGAGTTGGAGAATCCTGGCAGGAAAAGAAGATTCGTGAAATTATGAATAATCAAAAAAATAATAACGATGGAAACATTTGACGAAAATGATATTCAATATCAGAAAGCTAAAAGATATGTTGAGAAATTAAGAGGCTTTTATGCCCATCTGTTTGTCTATATTGCCGTGAATGCAATGATTGTTTTTTACAATTATAACCAGCTGAAACCCGGAGAAAGCTATTTTCAGTTCAAAAATTTCTTTACGTTTACTTTCTGGGGAATCGGACTTGTAGCCCATGCAGCAGTCGTTTTTTTATCAAAAAACAGCTATCTGCATACCTGGGAAGAAAAAAAGATCCGTCAGCTGATGAAAAAAGAGAAAAGAGATCTGTAAGATCAGCAAACCTACAGAGTATCCAAACTGTCAGATTGCTGAAATAACAGATGATTTTCGTTCATATTTGAATAAACCTTCTAATATCAATCAAAATGACTGCTTTACAGACCCTATATGTAATGTCCATGGTTGCATGGTTTTTAAGCGAGTTTTTTTATAAAAACATGCTGAAATCCGGTAAAGACGATAAAAAAGACAAAGATAAATCTACCCTTAATATTCTTTGGCTGGCCATTCCTTTTTCAATTGCCGCAGCCGTAATGATTTCCAATTTATCAACACTGCCGATAGCTCATGGAAACTGGATCATGTATGTAGGAGAGACCTTCATTCTTATCGGTATTATTTTCAGGTTTATTATTATCAGATCTTTAGGGAGATATTTTACCGTAGATGTTACCATTAAAGAAGATCACAAAATAAAAAAAGAAGGGTTTTATAAATACCTGAGACATCCCTCTTATGCATTTTCTCTACTGACGTCCCTTGGATTGGGGCTCTATCTTAATAACTGGATGTCCCTGGTTTTTGCTTTTGTACCTCCGTTTTTAGCCTTTGCTTACAGAATTAAAATTGAAGAACAGGCTCTTGTAGAACGGTTTGGTGAGGAGTACATTACCTACAGAAAGAATACAAAGAAATTGATTCCATTTATTTTCTAAAGTTTAAAAAGTTCTTTTTTACCATTCAGGAAGCTTAATCTACCGTTCGGTAATATAAAATTGATTTGAGGCTCTTTTCCGACATACATTTGAATCAAGAAAAAAACAAATCAACCTTTAAAAAAAACAATTATGGAAACTTTTAATAAAGAAACAACTGCTTACGAAAGAGCATCAAAAAGAGTAAAAGAACTTAAAGAATTTTACGGGAATATTACTTCTTACTGTATTGTGATTTCCTTTTTAGCTTTTCTGAATCTTATAACTTCTCCGGGATATTTATGGTTTTTATGGCCCATGCTTGGATGGGGAATCGGAATTGCATTTCACGCTGTAAATGTATTTGGAATCGGCAAAAGCTGGGAAGAAAAGAAAATAAAAGAGCTGATGGCTGAAGAGAAAGGAAAAATTAAAACATTATAATACCATAAAAAAAACAATAGATCATGAATTATAATACAGCATACAACAGAGTTCAGCAATTAAAAAAGTTTTATAAAAACCTGATGTGGTTTGGCATTATATCCCTAATTATTCTAGGAGACGATTGGTTTAATGATGAACTGCGTTACCAGATATTTGGCGGGCATTTATTTTTAGGGATCTGGGCATTGATTCTGATAATGAAAGCCACTTCATTATTTATTTTTAATGATGAATGGGAAAAGGAAATTATAGAAAAAGAAGTGGGGAAAAATAAAAAAACAATAGATTTTTAAACCTGACTATTTTTTATCTAATTTTATTTGCCAAATTTTAAGAATAAAACTATCAACTTAATGATCAAAACCGTTATTATCGAAGATGAAAAACCTGCTTCAAGGAAATTAGAAAGAATGTTGAGTCATTTCTCTGATATTGAGGTTGTTGCTAAAATAGAATCAGTAGAAGAGGGGGTAGCCTGGTTTTCTGAGAACGAGCACCCACAGCTGATCTTTTCAGATATTGTTCTTGGAGACGGATTGTCATTCGATATCTTTGAAAAAGTGCCTACCAAAGGCTTTATTATTTACACGACAGCATTTGATCAGTATACCTTAAAAGCTTTTAAATTAAACAGTATCGATTATCTGCTGAAACCAATTCTTGAAGAAGATCTTTCAGGAGCTGTAGAGAAGTTTAAATCATTCATTCCCTCCAATAATGACATTGGATCCCAGGATATCAAGCAACTGATCAGAAAAGAAAAATCTGTTCTTTCAAGGGTTTTAGTGAAAATTGGTTATAACCTGAAAATTGTCCAGACGCATGAAATAAGTTGTTTTTTCAGTGAAAATAAGATCGTTTATCTTCAGACTGAAGACCGTTCTTATCCATCAGATTTTACCTTGGATGAACTCGAAGATATTCTGGATGAGAAAAAGTTTTTTCGGGTTAACAGGCAGTTTATCATCAATTCTGATTATATCAGAAATATCCATACCTCACCCTATTATAAAGTAGACCTTGAATTTCAGCCTCAGGAAGAAATTACCATAAGCCGGGACCGTGTCAAAGACTTTAAAGACTGGCTTGTAAGCTAACTCTAAAAAACTTAACCATGGAACTTATATTATTTCTTTTCAAGCTCTTTCTCGCCATTTTCTAGCATGATTATCGGGTATAAAAATCACTGGCAGATTTTGTGAACTGATGAAAAGCCGCTGTTATTTCAGTCTTATGCTTGTGAGTCAGCGGAAAAGGAACCATATGAGAATACTCAAATGGGAAATCCTTAATTTCAACCTCCACATTGATATTTCTGTAGCCTCCCTGTAGTGTATTTAAGGCTTCCATAGGTGGAGCAACGCTATCTTTTTCCAATACATAAGCCTTTATCTGGGATTGGATCTCATGAATTCTTTCCTCTCTTTCCCTTTGAAAATAATTGTAACGGAGCATCTTTTTGAACCAGCTTTCCTGCGGGTGGAGATCATCATCCTGATAATGCTTCAGCCTGTGATCAAACTTAAAATCAGAGCTTAGTAATTCTGTAAATACAGCCTGCATTTTAATCGTAGCCTGAGAATCCATGATGTATTTCGAAATCGGAAACATCCGGTCAATAGTCATGCCCCCACAAAAACAAAAAACTCTGGATTGAGTGAAAAAGCTATGAGGATCAGTCATTTTAATGATCATAGAGAGGAAAGAGCCTATGGAATATCCAAAAAGATCAAGGCTTGCATCCTGCGCAATGCTCTTGATTTTATCGGATTTAATATCTTTTACTACTTCAATGATATCAGAATAAGTCTGCAGTCCTGACCAGAAAATCCTCTGGGGATGCGCTTCCAATCTGGAACTTGTTGCAGCATTTACATATGAAAAATGAGTGTTTTCAGGATATTTTTCCTTTCTGAACTTTACAATCTCTGTCATCTGATGACGGTCACTCCAGATCGCCTCCGCCCGGTCCATGTGAAAGGCAATAGGAAAAAGCATGACTGCTTTACGGGTCTTCTGAGCCAATTCATAAGCCCATGGAAGGTACTTATCCCATTTCTTTTCATTAAGCCCATGGAAAAAGATGATACAGCCGTCAGCTGTTTCTATATCAGCCCTTTTAAGAATATGATATTCAAATTTTTTATTGCATTCAATATCAAAATCTTTAATGTCTATCGAAGGTTGATCATATACCGGATAGGCGTTTTCATTAATTTTCAGGGGCTGATGATGGGTAGGGCAATCCAGATTATCCGAGCCATGAAGCAGGTCCGAAGCTCTGGATTCAAAAGAAATAGATTCAATAGTAACGTTTAATTCTCCGATTTCCACAACCTCTTTTCCGGAATCAAAATGATTTTTCAAAACTTCATACAATTCATAATATTCCATAGCAAGATGATTGAAGGTTCATATTTAGAACTATGAAATTATGTAATTATTATGGTAAAGGATTGATATATAAAGGATAAATGTATTCCAGGCATAAGATCCGTGCAATAAACCCGAAACAGCTCTGCTTCGGGTGGATCTGGTGAATAGATCGTAACTTTATTCTTTTTTCTTTTCATCAGCAATGGTTCCATATTGCTGAACCATGACAGAAGTAAGTGCTGCAAGGATCAGACAGATAAAAAGATCAGATTTTTCCGGATGATAGATGGCCTGGTAAATATTATAGCCTAACAGCATAGACACAACAAAGATCAGAACGGTGTTGGCTGATGCATACTGATTGTGGGTAGTAGTTTTCATAATGATTTTTTTATTGTTATTTACCGGGTAAGTATGACAATTCAAAAAACGTTACAGAAAAATTAAAAAAAATAAAAATCTTCATTCTCATATCCCGAAACCCATACCTCTTCTACCTGTAATCAATTCTGTTAGAGTCAGTATCCTCAAGTTGTTTAAGAATAGAGTCCGGAATTTCATCACTGTCGATGGGGAAGCTGATGGAATCGGAAATAAAATTTTTCCGGTCTGCTTTCCGGAAGATTTCAAACAAGGCAATAGGCTCCTGGTTAAAACTTATGCAGGTGCTGATGAAATGGAGCTCGTGAAGCTTATAGTCTGGGTTTTTAAGCTTTTCTTTGCTGTCTTTTATCCTTGAAATAAAATGCCTTTGTCGGATAAAAGTATTGCTGTTCATAATGATAAAAACATAATCGGAGTAAGCGGTAACCTTTCCGAAATATTTGTGATGATCTCCACCGCTCCTTTCTATAAAATATTCTCCTGTAGTTTCAGACTTGTAAATTTCCATCGCTGAACGCCAGATCCGGTCTTCTTTGGCCTGTGTAGGGTTTTCCGGTAGATTTCTGTTATAAGAATACCAGCAGCCTGCCAAACGTTCTAGCAGAGCTGTATTCAGATTCACTTTATCCATATCAATTTTAAGGTCATTGAAATTGAAAAGCTCCGTATTGGAGTTGATGAAATCAATATAATTTGAATAGCCTAAAGCTTTCACAATCTGGCTTAATTTGGCAAGATTAGGCCGGCTTAAGAGGGCATTTTCATTCTGATTGAATTTCTTCAGCTTGTTAATTATCAGGTGTTCATAGAGATAATTGGTTCCCAAAAGGTCAGGTTTTTTCTTTATTTCCTTTTCTGAATGCTCCTGAATGATAAGGTCATTAAGTTCAGCACAGATATAAGACCATTCGGTTTTGGTCACATCTTCCCAATGGTTTTTCTTTAAAAAATGCTGACTCAAGAAATTCATCAGTTTTTCAAGATGCAGAATATCTTCCTTTTTCATACTTTGATTTTGTAAGACTAATTTAAGATTTTTATCAAACCAAATAAGATTTTTGAAAGATTTTTATATTTTAAAATCCATTGATATTTGAGTAGAAAAACAAAAGAAAAAACAATGGAAACAAGAATGATTTTAAAAGATGAGTCCCTTTGGACTAGGATTCAGGGATTTTCACTGGATGCTTCCGATGCTGATTTTCCTTTTTCGAAAAAGCTGGCAAAAGAAGAGAACTGGAGTCTGGATTTTACCAGAAAAGCTATTGAAGAGTACAAAAAATTTGTTTACCTCTGCTGTATCCTTCCCAAAGGAGCTTCCCCAAGTGAAATCGTAGATGAAGTCTGGCATATGCATTTGATCTACACTCAGAATTATTGGGAAGAATTTTGCCCGGATATTTTAAAAAGGCCCTTACATCATCATCCCTCAAAAGGAGGTTTTAATGAAAAAATGAAGCATCATCATTGGTTTTCAACTACTTTGAAAAATTATAAAGATGTCTTTCAGTCTGATGCTCCTCAGGATATTTGGTTCAATGGGGATGCGGTTGAAAATAAAAAAAGTAAGTCACGAATGTGGAAATGGATTCCGTTCCTGATGGTAATCTTAACGTTGAGTTCCTGCCTTGGAGAGGTGATCATTACCATTGGTTCCATATTTCTTTCCTTCGCAGGAATTATCATTTTTGGAGCAATCATAGCTTTCATTAAGCAGATTAAAGAGATTCAAGTTGAAAATAAAGAAAATCCCGGTTCAGATAGTGGGGGAAATAGTGGTAGTTGCAGCGGAGGGAGCAGTTGCAGTAGTGGAAGCAGCTGTGGCAGTGGTTGCGGTGGAGGTGGAGGATGTGGGGGCTGTGGCGGATAAAAATGAATAATTTAAAATAATAATGAATTATGAAAAAGCTAATCATCCATTCTGTCCCGGTTGTAATAAGTGGTCTATGGCTTGTTACTGAATGTAAAACATTCAATCCGATTACCCTAAAAGGACCTGATTTTTTAAAATTCTACCTGATCCTGGTTCTTGGATTCTACCTCTCCGTTTTTATTTTAAAATTATTTGCAGAAAGAGCTTCACAGATTACATTTTATTTTCTAATACTAATTGGCGGTTTGGGAATTGTCAAACTGATCCGGGGAATTATATTAGGAAAACCTGTTGGATTCTTAATTATGATTTTGATTGTGGAACTGATTGTAACGCTTTTGTTAACAACGTTTCCGCCCAAAGATGAGTTCAGAAAATAATTCCAAAAACAAACCCGAAACAGAAAATGCTTCGGGCTTGATGATATCATTAAGTATTGATGTTAATATAATCTGGCTGCTAAGAAATTACACCACTTCCAATCAGCTCTTCATCAATATACCATGAAGCGAACTGTCCTTCAGCGATGGCAGATTGCGGTTCTTCAAATTCAACATAAAAATCATTTTCAAACTGGTAAAGAGTAGCTTTCTGCAAAGACTGTCTGTATCTGAATCTGGCCATTACTTCCATAGATTCTCCATTTTGAAGTCTCATATCCTCACGTACCCAATGAAGTTCAGACTTGTCTATTTTTAATGCCTTTTTGTATAGTCCTGGGAAATGGCTTCCTTCTCCTACGAAAATAATATTGTTTTCCATGTCTCTGGAAACAATGAAACAGCTTTCTTTATGGCCACCAATTCCTAATCCTCTACTTTGTCCGATCGTGAAAAATTGAGCACCCTGATGCTTCCCAATAACTTTTCCGTCAGCTTTTTTATAATTGATCTTTCTGGATAAGAAGCTAAGTTCTTCTTCCTTGGTTGAAAACTCAGGAGCTACTTCAGCAAATAAAGGGGAATCTTTGAAAATTTCTACGATTTCTCCCTCGTTTGGCTTCAGTTGCTGTTGCAGAAACTGAGGTAAGCTAACCTTTCCAATAAAACATAATCCCTGGGAATCCTTTTTATCAGCCGTTACCAACCCGATTTCTTTTGCAATTTCTCTAACCTGAGGTTTGGTAAGTTCACCGATAGGGAATAAAGCTTTTGACAATTGATCCTGGCTTAGCTGGCAAAGGAAATAAGACTGGTCTTTATTATTATCCTTTCCTGCCAAAAGATGGAAGATTTCTTTTCCGTTTTCATCAACAGTAGAATCTACTCTTGCATAATGTCCTGTAGCCACCTTATCAGCACCCAAAGACATGGCGGTCTTCATAAAAACATCGAATTTGACTTCTCTGTTACATAAAACATCAGGATTCGGAGTTCTTCCTTTCTGATATTCATCGAACATATAATCTACAATACGTTCCTTATAAAGTTCACTCATATCAATTACCTGGAAAGGAATTCCAAGTTTTTGAGCCACCATAAGGGCGTCATTGCTGTCCTCAATCCATGGACATTCATCTTCTAATGTTACCGAAGCATCATTCCAGTTTCTCATGAACAAAGCCACTACTTCATGACCCTGCTGTTGTAGCAAATATGCTGTAACACTTGAATCTACACCTCCGGAGAGGCCTACTACTACTTTCATTGTATTTCAATTTTACGAAACTCTTAACGGGAGTTCTTAGTTTGACGCGGCAAAAATACAACTAAATAAATTCGTAAAAAAACCATAATTTTAAACATTGATAAAAACGATGTTAATATAAAAACACCATTAATAACGTTTTTTGAATGGTAAGAACAGACAAAAATGTGTTTATTTATACCTTACCTTAGAACAAAATAAAATATTTAATATGAAAAAGTTTATTATTTCCATGATGCTGATCGTTTCGGGATCTGCATTTTCCCAGGTTTCAATAGGTGCTCCGGTGCAGGAAAGCAATAAATGGACCTTTGGTGGAGGGATAGGTCTTGGATTCGGAAGCAACAGTTCATTTTATCTGCAGGCGTCTCCAAGAGTAGGATACCGTCTTACCGAAGATCTTGAAGCTGGAGCTGTGGGAAGTGTTTCCTGGCAGACCTCAGATTATTATAGATCCACGATGTTTGGAATAGGACCCTTCGCTAATTATTATATTGCACGTTCGTTTTATTTAAGTGCAAACTTCCAGCATTACTTCATCAATTATAAAGATAAATATTACGATTATAAATACAACCGGGAAGAAAATGCATTATATCTTGGTGGCGGATATATGCAGAGAATCGGGAATAATTCTTTTATGCAGATCGGTTTGATGTATAATGTACTTTGGAAAGAAAATTCAAGCGTATTTTCAAATGGTTTGGTCCCGAATATCGGATTTGTGGTGGGACTTTAAATAAAATTTAAAAAAGTAATGATATCAGAATAAGAACTCCGTTTTTCGGAGTTTTTTATGGATTAATGAAAAATAAAAAGGGTGTTTTTTGTTTCTGGTTTCGAATATTATTCATTTTTATGATCTCATGTTCACATTTTAGAAGCTTAAAAGTTGAGTGAAATCAAGGTTTTTTTCGTTTTAAAGGGAAATATTGCAAAAAAAATTAAAATGCAATTGATTAAATTTCAATAATGTAAGTGCTTATTAATTCACAAAGTGGTTAATTATTTAAAAAAAACACTTTGTGAACGTCCTATTTTTGCTAGTTTTACCCGATTTTTTAAAAAAAATATGAAGAAAACTAAAAACCTATTTTACCTCCTACTATTATTCGTAGGAGTAACCTCTTGTAAACAAGAAGAATTACTTGAAAGGGGAGATCAGCAAAAAGAATTCAGTCTTTTTCGATATGAAAACGAGAAACAGTCCAAAAGTTCTCAGGGAAGCTCATCGCTAGGGAGAGCTTATGCTTTAGATTTCCTGCAGGCCTTTTACTCTTATGATTTATTACATAGCACAAATTATACAGGGTTAAATGTCAAAGTTCCGGTTGGGGAGTCATATGTTAATTTCAGATTACATTCACAAGTAATTAAAGATGAAAAGGGAGATATCTTTATGTATTTTCCAACCATCAAGAATGAAAAAATTGATGAAATTTATTATGCCAGCATTAATAAACAAAATACACTATTAGGACTTTACAAATTAAAAAATACATCAAAAGGATATAGTGATATCGTTAAAGCTTTTGAAAATGCATATAAGCCTGCAGGAAATATAGCTTCTAAAAATGGTGGAGTTACTGACGTTGGAGAAGTTGTAATTACTGGCCCTTCAAACTCTTCAGATGATATGGGGATACTAACTCCGGGACAGTGCGAAATGTATGGCCAATGTAATAATGGCGGAGGCGGAAGCGGTGGCTCCAGTGGCGGCGGCGGCGGCGGAGGTGGTACTCCTGTACTTCCACCACCACCACCACCAACTGTTGCTATTTCAGACTTAGAGAATTACTTAAGCTGTTTAAATATCACTCAATCAGCTGATTTAACGGTTTATGCTGAGGAAATGTATGGCGGTCATGGAGTAGGGCATGCATTCATTTCAATAAAGCAAGGGAATAATGTGATGACTTATGGGTTTTATCCCAAATATGGATTCCCATCAAATGCATATGGAACAGGAGTATTCGGGGATGATGGCGGACATATTTATACGCATTCATGGAATGTAGGAACCATTTCTCCTACCCAATTACAACAGATTATTGCCGCTTCTAAAGCGTATTCTGCAAGTATTTATGATGTAGGTTTTAACAACTGTGCTGATTTTGCCCTGACTATGTTAGAGTATGCAGGAGTAAATACGAATGCTGCCGGAATTGATACTCCTAATACTGTAGCAAGGTTAATTGGCGGAACTGCTAAGCCAGGAACAGCTCCTTCTTCTAAGAAAACATGTAAATAAACCTCTATGAAAGGGCTTAAGATAATTTCTGTTATTTCTTTTTTACTGATTGGAGGAATTCAATTGCATGCAACAGTAAACCTGATTATGTTGCTGTTGTATATATATACATTGATACAGAATATTTTCTCGCCACCTCCGGTTTTGGACTCATCTTGGGAAAGCCTGTTGATTATTCCGATTATAGGAACAATCATTATATTTTTGTCATGCAAAAGATATACAGACAGATTTCTCTTATTAACATGTAGTGTAGGTTTGTTATTGACTCTAATTTTATTATCGGGAATCACTGATCCGGATAATTATACGAGAATCACATTTGGTTTTATTATTCCTTTTTTAGGGTTTATAATAAGCTCGTTGCTATTAATAGTTAAAATCTTCAAAACAAAAGAGGAAAGCTCTTTATAGAATACATTACAGGATAAGCTATATTTAAGAAGTCTTTCACTTATGTGGTGGGCTTCTTTTTTAGATATAGCCGAATACTTTCAGTTTTTAAAAGCATGATTTTCCAGAGCTTAATTTAATCTGTTAAAAGCAAAAAGCACCAGGAAGTTCCCGGTGCTTTTCTATTGAAATTAAATTAATTATTTACGATTGAGAAGATTTTTCAGCAGCTGATGGCTTCTTAGGTTTAGAAGTTTTTCCTTCCAATCCGTCTTTCGCTTCATTCAGGTCAAGAACTACAGTTTCACCCTCGTTCAATTGTTTGTTTACAAGCATTTCTGCCAATAAATCCTCAATATACTTCTGGATCGCTCTCTTCAGTGGTCTTGCTCCAAAGTCTTTATCCCATCCTTTTTCTGAAATAAAGTTTTTCGCTTCTTCTGTTAATTCCACTTTATAACCTAATTTTTCAAGTCTGCCATAAAGCTTGTTCAGTTCAATATCAATGATTTTCTTGATATCATCCTGTACCAGAGAGTTGAAGATCACAATGTCGTCAATTCTGTTTAGGAATTCAGGAGCAAATGCTTTTTTAAGTGCATTTTCAATGGTGCTTCTTGCTCTGGAGTCTGAAGTCGTTTTTTTAGCTGAAGTACCAAATCCTACACCATCTCCGAAATCTTTAAGATCTCTTGTTCCGATATTGGATGTAAGGATGATAATCGTATTTCTAAAGTCGATTTTTCTACCTAAGCTATCTGTAACGTGCCCTTCATCAAGAATTTGTAACAGGATATTGAAGACATCTGGGTGAGCTTTTTCAATCTCATCCAAAAGAACCACAGCATAAGGTTTTCTTCTTACCGCTTCAGTCAACTGGCCACCTTCTTCGTATCCAACATATCCCGGAGGCGCTCCAACCAATCTTGAAACCGCAAATTTCTCCATGTATTCACTCATGTCAATTCGGATAAGAGATTCATCGGATTCAAAAAGTTCTCTGGCCATTACCTTAGCCAACTCGGTTTTACCAACCCCGGTTGTACCCAGGAAGATAAATGTACCGATAGGACGGTTAGGATCCTTAAGACCAGCTCTGTTTCTTTGAATAGCCTTCACAACTTTCTTCACAGCTTCTTCCTGACCGATAACTTTTCCATTCAGTTTCTCATCCATCTGAGCCAATTTATCAAGCTCATTTTTACCAACCTTCGTTACAGGAACACCACTCATCATAGAAACCACTTCCGCTACATTTTCTTCGCTCACGGTTTCTTTTTTCTCTTTTACATCTTTATCCCATTTTTCCTGAGCAGCATTCAGCTCCATCTGAAGACGTTCCTCCTCATCTTTAAGCTTTCTGGCTTCAAGATAATCCTGTGCTTTTACTGCTTTCTGTTTCAGTTCCTTGATATCTTCAATTTTCTTTTCAAAATCAATGATCTCGGTAGGAACTTTCATGTTCTTGATGTAAACTCTTGAACCCGCTTCGTCCATAGCATCAATAGCTTTGTCCGGTAAGAAACGGTCTGTAATATATCTTGATGTCAGATTGACACACGCATTAATAGCTTCAGGAGTATAAACTACATTGTGATGTTCTTCATACTTATCCTTGATCTGGTTCAGAATCTGAATAGTTTCTTCAATAGAAGTAGGTTCCACCATTACTTTCTGGAATCTTCTTTCTAAAGCGCCGTCTTTTTCAATATACTGACGGTATTCATCAAGAGTAGTAGCCCCGATGCATTGAATTTCACCTCGTGCCAGTGCCGGTTTAAACATATTGGAGGCATCTAAACTTCCTGTAGAACTTCCTGCACCTACAATAGTGTGAAGCTCATCGATGAATAAGATGACATCTCTGTTTTTCTCCAGCTCGGTCATGATGGCCTTCATTCTTTCTTCAAACTGGCCACGGTATTTAGTTCCGGCTACTAAACTTGCCAGATCTAAAGTGATGACACGCTTTCCGTAAAGAACTCTTGACACTTTTTTCTGTTGAATTCTTAAAGCTAAACCTTCTGCAATCGCAGATTTACCAACTCCCGGCTCCCCGATAAGAAGTGGGTTGTTTTTCTTTCTACGGGATAAGATCTGAGACACTCTCTCAATTTCTTTTTCACGACCAATTACAGGGTCCAGTTTTCCATCTCTGGCCAAAGACGTTAAGTCTCTACCAAAGTTGTCCAAAGTAGGGGTCTTGCTTTTTGCTGAGCCTAAATTTCCTGTAGGCTTTCTCATTTGCTCGAATTCCTCTCTTTCATCATCGTCATCATAAGCACTCATCTGTGGTGACTGCCCGGAATTTTTAAGCATAGTCTGGTACTCTCTTGAAACACCTTCATAGTCGATGTCATAAGCTCCCAAAATATTTGAAGTAGGATCCTCATATTTATATAGAATACCTAAAAGCAAGTGAACGGTATTAATTTCATTGCTTTTGTATTGACGGCATTCTAACTCCGCACGTTTAATGGCATGATCTGCCATTTTGGTGAAAGAAATATTGGTAACCTCCTCAGAAATAGGATTAAGACTTGCTGTATTTAGAGTTTCAATTTTTCTTCTGATTTGTGTTAAATCCGCATTGAGGTTTTGAAGGATTTCTTTAGCAGAGTTTTCCGTTTTTATAATACCTAAAAGTAGATGTTCTGTATTAAGAAATTCACTTTTCAGCCTTTTAGCTTCGCTTTTGCTTTGTTTGAACACCTGGCTCAAACCTTGTGAAAACTTATAATCCATAATATATCTCATTAGAACAAAGGCAACATTACCTTTTATTCATTATCTAAATTACAAATATTTTACCAAAAATCAATTAATGACTTTATGGCAGTAAAAAATTTTATTATCTTCTTGAAAATGATTAAGTTTGTTATCCTTAAATATTCCTCATGAATCCCGAAATTACCACTTACGTCGGATACTCGGCCTCAGTTTTTATCGTGCTGAGTTTCATACTGAAAGATGTAAGAAAAATCAGAGTCGTTAACATGATCGGTTGTTTCTGCTTTGTCATTTATGGCTTCTTTAGCGGACCATTATGGCCGGTTATTATTCCTAACGGACTTATTTGCTTTATTCAGATCTATCATTTATTGCTTGGAAAGAAAGCGTAATGCAGAAAAAAATACTCACATCTGCCTTCAGTAATTTGTATACGGATCAGCGTATTGAAAAGGTATGCCAGACTTTATATCAGAATGGTTACAAGATTGAGCTGATAGGGAATGACTGGAATGGAGCTGAAGAAATGCTGCGTCCTTATCCATTTTCAAGGATCCATTTAGCTTCAAAAAGCCTGAAAACGGCTTATTTTGAATTTAACTGGAAACTGTACCATGAGCTCAGAAAAAAAGCAGATCAGAATACAATTCTTCATGCCAACGATATTGATGCGTTGTACCCCAATTATCTTATTGCTAAAAAGCTAAACATTCCATTAGTTTTTGACAGTCATGAAATTTTTTCAGAAATGCCTGCTGTTCAAGGCAAAATGTCACAAAAATTGTGGCGCTATATAGAAAAAACTGTCATTCCTGAACTGTCATGGATGATTACAGCGAGTGGAAGTTATGGAAAATGGTTTGAGAAAAAGTATGGTATACATCCTGTGGTGGTTCAGAATGCCCCCAAAAGTATAGACTTTACTATTGATATTCCCGAAAATAATCCTAAAATACTTTTATATCAGGGTGCTATCAATCCTTTCAGGGGAATTGATAAAGTAATCCTTGCTATGCATCATATAGATAATGTATTGTTGAAAATCGCAGGAGATGGTCCTAGAAAAAAAGAATATGAGGATCTTGTAATCAGGGAAAAACTTCAGAATAAAGTTCAGTTTCTGGGAAAATTAAAGCCGGAAGACTTAAGAAAAGTGACTGTAACTGCAGATTGTGGAATGAGCATTGAAGAAAATGGAGGTGACAGCTATCTCTATTCATTGCCTAATAAGGTGCTGGACTGTATTCAGGCTTGTGTTCCTTTAATTCTGTCAAATCTTCCTGAATTGCAGAATATTAAAAATCAGTTTGATGTAGGGGAGATTATCCAGGATCATCAGCCGGAAAATATTGCAGTTGCAGTGAAAAAGGTCTTAGATAGAGGGAGAGAGAACTATCTTGAAGAGCTCGAAAAAGCCTCAAAAGCACTTTGTTGGGAAAATGAAGAAATAAAGCTGTTGCAGGTTTTTCAGAAAGCATCTAATTCGTTAGGCTTTAAGTAATAGACTATATTCATGATGTGAAAAATATCTGAAGCCAGTCTGCACTTTACTGCTTTAGGTCTAAAGCATAATTTACTATCTTTGCACAAAGAAATTTTTTTAAAATGACCATTAAAGAAAAACAGCAGGAAATAATCGACGAGTTTGCGTTTCTTGAAGATTGGGAGCAGAAATATGAGTACATCATAGACCTTGGAAAAGAACTGAAGGGGCTTTCGGTAGACAAGAAAACAGATGATAATCTGATCAAAGGCTGTCAAAGTAAAGTTTGGATAGATGCTGAATTTAAGGATGGTAAGCTTTTCTTTAATGCAGATTCAGACGGAATTTTACCAAAAGGAATTGTTTCTCTTCTGGTAAGTATTTACAGTGGACATTCTACCCAGGAAATCCTGGATTCTGACTTTGAATTTATCTCAGAGATCGGGTTACAGGAGTTTCTTTCGCCATCCAGAGCAAATGGTCTGATGGCTATGACAAAACAGATCAAATTTTACGCAGTAGCTTATCAGCTGAAATCATAATCGTGACCAGAATTTTAGCATATCGTTTTTCTGCGTTTGGAGATGTTGCCATGACGGTTCCTGTTTTTAAGGAATTTTTAGAGCAAAATCCCGATGTGGAGATTATCATGGTTTCCAGGAAGAACTTTGAAGCTTTGTTTGCAGGTATTCCTAATGTTATATTCAAAGGAATTAATGTAGATGATTATAAAGGATTCTTTGGACTAAGTAAACTTGGGAATGAATTGATCAAAGAATTCAAACCTGATTATATTGCCAATCTTCATGATGTGATCCGAACTAAAATTTTGGACAGAATCTATAGAAGAAAAGGATTAAAAGTTTTTAAAATAGACAAGGGAAAGGAGGAGAAAGAAAACCTTACGGATGTCTGGAACTTGGATAAAGTTCAGTTGAAAAAAACAGTTGAACGTTATGCAGACGTTTTCCGTGAAATGGGTTTTAAATTAGAGCTTTCTCACAAATTAAGACCTGGTTCAGAACATAAATCGGGAATTGGTTTTGCTCCTTTCGCTCAGCATAAAGGAAAAATGCTTCCGCTGGAAAAATCATTTGAACTGGCCAGGATTTTGGCTCAGAAACATACTGTATACTTTTTTGGAGGCGGTAAAAAAGAGACAGAAACCCTTGAATCCTGGGAGAGCAAGATTCCTAATACAAAAAGTCTTTCCGGAAAATTAAGCCTTACCGAAGAGCTTCAGAAAATCGCTGAACTGGAAGTAATGATTTCTATGGATTCTGCGAATATGCATCTGGCAAGTCTTGTGGGAACCAGATGTGTTTCTATATGGTGTGCCACGCATCCATATGCCGGTTTTTTAGGCTTCGGGCAGAGCGAAGAAGATGTGGTACAGGTAAAAGATCTTTCGTGCAGACCATGTTCGGTTTTTGGAGATAAAGAATGTTACAGAGGAGACTGGGCTTGTATTGAAGAGTTCAGCATTCAAAAAGTCGTTGAGAAAATCTGACATGATGAAGCTTTCAATCTGTATACCTGTCTATAATTTTGATGTCCGTGAATTGGTTTTTGATTTAGAAAAAGAAATTAACAGCCAGGAAATTGATGCTGAAATTATATTGATCGATGATGCTTCGAAGGAAGAGTTTAAGCAGACGAACAGAGAGCTTCAGAATATTATTCATCAATTTATTTTTCTTGAAAAAAATATCGGACGCTCCAGAATCCGCAATCTTTTTCTGGATTATTCTAAAGGAGAATATCTTTTATTTCTGGATTGCGATGGAAAAATCGTAGGAAAGAATTTCTTAAAAAATTATATACAGTTTATACAGGAATATCCGGATACTGAAATTATTTATGGAGGCCGGAAAGTTCTGGGTTCTGCATCCGGTTCGGATCATTATTTAAGATGGAAATTTGCTGTTGAGAGGGAAAATCTTTCAGTAGAATTGCGTAGAAAAAATCCATATTTAAGCTTTCAGACCAATAATTTTGTGATTCAGAAAGAGGTATTGAGAAAAGTAGGCTTTAATCCCGAATTTCAAAAGTACGGCTATGAAGATCTTCTTTTTGCAATGGATTTAAAAGCTGAACACATCAAAATAAACCATATTGATAATCCGATTCTTAATAATGATTTGGAAAGCAATATAATTTATCTGGATAAAGTAGAAGAGTCTGTGGAAAGCTTGTCTCATATGCTTAAAGATAAAACCTTGAATTCAAAATTAGCAGAAGTAAAACTTGTTAAGGTGTATAATAAGCTTAAAAATACACCTTTTAAGACTGTTTTAGAGTCATTGTTCACAATAGGAGAAGGAAACATAAAAAGAAGGCTTTCTAAAGGAGATGTGAACCTCCGCTATCTGGATATATATAAGCTTGGACTTCTTTTCAGGAAAATGAAATAAAATATGGAATCAGGCTCAAAAGTTGGGAAATAATATTGTCTGTATGTATGAAATTTAATTTGACACAAAGTTTTTAGCATCTTATCTTATAGTCTTAAGGAAGTAAAGAACGAAGTAAATACATATGTACGAATCTTCTTTAACAAAAAGTATAGATTTGAACTAATCCCCAAGTTTTTGCGCTTGATCCGAAATGTATTTTATTTAATACTATAAAATAAAAAAACTCTCAGAAATCTGAGAGTTTTTGTGGGCCCTGAGGGATTCGAACCCCCGACCCTCTGGGTGTAAACCAGATGCTCTGAACCAACTGAGCTAAGAGCCCGAAATTTTTTTTAAAGGTTTCGTTTCCTTTTTTGTGGGTCCTGAGGGATTCGAACCCCCGACCCTCTGGGTGTAAACCAGATGCTCTGAACCAACTGAGCTAAGAACCCTCTAGACTTTGTTATTGTTTCCTCGTTTAGAGTGGTGCAAATATACAACTTATTCTTTAAACTCCAAATTTTTTTCTAAAAAATCTCCCACAACAAAGTTACTTCCACCAATAAAAATCATTTCTTCATTTGTACATCGTTCTTTTGCAGATAGATATGCTTCCTGTATGGAATTAAAAATTTTATAAAAAATTTTAGCCTCCTGAAGCAGGTTTTCATAATCTTTGGGGTGTCTTCCCCTGTTGATGGATGGTTTGGCAAAATAAAACTCAGAATTTTCAGGAAGTAAACCCATCACTTCATCGATGTTTTTATCATTGACGAACCCCAAAATGATATGCTTGTGTCTGTCAATTGAATTTAATTGTGAAAAAACATACTCCAGACCTGCCTGATTATGTCCCGTATCACAAATCGTAAGCGGGTCCTTTGAGAACTCAAACCAACGGCCAATAAATCCTGTATTTTGATGAACGTTCAATAAACCTGTTTCCAGATTCTGATCTGTAATAGTAATGTGCAGTTTTTTTAACTCTTCAACAATAGCGAGAACCACCCGAACATTCTTTTGCTGATAATTTCCTTTCAAATCAGAGGAGAGATCAGTATGAAGCAGGGTAGCGTCTATAAAAGGAGCATGTTTCTTCAGTGCTTTTTCTTTGATGATTGCTTTTACAGTTTCATTGTCATCTCCTGAAATGACAGGGATGTTCTTTTTAATGATCCCAGCTTTCTCACTGGCAATTTCCTCAATAGTATTTCCTAATATATTCTGATGGTCAAGCTGAACATTTGTGATAGCAGAAACCAAAGGCTTAATAATATTGGTAGAATCCAGCCTTCCGCCTAATCCAACCTCAATAATGGCAAAATCTACCTGCTGCTGATAAAAATATTCAAAAGCCATGATCGTAGTAAATTCAAAAAATGACGGAAGGATTTCTTCAGGAATATTTTTAAGTTTTTGGATAAAATCAAAGACAAACTCCTTGCTGCAGTTTTTACCATTTACTTTAATACGCTCTGTAAAATCAATAAGATGAGGAGAATTGTACAGACCTACTTTATAGCCGGCTTCCTGAAGTACAGATGCCAGCATATTGCTTGAGGATCCCTTTCCATTAGTTCCGCCAATGTGAATGCATTTTATTTTTTCCTGAGGGTTTCCAAAGTATGTACACAGTTTGGTAATATTGTCAAGCCCTGGTTTATAAGCCTTTTGTCCATCTATCTGGTAGTTGGGCATTTGTATGAAAAGCCAATCAATAGCCTCCTGATATTGTTCATTTGTCATGATACAAAATTCTCAAAAGTTTTATGAAAATGAAACTATTTTTTTCAATCTGTAACTTTTTTATATTTACTTCGTCTAATAGGGAAAAATCTTAATATGAAATCGCAGTGATTTGTAAGTGCAAATACTGATGAAAATGACGCGATTGCATATGACCATTAAAAACAAATAAACATTTATATATGAAAAAAGTTTGGATTATCGTTTTTGGATTAGGTTGTCTGAGTGTGAACGCTCAGAAGAAATGGTCCTTAAAAGAATGTGTAAGCTATGCAGTGGAGCATAATCTTCAGGTTATCCAAAATCAATATAACAAACAAACTCAGGATGCCAGTCTTAAAATTGCTAAAAAAGGATATTTACCTTCTGTTTCTGCAAGTGTGGGGAATACGGTCAGCTTTGGACAAACCTCTTTCGGAACGGGGAGTTTAAGAAATGACAGATTCAGTAACAATGTAAATATTGGAGCTGATATCCTGGTATATAACAATGGCAGACTGGAGAAAACGGTTAGAAAGACTGAATTTGATTTGCAGGCAAGCCAGTACGATGTGGAAACGATTAAAAATGATATCTCATTGCAGATCGCACAGCAATATTTAACAACATTACTGAATAAAGAAATTGTAAAAATATCTGAGAGTGCTGTTGAGAATGCTAAAAAACAATACGACAGAGCAAAAATAACAACAGCTGTAGGGACAACAGCGCAAACTGTTTTAGCAGAAGCGGAAGCAGCATTAGCAAGAGAAAAGCAAAATTTGAAAACGGCAGAGGTTAACGTGGGACGAAGCTTATTTGCAATGGTTCAGCTTTTACAGCTGTCTGATTATAAAGGATTTGATGTGGAAGATGTTGCGGTTTCAGATCAGCTGTCTCCCGAACTTAAATCTGTAGATGAAGTTTTATCTATTGCCTATGAATCCCAGCCTCAGATTAAAGCAGCAGAAAGCAGAATAAATTCTGCGGAAGCTCAGACTGAGGTTTCAAAAACAGCTTATTGGCCTACCATAACAGCAAGTGCAGGAGTAGGAACTTTCTATAATAACCTTTTAAATACCGATAATATTGGTAACGCGCTTGTTTACATTAAGGAAAAAGGTTTATTCAAGCAGTATAATGATAACTTTGGACAGCAGGCCAGTCTTTCTGTAAATATTCCTATTTTTAATAAAGGAATTACAAAATTGCAGGTAGAGCAGTCCAGAATCAACGAAAGTATTGCTAAAAATACATTGGAACAGCAGAAGCAGACGGTAAGACAGAATGTGCAGAAAGCACAGTTTGATGCTGATGCCAACTATGAGTCGTATATGGCAGCAGTAGAGGCAGAAAAAAGCTCAAAACTAGCCCTTGATTTTGCAGATAAAAGTTATGCAGCCGGAAAAACAACCATCTATGACGTTAATGTAGCAAGAAATAATTATGCAAATGCACAGGGATCAGTAGCACAGGCGAAATATAATTATCTTTTCAGTCTTAAATTATTGAATTTCTATGCGGGAATTCCACTAAGTTTATAAAATGTCTATCCAATCGTTAGAAAAATATTTACCACAAAATACACTTAAATATTTAAGAATTTGGTTTTCAGATTATTATATTCATATAAAAGTCACAAGAAACAGGAATTCTAAACTGGGAGATTACAGAAAGCTCCCGGATAATTCTCATGAAATTACGGTAAACTCTACGCTTACTCCACAGCTTTTTTTCTTTGTGCTTACTCACGAGCTGGCCCATCTGATCGCTTTCGAAAAATATGGTAGAAGAATCTCTCCGCATGGCAATGAATGGAAAGAAACTTTTAGAAATATGCTGGTTGAAAGTCTTGAAATTTATGATGAAGAGTTGAAGCCTATTATCATAAAATTTTCAAAATCACCAAAGGCTAATTTTATGGCTAGCCCTGATCTGGTAAGATATTTTCATACTGAAAAACAGGATGATAGCCTCCATTTTATCGAGCAACTTCAAAAAGGTGAATTTTTTATATATCGCAACGAAAAGTATTTATTAGAAGGTCTGATTAAAAAAAACTATCTTTGTAAGAACCTGGCTACTGGAAGAAAGTATTCTTTCAAGCCTTTAGCGAGGGTAGAAAAATGTAGCTAAGAATGTTAAAATCAGATAGATACTGTGTGATAATGGCGGGAGGAATCGGTAGTAGATTCTGGCCGATGAGCACGCAGAAATTTCCAAAACAGTTTCAGGATATTTTAGGAACAGGGCGTACCATGATTCAGCAAACTTATGACAGAATCAGTAAAGTAATTCCTAAAGAACATATATTCGTAATTACGAATAAAGAATATGTGACACTTTCCCATCAACAGCTTCCGGAAATTCCGGAAGAAAATATTGTGGGTGAACCTCTGATGAAAAATACAGCGGCATGTAATCTGTACATGGCGAATAAAATTGCTGAAATAAATCCGAATGCTACCATGATCGTTCTTCCTGCAGATCATCTGATTCTGAAAGAAGAGGTATTTCTGGAAAAAGTATTGTTGGCATTTGACCTGGCTTCCAAACATGATTATCTGGTAACATTGGGAATAACACCTACAAGACCTGATACGGGATATGGGTATATTCAGTTTGTAGAAAAGAAAAATTCAGAATATTTCAAAGTAAAAACATTTACAGAAAAGCCAATTCTTGAGATTGCCCAAAGCTTTTTAGATAGCGGAGATTTTCTTTGGAATGCAGGAATCTTTATCTGGAATATCAAAAGCATTCATCATGCATTCGAGATGTATCTTCCCGAGATGACGCAGCATTTTATGGCGTGCGAATATAACTCAGAGAAGGAAAACAGCTGTATAGAAACCATTTATCCAAAGGTGCAGAAAATTTCCATTGATAACGGAATTTTAGAAAAAGCGAAAAACGTATATGTTATTCCATCAGACTTAGGGTGGAGTGATCTTGGAACATGGACGTCTGTCTATGAAAATACGGACAAAGACAAGGATGGAAATGCAGTGAAACTGAAGCATTTGCTTTCTTACAACTCAAAAGGAAATATTATCCGTTTAAAAAACAATAACAAGGCAGTCATAATTGATGGTCTTGAAAATTATATTGTAGTAGATACTGATAAGGCACTTCTTATTTGTCCCAGAGACAACGACCAGCTGATCAAAGATTATGTACTGGATCTGAAAAGTTTTAAGAAAGGAGACAAATTTATGTAGTATTTGGTATCTTTTATGCTTATTTTTAGGCTATGATTAAATGTACACTCCGATTCACGACTTTAGTACTTTTACTTTTTACAGTTCTGGGAAATGCCCAGGAAAAGAAAAAGTTTTCAAGTATCCCCAATATATTACAGAGAATAGAGCCTGACGATAAGGTAGACTCCTGGGTTCTGGTATACAACAGCTATGGAAAAGGGGAGGAGATCAAAGTTTCCGGAGGGAAGATAAATTATACACCTCAGTTTTCCGGATTTAATATGTTTCCTAGTGAAGACAGTTTTTATTATATAGCCTATTCTTCAGGTGGAAAAATTAATTATATACTTGATACTGAAGCTTTAAAAGTTTTTGTAGGAAAAATTGATAATGTTCAGGAGGCTGCGATAATATTGGCTGCTGATGGCTATATGGTAGACGAGGAGTTCAAGGATCTTGCAGGGAATTATCATGAAGATCAGAAGAATTATTATCTGGATCTTGGAAAATTAACATCAAAGGAATGTCCATATCAGAAAACACATTATACATTAACGGTAAGTAAGGCTACCGGGCTTGTATCGAACGTGAAAGATAATGGAACCTATATTGAGCTTTACAATAAAAAATGTGCTAATAACCCAAGACTTTTAAAAGTAGAGAAAAAAGAAGAACCAAAGACTGATGAGCCTAAAAAAACACCCAAACGCAGATAACACTTATGAAACAGAGCGTTTAATACTTCGCCCTATGTCTGCTGAAGACAGAGATTTTATTTTTGAACTGTATAACAGGCCAAAATTTATCCAGCATATCGGCAACCGAAATGTGAATACTGCTGAAGACGCTGAAAAATATATTCTGAACAGATTTGCTCCACAGATTGAGAGACTTGGATATGGAAACTATCTTTTAATAACTAAAGATAATAATGAAAAAGTTGGAGCTGTGGGAATTTTTGAAAGAGAAGGGCTTGATGTGGTAGATATTGGCTATTCTTTATTGGAAGAGTTTGAAGGAAAAGGCTATGCTTTCGAAGCAGCCCAAAAGGTAAAATCTATTGGAATGGATGAGTTTGGATTGTCAAAAATATCTGCAATTATTTCAAAAGATAATCTTTCTTCACAAAAGCTGATCGAAAAATTAGGATTGAAGTTTATGAAATATGTTACCCTTCCCGGAGAAACGGAAGAGTTGAATTATTACGAAACAGAATAAAAATCAAACGTTACACCATAAAAAATCCACAAAATTCTTTGTGGATTTTTTCTTTTTATCAGGGCCGAAAATTATCCTTCTAAAATTTGTTCGGCAGCAGTTTTGGAGGTTACTTTTTCAATAACCCTTGTACAAACTCCATTTTCATCAAAAATAAACGTGGTTCTTACAATTCCCATATAAGTCTTACCAAACGTTTTTTTCTCCTGCCAAACCCCAAATTTTTCAATAATATCACGGGTTTCATCGGCAATAAGATCATAAGGGAATGCGAATTTGCTGTGAAAGTTTTTCTGCTTCTTTACAGAGTCTCCACTTACTCCCAATAGCTGGAATCCTGCCTGTTCAAGCTTGGAATAATTATCACTCAGATTACACGCTTCAACAGTACATGTTGGAGTACTCGCCTGAGGATAAAAGAAAACAACTAGCTTTTTCCCGATTAATTTTGGTGAAGATACAGTTTCTCCATCCTGGTTTATTCCTTCAAATTGAGGTAATTTATCTCCAACTTTCAGCATAATGATTTAATTTTGTTCAAATTTAAGGGTAAAATGACAAAAAAGCAAAGAGCAGAGCTCGTTCAGATAGAACTGGATAAATTATATCCTACAACACCTATTCCTTTGGATCATACTGATCCTTATACTTTAATGGTTGCTGTTGCCCTTTCTGCACAGACAACGGATAAAAAAGTAAATGAAGTTACCCCAAACCTTTTTGAGGTTGCCGGAACACCACAGAGAATGGCGAAGCTGGAAGAATTTCAGATCAAGGAATTGATTAAAGAAATAGGATTATCCAATACCAAAGCCAAAAATTTAAAGAGAATGGCTGAACTTTTACTTGAAAGACATGATGGTATTGTTCCACAGACTTATGAAGAATTAGAGGCTCTTCCGGGTGTAGGACATAAAACGGCATCAGTAGTGATGAGCCAGGGTTTTGGATTTCCTGCTTTTCCTGTAGATACACACATTCATCGCCTGATGACACAGTGGAAACTTACTTCCGGTAAAAATGTGGTGGAAACAGAGAAGGATGCCAAGAAATTATTCCCGGAAGAAGTATGGAATAAGCTTCATCTTCAGATCATTTTCTACGGAAGAGAATATTCTCCGGCAAGAGGAAAAGGAGAGAAAGATTTTATTACCAAAATGATGTTTGAAAAGTAAAAATCTTGATTTTGTACAAAATAAAATTCCCCTTCAAAGAAGGGGAGGATTTTTGCTTAGCAAAAAGACAGGGTCATTTATAATAATGATTAGATATCCAATAATCTTCTATGGTAATTAATCTGTCCTAAATGATAATCCAAATGGGTAATAAGATGAATCAGAAAGTAACCGGTTGTCATCGTATCTTCAAAAACAACAAGTGGATATTCCTTTTCCATTTCAGTTTCCGGAAGCTGGCTTAAAGCAGAGTCTATCATGGTCGTCATTGCTTCAATTTTTTCAATCAGTTCTGTTCTGGGAATATCTTTTAAAGAAAATTCAAGGTCACGATGCCTTACGTAACCTGTATTTCCCAGCTGTGTCCCTATAAAATGATTAAGATTTCCTATTAAATGAAGGCATAGATTTCCTGCGGAATTGGAAATGTTTTTGTCAGTCTTCCAGAGGTTCTCTTCGTTTTGATAAGCTTCTATTTCGGATTTTAATTTGTGCAGGTCTCTTTGATAAAGAGAGCGCAAAGGTGCTATGATCATGGTGGTTGGTTTTAAAATTAAAAAATGGGACCGTTTAAAAAAGTCCCATTTGTATTTTATATTACTTCTGTTTTTTAGCCCAAAGCTCCATCTTTCTGTTCAAAACATCCAATGGAAGGCATCCCTGACTTAATACTTCATCATGGAAGCTCGCCAAGTTAAATTTGTTACCAAGCTCTTTCTGATATTTTTCTCTCAGTTCACGGATTCTTAAAGACCCGATTTTATACCCTAAAGCCTGTCCCGGCATAGCCATATATCTTTCTACTTCAGCTACTGCTGCTCCCTCATCATAAGATATATTGCTCAGGAAGTATTTAATAGCTTCTTCTCTGCTCATTTTTCCGGTGTGTAAACCTGTGTCTATCACTAGTCTTACTGCTCTCAGCATCTGATCGCTTAAATATCCCATTTTCTGGTAAGGATTAGTATATAAGCCAAATTCAGGACCTAAGGTCTCACAATAGTGTGCCCATCCTTCGCCATAGGCTCCAAACCACCCGAATCTCATGAACTTCGGAAGTTTTGTATTCTCCTGTTGTAGAGAAATCTGATAATGGTGCCCTGGAATTGCTTCATGTAGGAATAAGGATTCCATTCCTGAAGTTACATTGAATTTGGTAGGATCGGGAAGCGGAACGTAGAAAATTCCTGCTCTTTTTCCATCAGGAGTTCCCGGAATATATTCAGCACTTGCACTGGCCTCTCTGAATTTTTCTGTCTGTCTGATCTCAAACTTTGTTTTTGGAGTCACATTGAACATGGTCTTCAGCTTCGGTGTAATCTTCGTCAGAATACTGTTGAACCCATCTAAAACCTCCTTAGAAGACTTATAGGTCATTGCTTTTGGATCTGTTTTCACAAAAGTGATAAACTCTTCTAATGTGCCGGAAAAACCAACCTGCTGCTTTACTTTTTCCATTTCTGCACGAAGCATAGCAACCTGCTGTAATCCGATCTTGTTGATCTCATCTGGAGATTTTTTCGTGGTTGTCCAGCTTTTGACATAATAGCCGTAAATTTCATTTCCGTTGGGAAGACTGTTGTATCCATCTGTATCTCTGCCTTTGGGTAAATATTCTTTTTCAAGGAATGTTCCCATTTTGGTATAGGCAGGAATTATTTTTTTAGTAATGACATCTTTATAAAGTGCTGAAAATTTATCTTTTTGTGCTTGAGTGAAGTTCTTCGGGAAGTTTTTAACAGGTCCGTAGAAAATGTTTTTTTCCATATCCTGAGTGGTAATTTCCTCAGCTTTCATTTGTGGAATCATTTTAACAATCAGCTTTTTAGGCAAGACAACCTTATTATTAATTCCTTCACGGAAGTTATCTGCAGCGGCATCCATCCATTCCGGGAATTTTTCCATTCTCTTCAGCCAGTCACTATAGTCTTTTTCTGTCTTGAAAGGCTGGCTTCCCTGTCCGCTTCCATACAAAGGAAAGTTTAAAGGAAGGCCTCCGAACTGAGTGAACGGGATATATTCCGGGTGATAGGCATACGCTTCAATTTTATCCTTTAAAGTATAATCCAATACATCATATACCACTTTATCCTCATCAGAAAGTGCTTTGTAATCTACATTTTCAAGCTGCTTCTGTACTGAATTGTAAAAAGCCACTTCTCCTGAGATGAAATCTTTATCAATATTGATGGGAAGCTGATCATTGTATCTTAGATCTCCCTGAGATGTTGCAGCTAAAGGGTATAGTTTAAGATACTGTTCATAATAATTGGATGCAATAGAATCCAGGTTGGTAGGGGTCACCTTGGTAAGGGGAGAATCTGTCTTTTTGCACGAAGCAAGACCGATCATTAATCCTAGTCCCAGAATACTTTTCGATAAAATATTTTTCATTTCAGAATCTTTATAAAGCAAAAGTAAGTATTATTGGGTATTTACACCCATATCCGAATTGATTTTAAAAAATAATTTTCAAAATCCTTTTCACATTAAATCAATTTTTTATCTTTGTCTAAAACGTTTAACAATCATATTATTACAGTTCTTTTTTTAAGAAAAAATGAAAGGGATTTTAAAAATTTACCATCCGGAGGAAACGCTAAAATACAATATCAGAAATACTTATTGTAAAGCAGTTTACAGCAACCAGCAGCATTTTTTAGAGGTTGAAATTATTACGGATGACGGTTTGGATCACGTAGACGATGATTCATTACAGTACAACTTTCCGCAGCTTTCACTTGAGATCTTCGATTTTCCTATCGACTCTGCGGAAATAGAAGGAAAAACAATCAAAATCAATGATTCTGACGAAGAAACCTATACCGAGGTTGATCTTTTCGATGATGAAGATGCCTATGTCTATGACAACGAGCTCTTTTTCGAAAAGAATGAAGAAGGTGAGCTTCAGGTGATCTGGAAGGGAACTATTGATGATTTCTATACCGGATCCGATACTCCTATTCCTTTTAGGCTAAAATGCGAGTTCAGGCAGGATGATATTGAAGTAGACGAAGACTAAACACTACTATCATTCTTTTTAGTATCAAATTTCTTTTCAAAATTTCTTTTGGAAAGAAATTTGCTGTTCATAAATCCTAACAAACTTTAAGTTGTTTTTAAGCAATTTTTAAGAGAGCAATTCATAATATTCCACTACATTTGTCGTTGAAACTTTAATAAAATTCACATTTAATGCTGTTAACGGAACTTTCTCAGATTTTATTTGCACAAATCACTACCCCTGCAGTTGCCGCAGACAATTTAGAATTTTCATTCTGGAAGATCATGTTCCACGGAGGAGCCTTCGCTAAAATAGTGATGGCAACCGTATTGCTGCTTGGAGTATTTTCTCTGTACCTGTTTTTTGAAAGATTTTTCTTTATTAAAAGACTTACCTCAAAGACAGACTCCAACTTCATGAATAATATTGAAGATTTTATCAAGGAAGGGAAAATAGAAGCCGCTGCTGATTATTGTAAAACACAGAACTCTCCGGAAGGAAGAATTCTGGAAAAAGGAATTTCAAGACTGGGACGTCCGGTTTCTGATATTGTAAGTGCAATGGAATCTCAGGCTCAGGTAGAAGTGGCCAATATGGAGAAAAACCTGAATCTTTTGGCGGTAGTACCAAGTATTGCACCAATGTTGGGACTTTTGGGAACGGTAATCGGGATGATTATTGCTTTCTTTAATCTATCCCATGCATCCGGATCTTTCTCACCAAAAACACTTTCGGAAGGTATTTATACCGCATTAGGGCAAACGGCTGTAGGTCTTGCCGTGGCAATCCCCGCAAACTTCTGCTACAATATTCTTTTAACAAGGATTGATAAGTTTGTACTGAAGGCACAGAATATGTCTGGAGAATTTTTAGATCTTATCAATAAACCTTTATAAATCTTTCCTAAGATGAAAATTCAGAGAAGAAATAAAGCGAACCCGGAATTCAGTTTAGCAGCGATGACAGACGTTATCCTGTTGATGCTGATCTTCTTTATGATTACCTCTTCTGCCGCCAACCAAAGTGCGATAGAGGTAAATCTGCCGAAAGCCGGGGCTGTTGAAGATAATATTCCCAATCCTGTGGTAGTAAGTATTAAGCCGGATGGGGCTTATTTTGTAGATGATAATCCTGTGAACAGGGGAGATCTGGAGAAGATTATTGTAGATAAATTAACAAGTCAGAGCAATAAGTCTTTCACCATCAGAGCCGATGAAAATACCATGCATAAAGATGTTGTTTTCGTAATGGAAATCGCTGAAAAACATAAATTTAACATTGCTATTGCAACGGTTAAGGATAAATAATAAGTGTAAGAATCATTTTTTAGGATGAGAAGCTATACAGCAAACAAAAACGAGGAAAACCGGGACAGAATAAAAAGTGCACTGCTTTCTATTCTTATATGGTGTGCCATCCTGCTTTTTGTTTTTTACTATAAATTGAAACCGGAACTGGATAAAGAACCTGAGGTTATCACCACCATGCTGGTTAACTTTGGAGACAACAGAAACGGAAACGGAGCTGAAGAACCTGCTGAACAGCCCGGAAGTTTAGCGGCAGAAACTGAAGTGGTAACACCGGAACCTGTAGAAGTTCCTGTTCCTGAAACGAAAGCCGAAGTAAAACCGGAACCTGTAGTGAAACCAGAACCAAAGAAAGTGGAAACTAAGGAGAAAGTTATTACAGGAAACAGTTCAAAAAATACGGTTCCTAAAAAGGAAGAATCTAAAAAAGCTGTAAAAAAGGAAGCCACCAGTGCAAGTGCTTCTAAAAATACTAAGAAATCAGGAGCCGCAAAAGCCAATTCAAAGACCGGAAACGGTGACGGGCAAGGAAATGCTGCTATCGGGAAGTTTCTTGGTGGTAAAGGACAAAACCCAGGTGGGCAGGGAGACGGAAAAGGTCCTGGAAATGCAGGAGATCCATTAGGTGGAGACGGAAACGGCGACAGTAAAGTGGGGATTGATAGAAAACTGGTAGGATACATTCCCGGAACGATGGGAAGAGGAGGAACACAACCTTCTCACAGCTGTACTGCCAGCGGATCTATTACAGTTGCCTACACTGTAGATAAAGCTGGAAATGTAGTATCTGCGAGAAGAGCAGGAGGAATTTCCGATCCTTGTGTATCATCTACATCCGTTAGCTGGGTGAAGAAATATGTAAAGGCTGAGAAAGCCAATGTATCTTCCAGCGGAACATATAAAATTACATTCTAAAATAGAAAAAAGCACTTTATTCAAGTGCTTTTTTTAATTCGTTTATTCTGTTGATGACCGGAAGGGCAAAGATTCCACTAGTTTGTAGGTAAAGCTCATAGAATGTTTTGGCCTTATCCTGAAAATCTTTATTCTGATCTTCTCTGCTCTTAAAGTAGAAAAGGTTTCCAAGCATTTCGTAATAGTCTTTATGGTCTCTTTCCTGTCTTTCATTGACAAGCGTGATCACTTCTTCTTTTGTCATTGAAGATACTTCTGTAAAATTCATTTTGAAAATATCTCTCATGAGAGTATCAAAATCCAGTTCTTTCTGTAGTAAACTTTCTTCAGGCTTGTCCAGGATCAGTTTTTCTAATGCCTGAGTCAGTTGACGAATAAGTCTTAGGGTGAATTCTTTATCTGTAATCATATACTGATATTTATTTTAATTAAAAGTTTAAATAATCTTCTGTTTGAGTGAGTTCACTCCATCTGGCAGAAAGAAATTTTGCGTAATTATAAGGAGTAATTCCATAGGTTCCCAAAGAATGTCCGTCATTTACTTCTACCAAAATTGTTTCTCCATTTTCATTTACTCCGAAATCCAAGGCATAAGAACGAGGCTGGGACTGAAATGCTGAGATTGCATTCCGAACAATTTTTAAATCAATTTTTTTATCCCATTCTCCTTTGTATCTTCTGATGTCCAGAATTTCTTTATATCGAATAAAGCACCTCCATTCCGTTTTAAAATCGATCAGTTCAGAACACCATATTCTAATATCATTTTCCGTATCAATAAGACCTACAAAATCCATTTCGTTTTTGATTACCTTGCCTGCGAAAAGCTTTGTTTCCGTTTGTGGTTTTATGAAAATGTTCCAGTTTTTGCTGTTGAATGTTTCATTGATGGTTGAATCCCAGATCTTTCTTTTTAAATAGGCTTTCAGTTCTGCAGGATAATCAATCTCTTTATTTTCACGAATGATATTTAAATTTTGCAAACGTTTTCTAACATTTAGAATACCTCCAACGATAATATGCTCAGGGTTGTTATCAGAAATTTCGCCTGAGTCTATGAATTTTTCAACCTCGAATCCAAAGTTTTTAAAGCCTTCATACGCTGTAAATGCATTCACATTATAAAACTCACCATCTTTATTTGTCTGAATATATGCTTTCATAGCGTAATAAGGTTAGGCAAAAAACAAATAAGCAAGTGCTATAGAGGTAATAATACCTACCAAATCCGCTAAAAGCATAGCAATTACCGTGTATCTTGTATTCTTAATGGCTACAGCTCCAAAATATACCGCAATCACGTAAAATGTAGTATCTGAACTTCCCTGAAGAACAGCTGCTAGTTTCCCCTGGAAGCTGTCTGCTCCAAAAGTTGACATCGTATCCACCATCATTCCTCTAGCTCCGGAACCGGATAAAGGTTTGATTAGTGCTGTGGGAAGTCCGTCAACGAATCTTGGATCAAGGTTGGCTGTATAGGCAACCCACTTCATTCCATCAATGAGTACATCAAAAACTCCGGAAGTTCTAAGAAGTGAAATAGCGATTAGCATTCCAACCAAATAAGGAATAATCTTGACACAGGTTGTGAAGCCTTCTTTAGCGCCCTCAATAAAGGCATCAAAAACGTTGATCTTTTTATAAACGGCTCCAAGTACGATAGCAAGGAAGATAAACAGAATAAGACCATTACTTAATACCTTACTGAAGTCGTCAAGTTCATCTTTGCTCAATTGCACCAGGTAAACAACTAATAAACCGATAATTGCTGAGATTCCACCTACATAAGCAATTACTACCGGACGGAGAAGATTGATCTTCTGATATAAAGAAACAATAATCATAGCTGCTAAGGTTGCCGCAAAAGTAGCAATCATACAAGGCAGAAAGATATCGGTAGGTGTTTTTGATCCCATCGAAGCTCTGATTGCAATAATGGATACTGGAATAAGTGTCATTCCTCCTGCGTGAAGGCACAGGAACATAATCTGCGAGTTGCTGGCTGTATCTTTATTGGGATTTAAAGTCTGGAGGCTTTCCATAGCTTTCAGTCCGAAAGGAGTGGCTGCATTATCCAATCCCAGAAGATTGGCGCTGAAATTCATCAGCATATGCCCGAATGCCGGATGGTTTTTAGGGATGTCTGGAAATAATTTAGAGAAAAACGGTTGAATGAACCGGCTTAAAAGATTGATCCCGCCTGCTTTTTCCGCAATACTCATGAACCCCATAAAAAGAGTCATAATTCCAATCAGGCCAATGCATATTTTTACAGCTGTTTCTGAAGTTCCGATGACACCATCCGCTTCCTGAACACGGTAAACATTTACATTTTGTTTTAAAGAATCTGTTTTATAATGAATTCGGCTTTCTGTAAAATCATTTTCCTTCATCAGGTTATCCTTCACAACAGGGGAGAAGGTATTCATAGGTTGAGTGGCAACCTTCACTGTATCACCACCTTTCCCAACAACCATATCATTGAAAATGGTTTTGTAATTATCTGATGAAATGTATTTTATACTGGCAATGGCAATGGCAATGATAATGAAAGCCGACCAAATTCTGCTGAGAACCATTCGATTGATTTAATTGTTTAAACTTATCAAAAATACTTTAAACCACAAAAGTTACAAAAGAATTAAACACTTAAGTTTTTGAGAAGTGAGAAGGATTCTGTTGATAACAGTCTCAAGCTATTGAAAATCATTTGTTTTAACGCAATGTTCGCAAAGATTTTTATAGGAAGATGTATATTTTTCGTTCGCAGTGGCGTTAACGCTTAGCAGAGAACACTAATTAGATTCCCTTGCTGAATGAAATGCCCTTGCGCTCAAAAAATATGTATAAAGTTTTATAACTTCTTTGCGTATTCTTAGCGTTAAAAATAAAATATATTTAATTAATCTTCAAGATAAACCAGATGCCCTTCAAAATCATCATCCAGATTTCTAAGAACTTTAGCATCATCCATTTTTTTAACTAATCCGTCTACAAAAAAGCTTTTTTCGAAGAATTGGCGGTGAATTCCCGGTAATAGTTCCATGAAATAATCCATTCCGAATTTGTTATTATGGAGATCCATTTTAGTTTCCAAAGGTTGATTGGGAAATAGTTCTTCGTGCATATCTGTCATTCTTTTACAGAAATCCAGTGCTTTTTCAGGTGAGGAAATTTTACAGCAATACATCATGATGAAACAACACCAGAGTGCATGCCTGAAAGCATTTCCTATGCCATTGTTAGATGCTGTTTCAGGGAATTTTGCCTGTGCAATGGTAAATGCTTTCACGGTAGCATGAAAGCTGAGTATGGCAAAAAGAGGATGGGGGAGGATAAGAGATAAGAGACGGATGATCTTCTTAAAACTCATGCTCCGGATGGTATTGAAAAATATCTTAAAAGTCCTCATAAATAAAAATCTCTCCCCAATTAGAGAGAGATTGTATTGTTTTTGTTACAGAAACTATGCTTTTACAGCTAATAAATTAACGGTTTTAGCAACAGTGTCCTGAATTTCAGTTCTTTTTACAATGAAGTCAACAAATCCTTTTTCCTGTAAGAATTCTGATGTCTGGAATCCTTCCGGTAAATCTCTACCGATCGTTTCACGGATTACTCTTGGTCCTGCGAAACCGATCAATGCTCCCGGTTCAGCCATGATGATATCAGCGGTCATTGCGAAAGATGCTGTAATTCCCCCAAAAGTAGGGTCACAAAGGTAAGCGATGTATAAAAGGCCTGCTTCCGAAAGCTGAGCCAATTTAGCCTGTACCTTAGCCAATTGCATCAAAGAATAAGTAGCTTCCTGCATTCTTGCTCCTCCGGACTGACAGATAATCATATACGGAAGTTTGTGCTGGATACAGTAGTCGATTGCTCTTTTGATCTTTTCTCCCATTACAGAACCTAAAGATCCTCCGATAAAAGCAAAGTCCATACAAGAAACCACCATTTCAGTCCCTTTTACAGTTCCTACGGCGTTTCTGATAGAATCCGTAAGCTTGGTTTTTGCTTTTACTTCTTTTAAACGGTCTTTATAAGGTTTTGTATCCTTAAAGTTTAAGATATCAATACTTTCAACATTGGCATCCAGTTCGGTAAATTTACCACCGTCAAAAAGGATGTCAAAAAATTCCGCACTTCCTATTCTTACATGAAATCCATCTTCAGGAGAGACGTAATTATTTCTCTTTAATTCCTCATGCTCCACAACTTTTCCAGATGGAGTCTGATGCCACAGGCCTTTGGGAACGTCCTTTTTTTCATCAGTAGAGGTGGTAATGTTTTTTGCTTTTCTTTTAAACCAGTCGAATGCCATTTTTAATTGTATTAATGTATAAATGTAAAATGTACCAATGTAAATGTACTCCTTATGACTACTTTTTACATCGGTACAAATGTACAGTTCTTATTTTAAAGTATTTACGTTATTTAAATCTTCAAATGCTTTCACCAATCTTGTAGAGAATGTATCCTCACCTTTTCTTACCCAAACTCTTGGGTCATAGAATTTCTTGTTAGGCTTTTCTTCTCCTTCAGGGTTTCCGATCTGAGCTCTTAAATAATCAATATTGTTTACCATATAGTCTCTAACGCCTTCTGTGTATGCAAACTGAAGGTCAGTATCAATATTCATTTTGATTACACCGTAGTCAATTGCTTCTCTGATTTCTTCCAAAGTAGATCCTGATCCTCCGTGGAATACGAAATTGATAGGCTTGTCAGCTGTTCCGAATTTTTCCTGAACATATTTCTGAGAGTTGTCTAGGATTTTCGGGGTAAGAACCACGTTTCCTGGCTTGTAAACTCCGTGTACATTACCGAATGCAGCAGCAATAGTAAAGTTGTCAGAAATAGCTCTTAATTTTTCGTAAGTATATGCTACATCTTCCGGTTGAGTATATAGTTTAGAGTTATCAACGTCTGAGTTGTCAACACCATCTTCTTCACCACCAGTTACTCCGATTTCTACTTCAAGAGTCATCTGAAGCTTAGCCATTCTTTCAAAATACTGAGCTGAAATCTCAAGGTTTTCTTCTAAAGATTCTTCAGAAAGGTCTAGCATGTGCGAAGAGTAAAGAGATTTTCCTGTCTGCTTGAAGAATTCTTCGTTAGCATCCATTAATCCGTCAATCCAGGGAAGTAATTTCTTTGCACAGTGGTCTGTGTGAAGAATTACAGTTGCTCCATAAGCTTCAGCAAGAGTATGAATGTGTCTTGCTCCTGCGATAGCTCCTAAGATTGCAGACTTTTGTCCGTCATTGCTTAATCCTTTCCCTGCATTGAAAGCAGCTCCACCATTTGAAAACTGAATAATTACAGGAGAATTTAATTTCGCTGCAGTTTCCATCACAGCGTTTACGTTGCTTGATCCAATTACGTTTACTGCAGGTAATGCAAATTTGTTTTCTTTAGCATACTGAAAAATATCAGTAACTAACTGACCTGTGGCAACTCCTGCCGGAAAAATTCTGCTCATGTTTTACTTTTTATTATAAATTTATTAGGTGCTTAATTTCGTGTAAAGGTAATCATTTTTAAGAAATCATTAATTTCTTTTGTCGCGTCCCCAAAGCAGCTTCTGACGGATGGTTTCGTAAAAGCTTAGATTGTTGGGCTGTACCAGAAGAAGCTGAAAATCGGCTTTCCTGATGATGATTTCCTTATCGGTCTCAATATGGATCAGTCTGGAGTCTAAAGAAAGAGAGTATTGTGGTACCCTGCTTTCCACTCTGAATTTGATCTCCACTTTGTCGTTTACTACTAAAGGTCTTACATTCAGATTGTGAGGGGCGATAGGAGTTATGACAAAGTTTTCGTTATTGGGAGAAATGATTGGCCCACCGCAGCTTAAAGAGTAAGCGGTAGATCCGGTTGGAGTTGAAATGATCACTCCGTCTCCCCAGAACACATTTAAAAATTCATTGTTAATATAAGAGTCTACCGTAATCATGGAGGTGGTCTCTTTTCTGGAAACCGTTACATCATTCAGTGCATAAGGAAAAAAACCTTCCAGATTTGGAGAAACTACTTCAATTACTGATCGGCGGCTTGTTTTTACATCTCCTTTAAGGATTGAATCCAGTTCTTTAAAGGCTTCCTCTTTGGTGAAAAAAGCCAAAAATCCTAATCTTCCGGTATTTACTCCTACGACCGGGATCTCAAGATCTTCAATGAATGTCAGTGAATTCACAATAGTTCCGTCACCGCCAAAGGTAAAGAAAAGGTCTACTTCCTTATCCAAAAGATCCTGTTTACTGTTGAATGTTTCGAAGATCTTCGAAAACTGAAGAGCTTCAGCCATTTCATCATACAGAACAGATTTTACACCTCTGGTTTCAAGTTCAGAGATAAACTTGCTTAAATATAAAAAAGTATCAAGATCTTTTTTCTGAGAATATATGGCTACCTTCATGTTATATTTCTATAAATTTTTGGAAAAAACCGAATCGGTCTTTAAACAGATCGGATTTCTCATCAGAATAGTATTTTTCAACAATTCTGTAATCGTACCGGTCAAAAGTTGAGTCTATCGAGGCCAGGTTTTCATTGCTGATCTTGATGGTAATGTGGATCACTTCATCAGACATAAAGCTTATAAAACCACCGTAAAATTTCGAGTTATTACTTTCCACAATATTGGCAATCTCCGTCATGGAATATTTTCTGGAAGGAGTTTCTACAGTAAGAATAGCTCCTGATTCTGAAAATAGGGGATAACGGGAAAGATCCTGGAAAATATCATCACAGGTAATATAGCCCAAATACTTTTCATTCTTATTAATCACTGGGATTACATTAGAATTGAAAGTATAAAACAGGCGGATACTATCCATAATATTATGGTCATCCAAAATGGCAAACCGCTCGATCTGATGCTCAAGTTCCTTCAAAGTTCCACCATCTTCTTCGTATAAAAAGTCCTTTGCAAGGGCTCCGTAAAAGTGATGGGATTTTTTGATGAAAATATGAGAATATCCGAAATCTTCCAACATATTTCTGGCCGACTCTATAGAGTCCGACAGGCTAAAACATGGGAAGTCTTTTGAGATATAGTCCTTGATAAACATTGTGCTAATTTATAAAAAATTAAACGAAACTTTTTCTGAAAACACGACTTTTTTTAAGGTAAAACAAAAAAAATGCCGTTAAAATTTGTTTGTAAAGAAAAAAAAGGTACCTTTGTCGCCTTTCATTTTTACTTTTTATTAGATTTATTTCAAACTGCACTGTCTACTAAGGACATATGCAGTTTTTTTATTTTAGGGCTTTCGCAAACTCCCACATCACAATTCCACCACATACACTCACGTTAAGGGAATGCTTGGTTCCAAGCTGTGGAATTTCCAGAAATACATCAATATTAGGCAGTACCTCATCACTTATTCCCTCTACTTCATTGCCTAAAATCAGGGCGTATTTTTTAGACCTGTCAATAGTAAAATCTGTAATCATCTGACTGCCTGTAGTCTGTTCGATTCCTATGATTTCATATCCTTTACTTTTCAGTTCTGAAATTGCATTGTTGGTATCTTCTTCATGAGACCAGTTTACACTTTCTGTTGCTCCCAATGCTGCTTTGTGAATTTCGCGGTGAGGCGGCTGTGGCGTAATTCCGCAAAGGATTATTTTTTCAATTAAAAAGGCGTCTGCCGTTCTGAAAGCTGCACCTACATTGTGCATACTTCTGATATTATCTAAAATGATGACCAACGGAATTTTTTCAACTTTCTTAAATGTTTCTACATCTATTCTGTTAAGTTCCTCCAGTTTTAGTTTCTGTACCAATTGTATTATTTTGTTGAGATTAATTTTCCGTCTTTATAGACCTCTGTTTTTTCAATGCTGCCGTTTTCGAGGTAATGGACTCTGTTACCATTCCATTTGTCATTGGCAAATTCTGTTTCACGTTGTACTTTGCCTGAACGATAAAATACTTTCCATTTTCCGGTGGCAAGTCCGTTTTCATAATTCCCGATCTGCTTTATTGATTTTCCGTCTTCATGAAAGAGTTTGGTTTCTCCATGCAGTTTTGCAAATTTATAGTTGGAGACTTCTTCCACAACTCCCTTTGGAGAATAGAAGGTAGCGGTAAAACTATTATCATAAATGTTTTTGTCTCCATTTCTATACACTTCCTTCGCGGTAAGAGTTCCGTTTTTATCATAGTAAGACCATTCTTTTACTTTGAAATCTTTTTTGAACTCGCCTTTTGCATTTACTTTTCCGTTATCATGATAAAAAACAGCATCACCTTCTTTTTTTCCTTTCTTCCATTCAATTTCGGTTTTTACCTGCCCGTTGTCATAGAAGTCTTTGCAGTTTCCTTCCTGTAACCCGTCCTTATATCCACATGGTTTCTGGGCCAAACCCATGATAGAAAAAGAGAAAAACAATAGAAAAATGTATTTCATAGCTATTTTTATTTCAAAAATAGTAAAATACTTATATTTGATTCAAAAATATACTATGAAAAATTTATTCTCTTTATTCATACTGGTGTTTGCCTTTTTACCTTCACAGGCACAAAATACCTATTATCCTCAAGCTTTCTTTGATAAAAAACTAGCCCGTGATATGCTGGCATTCGGAAATTCAACGATTGAAGGGGTAGCTTCTACCAAGCAAAAAAATAATTGGGGCATAAAACCATTGCTTGGACAAAAACATTATGCTCCTAAGGGAACAGTTATTATGCTTTTTCCTGTAACTCCTTATTTTGAAGAGTTTTATAGCATGAGAAAAAAGTATGAAAATAAGAAGACTACAGTTTATATGTCTGAAGAAGCTTTTAAATACAGAGTGGAGGCTTTAACAGATGATCACGGCCGTTTTAAATTTGAAAAACTGAAACCAGGGAAATACTATCTTGAAACCATTGTAAACTTTACAGCAACGGCGAGTTACCAACAGCAAACGGGAACTTCAGATGCCTATAATGGATACGGGGGCTATCTGTATTCCACTCCCATATATAGCACCTTTTTTTACGGATATGACGCTGCCAACAGGGAAAGTAAATTTGTTGAGATAAAAGCAGACGGAGAACTTAAAGAAATCAACCTTTAAAAGGTTGATTTTTTATTTCTTGCTCATAATCTGATGAACATTTTTCTCAATATTCTGGGCTATGGTCTCCATTGGGATGTCATTCTCATCATTGTTGAAAGGATCTTCAATTTCCTCGGCAATCATCTCAAGACTCATCAGTACATAATACACAAAAACAGTAAGTGGTATCATGAAAAGGCCTATCGTAATAACGTAAGCAATAGGAAGGGCAAGTACATATAGGATGATGAATTTTTTAATAAAGGATGAATAAGAATAGGGAATGGGTGTGTTTTTAATTCTTTCACATCCGCCACATACTTCCAGGAATCCAGAAAGTTGAGTATCTAGATACAGCATTTCAATCTCTGAAATCTTTCCTTCTTTCTTTAATTGGTTAAGTTTATGACTTAAAAGAATAAGAATTTCACTAGGTCCATGGTTTTTCAATGATTTTTCAATTTCTGTATAATCTTCATCTAATGCCAGGCGCGTTGATTCCTTAGAAAGGTGTTTGGCTAAAAAGTGAGGAAAATATTTTAAATATCTTGAAATCTGTTCTGCATCCTGACGGTTATCTCCAAGAATAGTATTGATTTTTATCGCAAAGTTGCGAGTATCGTTCACTAGTTTTCCCCATAGTTTTCTTCCTTCCCACCATCTGTCATAGGCTGTATTGGTGCGGAATACAAGCAAAAGAGAAAGGACAAACCCCAATAAAGAATGGATCATTCCTACATTGCTGATTCCTGATTTTGCAGTAAGATGAAAATATCCCACTTCCAGATATTGAATTCCCCAGGAATATAATCCCACCATAATCATACTTGGAAAAAGTATTTTCAGGGTGTCGCTTTTATGTAAACTGAAAAGGATTTTAAGGAAATGTTTCGTGTTATAGACTCTCATAAATTCGCTTAATATCACAAATATAAATTTTTCAGAATAAAGTAGGAAGTCTGAAGCTGGAAGAGGAAAGTTATTGAGGTCGAAAAGCAGGTTAAGCTTTCCATTAATAATTTTCTATTGAATGTTGTATTATAGGTACTTACAGACAAATAGAAACTTCCAGCCTCCTTCTTCCAGCTTCCAACTTAACAATCTTAATTTTCGCAGTTTTCAAAAAAAGACTATTTTTAATTCGCATTAAATACAAAGTACATGATCCTCGAAAACGTAGATGTAGTCAATGATATCAGTAAAGAAGATTTTCAGAAGAACTATTTCAAAAAGCATAAGCCTCTTTTAATCAAGAATTTTGCAAGCCGTTGGGATGCTTTTGATCTGTGGAACCTTGCCTATATCCGTGAAAAGGCAGGCGATCAGAATGTTCCTTTGTATGACAACAAGCCTGCTGATGCTGCTAAAAGCTCTGACGCTCCGGTAGCTAATATGAAAATGAGGGATTATATTGATACGATAAAAAGGAAGCCCTCAGATCTCAGGATCTTTTTCTACATCATTACAGACAGGTTGCCTGAACTGCTTAAAAACTTTACCTATCCTGATTTGGGAATGAAGTTCTTTAAAAGGCTTCCTACTTTATTTTTTGGCGGAAGTGAAGCACATGTGCTAATGCATTACGATGTAGATTTGGGTGATTTTATGCATATCCATTTTGAGGGGAAAAAGAGAATCTTATTATTTGATCAGAAACAGTCTCCATTTTTGTACAAAGTGCCTTTATCTGTTCATACCATCTATGATGTAGACTACGAGGATCCTGATTATGAGAAGTTTCCGGCACTGAAATACGCAAAAGGATATGAAATCTTTATGGAACATGGAGATGCGCTTTTTATTCCGGGAGCGTTCTGGCATTTCAACAGATATCTTGAACCGGGTTTTTCTCTGTCACTAAGAGCATTACCGAACAAACCAAACGTATTTGCCAATATGCTGTACCATGTCTTTATCATGAGATACACAGATAAGCTTATGCGCAAACTATTTAAAGCCAAATGGGTTGATTATAAGAAAAAATGGGCCTTTAAGAAAAGCAGTGAGGCGTTGGAAAAGTATCTGCAGAAAGGAAATTAGTCTGAAAGGATTGAAGATGGAGGCGGGAAAAAGTAAGTTATTTTTGTCGAAACCTCAGGGTAAGTCTTTCATAAAAAATATTTGATTCTTATATCCAATGTTGCATCATTGTCAGTGGCTACGCCGAATCTTTGATTTCTGACATTTGGAAGGATATAAAAGATTCTTCCAGATGTTTAGAATGATAAGTAGATGTTTACAGACAAATAGTAACTTCCAGCTTCCTTCTTCTGGCTCCCAGCCTTATAACATCTTACTTATTAATTAACCCAAAGATCTTGGCATCTACAAATCTTCCTTTTTCAAAAAAGTAGTCTCTCAGCATTCCTTCTTCCTGAAAACTGATCGATGTTAAAAGTTTTTCAGATGAAATATTGGCCGGATCTATAAAGGCATCCACACGATGCAGTCTCATGCTTTCAAGACCAAAGGTCAGAATAGGCAGTATAGCTTCTTTCATATAAGACTGTCTCCAGAAAAGAGGATTGAGTTCATACCCGATTTCTGCCTTAAAATGTTCACGGTACCAGTTGTGATAGCCGCATGTACCAATCACTTTTCCATTCGATTTCAACTGCAAAGCCCAGCGGAATCCTTTTCCTTTTTCAAATTCACTGTTGAAATGCTGAATGATTTGCTGTGCATCTTCGAGTGATTTGAACGCTTCAAGATCATAATATTCCATTACTTCTTCCAAAGAAAAATATTCGAGCAGATCTTGGGCATCATCGAGGGTAAGCTGGCGTAAAATAAGCCTTTCAGTTTCTAGAAGGGGAAATTCCATGGATGTGATTTTATGGTGAAAATACAATTAATTCCTGATAAGGAAAAGTTATTCAGCGATAAAGCATAAAACCACTCTGAACCCTGAATTTATTTTTCTAAATTTGGGGCTCATTTTTTACTATGGCAAAATCGAAGAAGGAAACTCCGCTAATGACTCAATATAATACCATCAAGGGCAAATATCCTGATGCGTTGTTGCTTTTCAGAGTAGGGGACTTTTATGAAACTTTTGGGCAGGATGCTGTGAAGACGTCCCAGATATTGGGTATTGTTCTTACCAAAAGAAATAATGGTGAAGGAAGTGTAGAACTGGCAGGATTTCCGCATCACTCAATAGATTCCTATCTTCCAAAACTGGTAAGGGCAGGGATGAGAGTAGCGATCTGCGATCAGCTGGAAGATCCTAAAATGGTCAAAGGAATTGTGAAAAGAGGGGTTACGGAGCTGGTAACACCAGGGGTAACGTTCAATGATCAGGTTTTAAATTCCAAAAAAAATAACTTCCTGCTTTCCCTGCACAAGGAAAAGGAAAAGTATGGGATTGCTTTAGTAGATATCTCTACAGGTGAATTTCTGGTAAGTGAAGGAAATCTTGAAAAACTGTTGCATATTGTCAATACTTTTGATCCCAGTGAAATTATTTTCCAGAGGAGTGTACAGATTCCGGAGCAGATTAAGAATAAGAATGCTTTTAAGCTGGAAGACTGGGCTTTTCAATATAACTTTGCCTACGAAAAATTAACCAATCATTTTAAAACCAATTCTCTAAAGGGGTTTGGAGTGGAGGCCCTTCCGTTAGCTATTACAGCAGCAGGAGCTATTTTTGCCTACTTGGTGGAAGATACACACCATAACCTGCTTTCTCATATTACAAAACTTCAGATTATTCCACAGGAAGATTATCTGATGATGGATAACTTCACCTTAAGAAATCTGGAGATCGTTTATCCAAGCAATCCGCAAGGGAAATCATTGCTGGATATTATTGATAAAACCTCAACGCCAATGGGCGGGAGATTACTGAGAAGAAGAATTATTCTTCCTTTAAAATCTGTAGATGAAATTTCAAGAAGACTTTCCCTGATTGATTTTTTAAACGAAAATGATCAGCTTAAATATGAAATAGGACAGCTTTTAAAGTCGATCTCCGATCTTGACCGATTGATGGGAAAACTGGCCGCAGAGAAAATCTCACCTAGAGAATTAGGACATCTGCGTCAAAGTCTGATTAATATTCATAGAATCAAAGCATTATTACATCCTCATGCAGATGTATTGGCTTGGCTAGAACCATTATTTGATCTGGAAGAACTGATTAAATACCTGCAGAATCACCTTAATGAAGAACTTCCGGTAAGCATTGCCAAAGGAAATGTCATTAAGAACGGGGTTTCTGAAGAGCTGGACAGATTGAGAAATCTTCAGAGTAAAGGCCGTGGCTTCCTCGATGAAATGTGCCAGAGAGAGATTGAAAGAACAGGTATTACAAGTCTTAAGATTGATTTTAATAATGTTTTCGGATACTATATTGAAGTCCGGAATACCCATAAAGATAAAGTACCGGATGACTGGGTGAGAAAACAGACCCTTGTAAATGCCGAGCGTTATATCACAGAAGAATTAAAGGAATATGAAAGTCAGATTCTGGGTGCTGAAGAAAAAATAGGCGTTCTGGAAACTCAGTTGTACAGGAATCTATGTTCTGAAACAATGGTTTATATTGATCAGATTCAGGGGAACTCCAATATTATTGCTCAGCTTGATGTAGCTGCCGGATTGTCTGAACTTGCTGTTTCAGAGAGCTATACGAAGCCTATTCTGAATGATGGTTACTCCATTGATCTGAAAGAAGCAAGACACCCGATTATAGAAAATGCTCTTCCATTGGGAGAAAAATATATTCCGAACGATATCTTCCTGAATAAAGATTCTCAGCAGATTATCATGGTTACAGGACCAAACATGGCTGGTAAATCAGCAATTCTCCGCCAGACGGCTATTGTATGTCTTTTGGCTCAGATCGGAAGTTTTGTGCCGGCTAAACATGCAGAAATAGGAATGTTGGATAAGATCTTTACCAGAGTAGGAGCTACAGACAATATTTCAGCAGGAGAATCCACTTTCATGGTGGAAATGAACGAAGCTGCCAACATCCTGAATAATATTTCAGAACGAAGCCTTATCCTTCTGGATGAAATTGGACGTGGAACTTCCACATATGATGGGGTTTCCATTGCATGGGCTATTGCAGAATATCTTCATCAGCACAATACACAGGCGAAGACTTTGTTTGCAACCCATTACCATGAACTGAATGAAATGACCGTGAATTTTGAAAGAGTGAAGAACTTCCATGTTTCCATTCAGGAAAACAAAGGGAATATTATCTTCTTAAGAAAACTGGTTCCCGGAGGCAGTGAGCATAGTTTTGGTATTCATGTGGCAAAGCTGGCCGGAATGCCTGCCAAAGTGGTAAACAGAGCAAATGAGATTCTTAAAACCCTTGAAGCAAGCAGAACCCAGGGCGGAGGAACCTCAGAGAATATCAAAAGGGTAACGGAAGAAAATATGCAGCTTTCTTTCTTTCAGCTGGATGATCCGGTTCTGGAGAATATCCGTGAGGAACTTACCAAGATAGACATCAATACTTTGACACCTATAGAAGCTTTAATGAAGCTGAACGCCATAAAAAAAATGATTGGAGGATAATCCAATCATTTTTTTTTATTGTAAACGTTTAAAATTGATTAGCAGCAACGCCCGTCTTCTCCTATAAGACCTGGTTCAAGCAATCCTGAATCACTTATACAGAATCCTGCGCGGCATCTTATACCAGCCCCACCATTAATTTCTTTTAAATCTGTTTTTGTCAATTTTCTTTTTTTGTTCTCAAAATTTTTCATGATTTTTTATTTAATTTATACTAATATACATGGAAATTTTAATAATTCCACACTGTGTGATAAAATTTAACGGTATATTGTCACTGAATAGTGAATGATAGATATGCTTTCCCTTTTGTGATATGTGTTTGTACTATAAACAATTGTGTTTTATTTCTATAAAAAAAATAAATTTGTTGTTTTTGTGTTGTCTTAACGATGCTTAATAATAGGATTTTAGAGTTATAAATCTAAAATTGTACCTTTCGGATTAATAAAACCAATCATGAAAAAAATATTTTTAGTATTCTTATTGATTTCACTATTCTCATGCAATAAAGCAGCAAAGGAAAGAGCTGAACAAAGAATTCATGATTCTGTAGCAGTAGTATATAAAGCGTATATCGATTCAGTGACAATCGTCAAGAGACGTGAAGATTCTATAGAGGAAGTTTACAGAAAGAAACCTCGACGACCAGGATCAATGTATTGTGAAAATGGAACAATATCTTATGTTGCAAAAGCTTCTTCCTCTAAATCAAAAACTAAATCAAAAATTAGGTCAAAAACAAACACAAAATTAAAAGCTAAGAGAGAACAGTAAACATTTTTTAGCCAACAGACATGTGTAGGTTTCTGGGTTATAATTATTTATTAAATTTAACCATGTGGAATTATTAAAACCATGTCAACTATTCTGTTTTGTACCATTGCAAAGCTCAGCAGTAAAGTATTTCCATTTTGAAATACGAAGACCTTCAAAAACGTGTTTAGGAAAAAGGATATCATTTTTTAAGAAAGCGGGTTCCCAAGGCAGGTGAGTACAGACATCAATAGTTTGACTTCTACAGAAGCTTTAATGAAGCTGAATATGATAAAAAAAATGACTGGAGGAAATCCAGTCATTTTTTTATTGTAAGCGTTTAAACTTGATTAGCAGCAGTATCCGTTTTTACCCACGGGGCCAATGATCATGAAATGACTGCTCACTCCTCTAAGTTTGCAAAGTCCTTCTGCGCAGTTGGCTGCAACACCGCCACTGATTTCTTTAAGCTCAGCTTTTGTTAGCTTCTTTTTTTGAATTTCTGGTGTTTTCATAAGAATGATTTATTACATTATTGAAATTTGTGAACAGGATTAGCAACAAGGTCCATCCTGAATTCCATAGACTCCATACAATTCTTCTCCGGTATTCCGGTCTGTACAGCTGAAGACCAGAGGGCAGACAGGTCCTGCACCGTTAATTGTCTTCATTTCTTTCTTTGTAAGTTTCTTTTTTTGATTGATTGATTTTTTCATAGTAATTTAGTTTGATTGTAAGCTAATTTACATTTTATTTTCAATAATTCAATGGATAGTGAATATGAAATATGAAAAAATTGAAATTATTAACAAAGTTTAACAGGTTGATACTCATTGTAAAAGAAAAGCGTTTTTTAAATTTGAATTATGAAGAGTTTGTTTAAGATACTATCCATATTCCTGTTTTGTTTCGTTTGCAAAGCGCAACAGAAAGATATTTCCGTTGTAAAATATGAAGACCTCGAAAAAATAATACAGCAGGAAAAAGATAAGTTTCTTGTTGTCAATTTCTGGGCAACCACCTGTGCCCCTTGTGTAAAAGAGCTTCCACATTTTATGGAGATAAATAATCAACATGCAGGTAATCCGAAGTTTAAAATGATTTTGGTTTCCTTAGACAGGCTGGTAGATAAAGAAAGAGTTTTAAAATTCATTAAAAATAAAAGCCTGACTGCTGAAGTGGTTCTCCTGGATGATATCAAAAGAATGAATACTTGGATTCCAAAGTTTGAAAAGGATTGGGACGGAAATATTCCGGTAACGTTATTTTATAAAAACGGAGGAAAAGTATACTTTAATGATGGTGAAATGAGCAAGGAAGATCTTGAAAAAACAATTACTGAAAATTTACAATAAAGACTATTATGAAAAATATGAAAATTTTAATGGCTGCGTTCATCGCTGGTTTAGGATTACTAAGCTTTACAACGACAGCTCATGATAAGAATAAATTGCAAAAAGAAACCGTTTCGAAAGTGAAAGGGTATGAAGTAGGAGATGAGGCAGCCGATTTTAAGCTTAAGAATATTGATGGTAAAATGATTTCCCTGAGTGATTTTAAAACAGCTAAGGGATTCATCGTTATCTTTACCTGTAACCATTGTCCGTATGCAAAGAAATACGAAGACAGAATTATTGAATTGGATAAAAAATATAAAAACCAGGGATATCCTGTCATCGCCATCAACCCCAATGACCCGAATGTACAGCCTGAGGATGGTTATAAAGAGATGATTGACAGAGCCAGGCAGAAAGGGTTTACTTTTCCGTATCTAGTGGATGAAGGGCAGAAGGTTTATCCTCAGTACGGAGCCACAAAAACGCCACATGTTTTTGTATTGCAGAAAGAAAGGGGTAAGAATATTGTAAAATATATAGGCGCTATTGATAACAACTACGATAACCCGAATGATGTATCAGAATATTATGCTCAGGATGCAGTAAATGCCCTGATTAAGGGAGAACCTATGAAAATGACAAAAACTGTCGCCATTGGATGTACAATCAAAGTAAAGAAATAATATATTTGTCAGAATAAAATCGGTATTTTTAATGAATACCGATTTTTTATGCCTGAACTTTTAAGATTTAAAACATCCATATGAAATTCCAATTTAGTCTGAAATATCTGCTTGCCTCCGTTTTTATTTTCCTGATTGAGGTACTGATTGCTACAAAACTGAAAGATATTTTCTTCGTACGAGCCTATCTTGGGGATGTTATTGTAGTAATGCTTCTCTATACTTTGGTTAAGAGCTTTTTCAGGGTAAACAATGAAAAACTTATCTGGGGAATTCTGATTTTCTCCTGTTTCGTAGAGTTTGCCCAGTATTTTAATATTGCAGAAAAACTGGGCTTCCGGGAGGGAAGCCTGATGTATATTGTTATCGGGAATTCTTTTTCCTGGATTGATATTCTGTGTTATGCTGCAGGTTGTCTGTTGCTTTATCTTTTTGTTAAAATGACAAATAATAAAAGTTTGGCTTCAACTCCTAATTCCTAATTCTCAGAACTTACCTTCCAAAACTGTCATATTTATCTTCAGCGTATTTAATAAATCTGTTCAGTAGTGCCACGTTATCCTTTTCCATGGGAGAAAGTTCGTTGTCTACATTATTGGAAACCGGAATGTACCAATTGGTCTGCTCGAAAAAGTCTCTGTACGTTTCTTTTTTGAAAGAATAGCCATGCCTTGCAAACACTGAGTTCTTGATAATCTCAAGATCCAGTTTTCTCAGATTTTTAATGTCTTTTTCGCTTAGTTTTTGTTTAGAGGCATTCAGTTTAAAGACCGCATCAGAAGCAACCCGATTCTTTGATGTAGTATAACTTTCGGTTTTCCCATCACTGTCGGTGTATTTTTCTACAAAATCTTTAGGATTGTTCCAGTCTACCAGGTTGGATTCCGGATCAAGCATAAAATTAGGATTATACACAAATTCTTTTTTGATAAGTTTCAGAGATTTCAGAGGAGCTTTTACAGCTTTTTTATTGAAAGCATTCCATTTTCCCGTTAAGCTGTCTCCACTAAGTTTTACTTCAAACCTGCCGTCTGTTTTATCATTCCCAGGTTCATCCAGTATAAAAGATTTTGAAGATTCATTAAAAATTCCTCTTACAGGACGTTGGTTTCCATTCACAATGCTTTGTCCATACACACTGTCTTTGGTAATTCTGTTGATTTTTATAGAGATTCTTTTGTAGACATTCTCATCATATTCAGAGCCATCTACATCGTCAACCAGTTTTTCCATCCCTGCAAAGTCTCCGGTGTAAACTCCGTAATATTCTTTATGAACTTCAGGAATGACTACAGAGTCTTTTTTTGCGGTTAGAGAATCTTTGTCTGATTCATTCGTTTTTCCTTCTTTTTTGCAGCTTATCAGAGAAACTGCAAACAAGGAAATAAGGGTGTAACTTAAAGTTTTCATATCTGTTTTTTTGTAATTAAGTATTCAATGATAAGGATATTGGGAATCCAGCCCAGCCATGCAATGATTTGATAAACATCCATGGGATTTGGGTGAAATAAATATACAATAATAACTTTCCACATCCGTAATGTAATGGCTGATAATGTAAAAGCAAAACTCCGCCACATCCATTGCTTGTGTTCTTTAAACTTTTTTTGCCTGGCCAGCTGATAGGCTCTGAAGGTAGAAAACCACCATGAAAGCCCCAGAATAACGAATGATACCTTTGAAAAAAGGCCACCATTGGCGAAAAATCCCATATAAATTCCTGATGGTGCAGCTAAAAATAAAATGAGAAAAATATAAAACTTTCCCATGTTCCGGTGAAAGCTTTTCCATCCAAAATCTTTGCGAAGTATGGCTAAAAATCCTGAAAGAAGCACAAAAATGCTGGTGTACACATGAGTGTAGAAAAAATAAAGATATTCCGGCCTATGTTCTACTTCTGTTTGTTTAATCATCAGGAAGCTGACGTTGGGATCTACAGGAGTATATTCCAACGTAATGCTGAGCATCAGCCAAAAGAAATATACAAATCCTATGATGAGAAGGATCTTTAAAAATGTGATATTTCTTTTGGCTGATAGCATACCTATGCTTTAATCAAAATTTATTGACATTGGAAGGGTATACCAATAGTCCACAGGTTTGTTTTTATAAACAGCGGGCTCCCATTTTTTGTTTATGGTATTGATGACCCGTATCAATTCTTTATTAAAGTTTTCCTGCTCTCCGTTTGCCGTCACAGAGCTCAGTTCTCCCTTGGAATCAATTAGAAACCGTACCTCTGAGTTTGCTGAGTCTGTAATGATACTAAAATTTATTTTACTCATAATGAGTGTTCTGAATACAGCAATTCCTCCTGGAAATTCAGGTTTTATATCTGCTTTATTAGTATAATCTTTTACAGGGGATTCTGCCCGGTCCTGTTTTACCTGAGAAAAACATAATGTGAACCCAGACGTAAATAGTAGAAATATTAATTTTTTCATGTGTCGTTATCCTTATTTTTAGTGATTTTTATAGGGAATTTAAATCCTGTGCAATCAGCCATCCTTCACTCCAGCATGCCTGAAAATTGAAACCTCCGGTTACTGCATCTATATTCAATACTTCTCCGGCAATGTAAAAATTAGGAAGCAGTTTTGAAGACATGTTTTTAAAGTTAATTTCTTTTAAATCAACACCTCCTGCCGTTACAAATTCGTCTTTGAATGTTGATTTTCCAGTCACCTGAAACTTTTTCTTGCATAGATTTTCAAGAATTTTCTGCATCTCTTTGCCTGAAATATTGGCAACCTGTTTATTGAGATCTACCTTTGAAATATCCAGAATTTTCTGCCAGAATCTGTTGGTAATATCAAAGATTTTCGATTGGCCGACGGTCTTTTTAGGATTATTTTGTTTAAAGCTATGGAACATTTCCTCCGCATCACTTATATCTATAGAAACGAAATTTACTTCAATTTCAAAATTGTACTTAAGTTTTGCAAGACTGATAGCTTCCCATGCCGAAATCTTCAGAACAGCAGGCCCGGAAAGTCCCCAATGGGTAATTAACAGGGGTCCGCTTTCGTCAGTTTTTAATTTAGGAATCGAAATTCCTGCGTTTTCAAAACTGGTTCCCGGAAGATCTTTTAAAAGTTCATCTTTAATATTAAAAGTAAAAAGAGACGGAACAAGATCCACAATCTTATGGCCCAGATTTTCAACAATTTTTAGAGATTTTGGTGAACTTCCGGTAGTATATACGATATAATCTGCCTCAAAATCACCGGAATTGGTTTTTACACTATATTTTTCATCCTGTTTTTCAATCTCCTTTACGGTACATTTTGTCTGTACAATTACATTCTTCTTCTGAACTTCATTCAAAAAGGTATTGATGATGGTTTGTGAAGAATTGCTTTCAGGAAAAGTTCTGTTGTCATTCTCTATTTTCAACGGAACATTACGCTGATCGAACCATTCCATCGTGTCACCCGGTTGAAATTTAGTAAAAACACTTAATAGTTCTTTGTTTCCACGCGGATAGAACTGTACCAGCTCTCTTGGGTCAAAGCAGGCATGGGTGACATTACATCTTCCACCTCCGGAAATCTTAACTTTCTGAAGGACATCTGAGTTCTGTTCTAAAATCGTAATTTTATATTTCTTTTCGTCAAGGTTGGCTGCGCAGAAAAAGCCTGCAGCGCCGCCTCCGATAATGATGATCTGTTTCATGTGTGGGTAATCCTATGCTGAAGATTATTTTTTCAAAAGTACAATTTTTATAAACCATCTTATTTGAGTATTTTTGAAGATTATAATTTTAATTATACTAAAAACGATTTTCATATGATTTTCTACCATAAATTTGAAGTGAGATGGAGCGATCTTGATGCCAATAAGCATTTGGCTAATTCATCCTATGTACAATACTGTGCCCAAGCCAGAATGGCTTTTATGACCAAGGAAAAAATGGGAGTTACCCAATTAAGCAGATGGGGAATCGGGCCTGTTATCCTGCACGAAAGATATTCTTTCTTCAAGGAGATCTATGCCGATCAGATTGTTATTGTAAGTGTAGAAATAGACGGATGTTCAGATGATTCCTCCATTTACCGTTTTGTTCACAAGTTCTATACACCGGAGGGAGTACACTGTGCTACTTCCGAAGCAACAGGAGTCTGGATTGATATGATGCTTAGAAAAATGACCACTCCACCAGATGATGTAGTGGAAGCAATGAATAAATACAAAAGCCCGGAAACTGTGGTGTTATCAAAGGAAGATTTTAAAAAGCTTCCTTTCCATCCACATAATATTGATCCGGCAGAAATTAATATATAAAACTTATGTTTGAAGATAAATCACAGGAGCTGACGCCCATTTCAAAACTAGGAGAATTCGGTCTGATTAAACATCTGACAGAGCATTTTCCTTTATCCAACGAATCTTCGGAGCTTGGAGTAGGAGATGATGCGGCAGTAATTAATCCTGACAATAAAAAAGTAGTTCTTACCACAGACGTTCTGGCAGAAGGAGTACACTTCAATTTAGGCTATGTTCCGTTGAAACATTTAGGCTATAAAGCGGTGGTGGTAAACCTAAGCGATATTGCTGCTATGAATGCTGTTCCTACACAGATTTTAGTTTCTTTAGCCGTTTCCAACCGTTTTCCGGTAGAAGCGCTTGAAGAGATCTATGCAGGAATTCAGGCAGCATGTACAAGATATAAAGTAGACCTTATTGGTGGAGATACTACAAGCTCCAATTCAGGATTGGTAATGAGCATTACGGCAGTAGGAATCGAAGAAGGGGAAAATATTGTGAAGAGAAGCGGAGCAAAACCAAATGATCTTCTTGTAGTAACAGGAGATTTGGGTGGAGCTTATATGGGACTTCAGATTTTGGAAAGAGAACATGCCGTTTACCTTGCTGATCCTAATATGCAGCCGGAAATGGAGGGCTATGATTATATCCTGGAAAGACAGTTGAAACCTGAAGCAAGAACAGACGTTAAAACTATTTTGGAAGAGCTGGATATTAAACCTACTTCCATGATTGATATTTCTGACGGTTTAGCTTCTGAGATTCTTCACCTTTCCGATCAGTCTAAAGTAGGCTTCAGGTTATATGAAGAAAAGGTTCCATTGGACAGCCTTACGATCTCTACCGCAGATGAAATGAACTTAAACCCTGTAATGACTGCATTAAGCGGAGGTGAAGATTATGAATTACTGTTCACAATTTCACCAGATGATTTTGATAAAATTAAAAACCATCCGGATTTTACCATCATAGGACATGCTGTGGAAAAAGAAGAAGGAAACTTTATGGTAGCAAGAGGATCTAACCAATTGGTAGCTCTTACCGCTCAGGGATGGGATGCATTTTTAGGAAACCAGAACGGATAAAATTATTTAATTTTAAATATTGTAGAAAACCGCAGCACTTTTTTTGCTGTGGTTTTTGTTTATAGCTTAACTATTTTAAAACTCCAGTGATGATTATACCGGAAAAAGAAATACCGATGCACCATCTGACTTCTGAAGAATTTCAGATGAGTACTCTGAGTGCAGCTGGCCCTGAGAATTTCCATGATGTTCACCGGCATAATTTTTTTGAAATTATCTGGTTCAGGGAAGTGTATGAAAAAAGCCATTTAGAACTGGATTTTGAAAGTTATAAACTTGAGAACAATCAAATCTGCATCATTGCACCTGGACAGGCATTCAATATGAAGATAGAAGGAGAAGAGGGATATGCCATGGCGATAAGCCGGGAAATTTTCAACGAAGCCTGTGATATTGAATCTGTTCTTACTGGAGGTGTGCTTCCGTTCTTTTTAGATCCTAAAAATGAAAAAACCTGCAGTACACTTATCTCATTGATTGAACAGGAATATAAAGCCACTTCAAGAACAGAACTTTTAAAGGCTTATCTGAAAGCATTCTGTATCATTATTGGAGAACAAATTAATCCTCAGGAACTCTTGCTGAATGACCGTCAACGTGTTCATGACTTAGTAGGACTTATTGAGAAACATTATATAGAACAGAAGGAAACAGGTTTCTACGCCGAAAAACTAAAGATAAGTACCCATCACCTGAATGATATTGTGCGTCTTCTAAGAGGAACAACAGTAAAAAAAATGATCAACCAGCGTCTTCTCCTTGAAGCTAAAAGAGAACTCAGCTTTGGCGCGCTTACAGTAAAGGAGATTGCTTTTAAACTCGGTTTTAACGATGCTTCATATTTTTCAAGGTTTTTTAAGAAAAATACAGGGCAAAACCCAGACTTTTTTAAGAATAATGAAAAAAGATAATCCTCAATATTTACAATTTTTGGGGTTTTAAATTAGCATTTTTTACTTGTTATTGTATATTGGTCTTCAATTTGTCCTATACTTCCTTCAGTTCTGTTATTGTAATCTTTTGCTTTTTAAGGCAATTTTGCATCCTGAAAAAAAACCGCCTGTGAAGGCTTACAATTTATGAAGAAGTTAGGTATTGTAGTGTTTATTTTAGCATTACTCAACACGTTGGAATCTTTAAGTATAGATCTTTATCTTCCTGCTTTCCCAAGCATGGCTGAAATTTTTAAAACAGATATTGGGCATATCCAAATCTCTATTTCTGTTTTCTTTGCCGGATTTGCGTTCGGACAATTATTATGGGGACCTTTATCAGACAAAACAGGCCGTAAGCCGATGCTGTATTGTGGTCTTCTCCTCTTTATCATAGGGGCTACTGCCATTTATTTTACCTCAGATATTTATGTTTTATGGGCGATGCGTTTCTTACAGGCGTTTGGAGGAAGTGCGGGAATTGTGATTGGAAGAGCCATTATTATTGATTTGTATGATAAACAAAAATCTGTAACCATTTTTGCCCAACAATCTCAGATCAGTGGTATTGCCCCGATTGTAGCTCCTTTACTGGGAAGTGTATTTCTGAAATACTGGGGATGGAACAGTTCATTTGCTTTTTTATGCATCATGGGACTGATTACCTTCTTTATGGTATACAAATACGTTCCGGAAACAAATACAAGAATCAGCCAGCCGGATCATGACCTTCCGGATGAAAAAGGATTAAAGGAACAGTTGAAAATGATTATTTCCAACAAAGAATTCATCAACAGTACGATGGTGGGAAGTATTGCTTTTGCCTCTCTGATCATTTATATTTCAAATGCTCCGTTCTTATTTATGGAACTTCACGGATTCTCGAGTGAGACCTTCAGTTTTATATTTGCATTTAATTCATTAGCCTTGATTACAGCAGCTTATATTACTCCAAGGCTGATTAAGAGAATCAGTAATTCGGATCTTTTATTTGGAGCTACATTGATGCTGTTGCTGGTGTGTTCACTGCACATTCTGATCGCTGCCGGAAGCCTTTCTGTAGCTTTGGAAATCGCAATGCTGTATTTATCATTGCTGGCTATCGGAATTCTGTTCCCTATTACCTCTGCACATGCTTTATCTCCGTTTAAAGAGGGGAGAGGTACGGCTGCAGCGTTACTGGGATTCATGCAACTAATGGTTACCTTTTTAATATCAGGATTATTGGGGCTTTTAGAAGCAGATTCTATAATGCCGATGGTGGTTACCCGTGCAGGAATGGCATTGGTTGCTGTATGGTTTGGATATCAGATATTTAAAAGTAAAAGAACTGCCGTACAGGAATCTGTTGCTTAATTATGATAAGTAAGGAAGTGGGAAGCTGGAGGATGGAAGTTATTGAAGGTGAAGAATAAATAAATCTCAGGAGTAATGATTTTTCTGTATTTCACTACTTTATTTTATGGCAACTTTCAGTAATCCAACAGACTAAGAGTAACTTCCAGCTTCCTTCTTCTGACCCCCAGCTCGTTGAGCTTTATCCTGCCATTGCTTCTATTGGTCATACCATTCAGGCACTTAATCAAGTAATTTTTGTAAACAATCCCTAAAGGGTTCTCTTTGCGTAAAATTTAGAATATGAAAAGAAACCTTTTGACGGCTTTTTGCTGTCTGTTGCCATTAGGGTATTGGGTAAGTGCACAATCAGGAATCTCTGCAGAACTTAAAACAGAATATATTCCATCCTCTAATTATATCCGGCCGGAAGACAGCGTGAAAACCAATTCCAAAAGTGATTTTAAAAGAGTAAATCTGAACCTAAGTATTCCGTTATCGGTAAAAAAAGATAAAGATGGTAAGGTAAAAGCATGGGCTATGCTACTGAGTGGGTCTTACGCAAAAATGTCACACACAAATTATGAAACTCCGTTATTTCCGGATCAGATGTTGAACGCCCAGGTGGGACTACAGCATATAAGACCTTTAGGTAAAAAGTGGAGTATGATGATGATGGCATCCGTGGGAGTGTATACTGATATGGAAAAGATAAGCTTTGATGATGTGCTGGGCCAGGGTGGTATTGTGTTTATCAGGCATTTTAATCCTAATCTTGCTTTGGGTGTTGGACCGGTGCTTACGACAGCATTTGGAGTTCCAATGGTGTTACCGTGGATCTATTTTGACTGGAAAACCAACGGAAAGGTCAAATTCAGAATTAATTTCCCGGAAGGCGCGGAAGCCGGATATGAGTTCTCAGATGCCTTTACCTTAAAAGCTGTGGTTAACCTCAGCGGGATGACTGTAGAAAGGAATAAAGAGGGACAATCCATAATGTTCGGTTATCAGCAGATTACAGCAGGTCTGAAACCGGAAATAAAGATCAATGATAAGCTGAGTATAGGAATTACAGGAGGATCAACCTTAACGAGAAGTTTCATAGAAAGCGAGCGAAAGATCAAAAGCATTTTTAAAGAGAAAAAAATTGCAGATCCAAAGTTTTCCAGTACATTCTATGCTGCTGTATCTCTACGCTGGAATTTACCTTAAGATATGAGAAAATAAGCCGGAATGTATTTATTTGATCTTATTTTTAACTTTAATAATTCCCCCCACACCTTCCGGCTTTCCTCTTTTACTTACTGATAAGCTTCTTATAAACGACCTGATTAAGCAGTTCTTCTTTTCGAGTACGGGATATAGGAAGCTCTGTTTTATTGATGAACAGACGGCCTCCGGAAATCATATCGATGTGGGTGATGTTGATCAGGAATGATTTGTGAATCCTGAAAAAATGTTCGGAAGGCAACGATTCTTCAATGGCCTTCATGGTCTGATGGATGACCAGGGATTTATCTTTAAAATGCAGCTTTGTATAGTTCTGCATACTTTCAATATATAAAATGTCTACCCAGGAAACTTTGATAAAGGTATCAGATTGCCTTACGTACAGAAAAGGATCATCCCAAGGAGTGTTTTTCTTTAATTTTTCATTAATGATAAATTGCTGCTGGGCTTTATTGATAGCCTGATAAAAGCGGTTAAAAGCAATCGGCTTTAAAAGGTAATCCACTACCTGAAGACGGAATCCTTCCAATGCATACTCAGAATAGGCGGTCGTAAAAATACATAATGGCGGATTTTCAAGCTGCTCCAGGAAATCGATACCATTCAGATAAGGCATATTGATATCCAGCAAAAGAAGGTCTATTTCGCTTTCTTTTACCTTTGTTCCTGCTTCCAGTGCGGTAGCATAGGTTGCTTCTACAGATAAGAAATCGATCTTGTCTGCCAGTTCCTTAAGGTGAAATCTAGCCAATGGTTCATCATCTACGATCAGACATTTCATTTTGGGTATATTATTGCTCATTTTCAGACAGTTTTAAGGTTAAAGTTACTTTATAAACAAGATGATCAGACTCTATTTTAAGATCATAAGCATCAGGATATTGTAACTTAAGGCGTTTTTGTACATTTTGCAGGCCAATTCCGCCATCTTTCTTTTTATGAACGGCTATTTCTGAATAGGAATTCTCAACATAGAAGAAAAGATTATTGTTTTCTTCCTTGCAGAAAATTTTCACATAACCGGTTTGTCCCGGAAGTCTGCAGACATATTTAAAGGCATTTTCAATAAAAGGAACCAGTAGCAAAGGTGCAATGTAAGCCTTTGTATTATTGATTTTCAGCGTGGCATTTACATTGAGCTCATTTCCCCATCTCAGTTTTTCCACTTCAACAAGATTTTGGAGATATTCAACTTCCTTATCAAGAGGAACGAGGTTTTGATTGCAATGATAGAGCTGGTATCGTAAAATATCTGAAAACTTCATTAATAAAAAATCAGCAAGTTCAGTATCCGTTTTGATGAGAATATGGATGTGATTCAGAATGTTAAATACCACGTGGGGATTAATCTGGTCCTGAAGCAGCTTGAGTTGATTTTCCAAATGGGCTTGCTGAAGGAGAATATGGTCCCGTTCTATTCTTTCATGTTCAAGATAAAACTTAATACCGCATGTAGCTACACTTATCATAAAAGCAGCGGGAATGGCCATATAAAACCCTTGCCATAAAATGGGTAAATGGCCGTAAAAACCGGGTGGTAAATCAACGGTAGGAGCCACCTGAAGATAAGTGAAAATAATAGAATAAATACCACTTAAAATTAAAATATTCACTGTTGCCTGTACCAGAAAGATCTTCATTCTTTTTGTCCTTAAGGCTTTGGGAAGAAGCTTCTGGGCAAGATGATAAGTGAAAATAAAAGACGTTATTACAATGGCAATTGTTTGAAGTACAGCAATAAACCGGTCTGTGTTTGCCTGAAAATTAATCCATATTACAACGGCAAAAATACACCAGAAGCTGAGGTAAAATATATATTCTTTGAAAATATTAGGTTTTGTCATGGATGGGTCTGAAGAAGGTTTATAAAAAATTAGAAACTGCAGATTCACAGTTTCTAATCAGTCAAAGATAATTCAAGTTTTTAGAATAAGAAATAACCTATCCCAAGGCTAAAGCTGTGAGGTTTGGATTTAAATTCCTTACTGATGTTGGACAGTCCGTGTTCATACCTTAGATCTACTGTAAAGTTTTTATAATCGATACCAACCCCGCCAGTAAATCCAATATTGGATTTGTCAAACTTATTAAAACCTTCCTGCAGAGATTCGGAAACCGATAACTTGTTGTTGAAAGCGTAGCTGTACACGCCACCAGCAAATGCTCTTACATTAAAGTCATCGGTTTTAATAAATTTGTACCCAATCACTACAGGAATATCAATGGCATTCCATGTTAATTTTGCTTCTCCTTTGTCTTTTGCTTCGTAAGATGTTTTTCTTTTGTTGAACAGCGTTTCTCCTTGTACATACAGGCTTCCAATATCGAATCTTACCATTGCCCCTGCCTGATAGCCGAACCCGTATTTCCCTTCCAAGGAAGAAGATTCCGTTGAGGTTTTTGTAAAATTTGCCCCGCCCTTGATTCCGAAATGAATAGATGGAGTTTGTTGAGCCTGTGTATCCATAGAACATGTAATGCATAATAACAGTGAGCAGAATGCTAAAAATTGTTGTTTCATAATTTTAATTATTGTTAGAAATCTGCTGCAAAACAACGAATCCGGAAGGCTTGATAAAATTTTATTTGATGAACGGCAATCGGGTAGTGATGAGCTGTAGATATTGCTGTTTTATTCTTTGATAACATTGATTAAAAAGAAAAAATCCCACGACAAATGAAGTGAGATTTTATCAATAGACAGGGAAGGGTTAGTTTTTGATAAACTTAGAGCTTTGATCCCCTATTTTATACAGATAAACTCCTGCCTTAAGAGCTTCCACATCAATGGAAATGTTTTTCTCTCCGGAACTAAAGCTTTTATGGAGAACCATTTTTCCGGAAACATCATAGACCTGAACATTGTTTCCTCCGTTTCCGGGATTCATAATATTTAAAAGTTTGTTTGCAGGAATGGGAAAAGCTGAAAGCTTGTTTTTATTCTGAGTCTGAATTTCCAACGTAGTTAATGAAGAGGTAGGCAGAGAATATACTTCTGTAACAGTGTTAATGCCCAAGCTTTTTGAAATGACAAATTTGTTCTGATTAGAGGCCACTTCATGGAAGATCTGGTATTGAGAATGGTAATCGTTTCCAAATTGCCTGATGATATTTCCGTCTTCATTGATAATAAGCATTAGGTGTTGTCCGCCCTGATTATTGATAAAAGTGAGTATGAACTCTAATTTATCATCAGTATTAAAAATACGTTTGGAGATGGAGTAGTTTTCTGTAAGCAATTCGGGAATATACATATAGCTACTCGGGATATTGGGCGTTAGTGTTTTATACAATGCATGATTGGCGTTGTAGATATCAAAAGTATTATTCCCTTTACCAATCAGATAATGAGAAGTAGTGTTGTCTGAATAAACATCCCAATGACTGCTATCAGAAGTATAAGAATGCTCAAGGTTCATTTGGCCAAATACAGAATTTGCTGCTATAATGGCCATTGAAAAAAGAGTTTTTTTCATAAGTGATTGTTGTTTAATGAATTTGATGCAAAACAACAGATCTGAAAGATGAGCAGGAATTTTATTTGATGAATGGTAGAGATGTTTTGACGAGAATCTGTTTTCGAATGAAAATAAAAACGGAAGCCATTATAGCTTCCGATAGATTATTGTTTGATTTATCTTTAGTAAGGCTGCTCTGTGCAGTCATTCGGAGGTATGCATCCTCCTCCTCCTCCAGGATTTCCGCCACCGCCAACAGCAATGCATTGTCCCGGGCTTCCATCTTCATACATTTCGCAGGCTTTTCCCCAGGCACACTGGCAGTCACTCTGGCAGTTATATGAATCTCCTCCCATATGGCAGCTGTCTATCCCGTTACCAAGAATCGTTGAAAGATCCTTTCTTAAAAGTTTTTTCATTGTTTTCATAATGTAATCTGATGTTAAAAATTAATAGTTTTATTTATAATGTGAAGGGTAAATATAACAAAAAAACAAATTGGTTTTAATTTTAACTATCCGAAAATGAATAGGATATGGGTGGGTTGTTATATTGGATGATATAGAAAAAAAGACCCACTCTAAAGCGGGTCTTTTGTATTTATTTTTTAAATGTTAAAACTAAGGGAAGAGATATCGTAGATGATACCGGTTTTCCATTAGCTTCTGCAGGTTTCCACTTACCTTTTTCTTTGATACGGTAAAAGGCGGCTTCAATAAATGAATTTACATCTTCATTATTTCCCTTTGCCTGCACCCCCAAGGCATTTCCCTTAGAGTCTACTACAAAGTTTAATGTTGCCTTATAGGAATCTGAAGCAAAATTTAAGAACGCTAGATCAACAGTATCATACAATGATTTTTGAAATGCAGTTTTTCCTGCTTCATATTCCGCTTCTTTTGTCAGTTTAATTTTGACTGGCGGATCATTGGCTAATGCTTTTTTATCCTCTTCAGAAATTTTCTCCAGAGCATTTTTATAAGATGTTATTTTGTCTTCCGTAAGGAGCCACTCTAGCTTAGTTCTCAGATCATTAGGCTTAGGGTATTTGTTATACAGGGCCGTTTTCTTTCTTTCATATTTCGAATCAGCCTTTTGAAATGCAGATATCTGAGCACTTCCGAAAGCAAAAGATAGTATGAATGCTAATGCTAAGAGTTTTTTCATCTTATTAAGCTTTTACAATATTAATAATCACTTCTGTTGCCTTCTCCATGCTTTCTAAAGCAACATATTCATAAGGACCGTGGAAATTGATTCCTCCCGCAAAGATATTCGGGCAGGGAAGTCCCATATAAGAAAGCTGAGCACCATCTGTACCTCCTCGGATGGCTTTGATCTTAGGTTCAATACCGCTTTCTGTCATAGCTTTTGCTGCAAGATCCACGATGTGCATTTTACCTTCAAACTGTTGTTTCATGTTTCTGTATTGCTCCTTGATCTCTACTTCAGCAGTTCCTGCACCATGTTTCTGGTTGAATTCAGCTATTTTTTCTTCCATGAATTTCTTTCTTGCTTCAAATTTATCAGCATCGTGATCACGAATGATGTATTGAAGTTTAGCTTCAGAAATATCAGCAGTAATATCCATTAAATGATAGAATCCTTCGAATCCTTTAGTTGTTGAAGGAGTTTCATTGGCAGGTAACATTTGAGCAAATTCAGCAGCGAGTAAAGCCGCATTAATCATTTTACCATAAGCATATCCCGGGTGTACACTTAATCCGTGGATTTTTACTACCGCTCCGGCAGCGTTAAAGTTCTCATATTCAAGTTCTCCTACTTCTCCACCGTCCATTGTATATGCCCACTCAGCACCGAATTTAGCCACATCAAACTTGTGTGCTCCTCTTCCGATCTCTTCATCAGGAGTAAATCCTACAGCAATTCTTCCATGCTTGATTTCAGGATGAGCAATAAGATATTCAGCAGCTGTTACAATTTCTGCACAACCAGCTTTATCATCTGCTCCAAGAAGTGTATTTCCATCAGTAGTAATTAATGTCTGACCAATATATTTTTTTAAACTTTCAAACCTTGAAGGAGATAAAGTGAATCCTGTGGTTTGGTTCAACAGAAGGTCATTTCCATCATAATTTTCCCAAACCTGAGGCTTTACATTTTCCCCGCTGAAATCAGGTGATGTATCGTAGTGTGAAATGAACCCAATCGTAGGTCTGTCATCATTTTCAAGGTTAGAAGGAACGTAGCCCATAATATAACCGTGCTCATCAATTGAAACATTTTCCAAACCGATCGTTTTCAGTTCTTCAGTGATATAGTTTGCAATATCCCATTGACGCTCTGTAGAAGGTGTAGATTCACTTTCTGCATCACTCGTTGAGTATATTTTTACATAACTAAGAAAACGGTTCAGCAATTTCTCTTTCCATAATGGATTGAATTCTATTGTACTCATCAGATTTATTGTAAATTTTAACAAAGTTAGCAAATTTGATGCTCAGAATACATTATTTGCGACTGAATATCAGTTATTGAAATTATAAATCAGATATAAAACTTTGAAAATCAAAATAATGTTAGATTTGTATATCTCAGATCTAAACTTATTTAGTTTTATTATATTTGAGAAAATGAAAGTACCAATGTTTCTTACCGAATGTCCTAGAGATGCAATGCAGGGATGGGGAGAGTTTATCCCTACTGACAAAAAAATAGATTATATCAACTCCTTAATGGATGTTGGCTTTGATGTATTGGATTGTCTGAGCTTTGTTTCTCCCAAAGCAATTCCTCAGATGGCTGACTCTGATGAGGTAGCTGAAAATATTGATAAATCCCGCTCCCAAACAAAAGTTTCTGCTATTATCGGAAACTACAGAGGAGCTGAAAAAGCGTTAAAACATGAGTCTGTAGATATTCTTGGGTTTCCTTTTTCTATTTCTGAAACATTTCAGCATAGGAATACCAATAAGAGTCAGGAAGAGGCTTTTGATGAGATCATTAAAATGCTTGAACTTGTAAAAACTGAAGGAAAACAGCTGAATATTTATTTTTCTATGGCTTTTGGAAATCCATACGGTGAAATGTGGAAATGGGAAGATGTGGACCAATGGGCACAAAGGTTTTCAGATATCGGTGTAAAAGATATTCTGCTTTCCGATACAACCGGAGTGGCAACCCCTGAAACCATAGCCCTTTTATTTGAGAAAATTCCGTCAAAATATCCTGAAATCAACTTCGGGGGACATTTCCATAACCGCTATGAAGAATCTTATTCAAAACTAAAAGCAGCTTATGATCAGGGATGCAGAAGATTTGATAGTGCCATCAAAGGAATTGGCGGATGTCCTATGGCAAAAGATGACTTGGTAGGAAATATGCCTACAGAACAGGTGATAAACTTTATGAGTGTTGAAAAAGCAGATCACAAGCTGAATCTTTTAAACTTTGAAAGTTCTTACAATAAAGCTAAGGATATTTTTCATTTTTAAAATGATTTAAAATCTTTCACAAACTCTACGCAGATAAGACACTGGAATTAGAATCTGCGAAATCCATGTGATCTGCATGAAATTAAAAAAATAGAAATAGGAGCGGACTTTAGTCCGCTTTACTATATTCGTCAATCCATTGGCTTTAGCCAAAACCTAATTAGAATAACCTAAAATTCAACAAAATGTCTCCAATAATTTCACCCTTTGATTTAAAAACCCTTCCTATAGAAAACCTTATCATTCTTGATGCAAGAATAGGGAAAGATATAAAGCAAAACTATCTTAAAAAGCATATCAAAGGTGCAAGGTTCATTGATCTGGATAAAGATCTGGCGGATATAGGTGAAGATGCTGCTTTTGGAGGAAGACATCCGCTTCCAACTCCGGGAAAATTTGCAGAAACACTTTCCAATCTTGGGATTGCTGAAAATGCCCATATTGTTGTCTATGACGATAAAAATGGTTCAAACGCGGCTGCCAGAGCCTGGTGGATGCTAAGATCATTTGGTTTTGAAAACGTACAGGTTCTGGATGGCGGAATACAGGCTGCAGAAAAGAATGATGTGGATTTTTCGTCAGGAGAAGAAATATTTGGTAAGGCTCCTTTAATTAAAAAAGAAAATTGGATTCTTCCTGTTTCTAGTCTTGAAGAGGTAGAAGATCAATTGAAAATTAATTCGTCCACTGTAATTGATGTAAGAGACGCTTACCGATACAGAGGGGAATCTGAACCTATTGATCTGGTGGCAGGACACATTCCGGGAGCCATCAATATTCCTTTTTCTGAAAACCTGGATGAAAACGGATTTTTCTTGGGTTCTGAAATTCTAAAGGAAAAATACAATCAATTATTAAAAGATAAACCTGAAAACCTGATTATTCACTGTGGTTCTGGAGTAACAGCCTGTCATACTATTCTGGCATTAGTTCGTGCAGGTTTTAATGTTCCAAATCTTTATGTGGGTTCATGGAGTGAATGGAGCAGGAGAGGAGGAAAAATAATGGCAAAAGAAGTGTAAAAATAACTCTGAATTTGAGTGTCAACGATATAAAAAAGGATGTCATACTATGACATCCTTTTTTATATTTTTTACTTGAGTATTACTTTTTCCCCAGTTGTAGCAAAGAAATAATGATAAACCCTATTCCTGTTATAAAAGGAGGCTGAGCCTGCATTTTAGATCCTAAATAAAGCATATACACTCCTAACAAAGCAAGAATTACTGCTCCTGTTTTTTTTGCCATGATTACCGGGTTATAGTGGTAATATTAATTTTATCTGTGTAGAAAATGCATCTATTTTATAGCATTCCCAGTTCAAACTTCGCTTCTTCGCTCATCATATCCTTATTCCAGCTCGGTTCAAAGGTAAGTTCTAAATCTACACTTTTTACATTTTCTACCTCAGCTACCTTGTCTTTTACTTCCTGGGGAAGGGTTTCAGCTACCGGGCAGTTTGGAGTGGTAAGGGTCATTATAATTTTTACGTCTGCATCATCGGAGATCTGCACATCATAAATTAGCCCTAATTCGTAAATATCTACCGGAATTTCGGGGTCATATACGGTTTTTAGTACGTTGATGATTTCTTCACCAATGTCTGCAATTTGATCGTCTGTAAATTTCATTTTTTAATCTAAATTGATATTCCTTTTCAACAAATCTTCCTGACGCATACGTCGGAAAATATTTGCCAAAGTTAAGACATCTTTTTCACAATAGTCAACAATTCGCTGCAAGTCTTTTTCTATGTAGTAAATTGATGAAACCATTGAGCCGTCGATATCATCCTTCGGAGTGGGAATACCAAAGACATGAGCCAGTAATTCCAATGATACAAAACTTTTATAATCCCCGAACTTCCAAAGTTCCATAGTATCTATATGAGGGATCTCCCATGGCTTTTTTCCAAACATCTGGAAGGGAGCGGGAGGCTGCATACCGTTGATGAGATATCTTCGTGCAATCCATGGAAAATCGAATTCTTTCCCGTTGTGGGCACAGAGAATCACATTATAAAGTTTTGGACTGTTGAAGAGTTCTCCAAATTCCTGAAGCATCTTTTTTTCATCATGTCCGGAGAAGCTTTTGATCTTTAAGGTTTCATTCTTTTCCACCATTCCGATGGTAATGCAGATGATCTTTCCGAATTCAGCCATGATTCCGGCTCTGTCATAAAATTCAGCAGCAGAAACGTCTTCTTTTCTCTGGAATTTTGTCTTTTTATCCCAAAGATGCTGATCAGTCTCAGATAAATCTTCCCAGGAGCCTGCCTGTGGAACGGTTTCAATATCAAGGAATAAGACCTTTTCTAATGGTATGTTCTGTATCATCGTGTTTTTATTTGCTATCCTACCTGCATTCCGTTTTTGGTGGGTAATGAAGGAGCTAAAAGAGTGACATCGTTTTTATCTTCCCCATATAATCCTAACACTAAACATTCACTGAAGAAGTTAGCAATCTGTTTTTTAGGGAAATTAACCACTGCTAAAATCTGTTTTCCTACCAATTCTTCTTTCTGATAAAGAGAAGTTATTTGTGCAGATGATTTTCTTATTCCCAGATCACCAAAGTCGATTTCCAACTGATATGAAGGATTTCTGGCTTTTTCAAAATCATGTACTGAAAGAATGGTTCCGCATCTGATGTCTATTTTTTCAAAATCTGCCCAGGTTATGTCTGGTTTTACGTTCATGGTACTGTGTTAATTAAATGTTCTACTTCTGTTTTCTGTTCTGCATATTTTTGTTGTAATTCCGAACCTTCACCCATTCTTTTATAATATTCCAAAGCTTTTCCGCCGAAGAATTTTTTATGAAAGTCCGAAACTTCAGGAACCTGTGGGAAAACTTTGTGAAAAAGCATTTCATAGTAAGCCTGAAACTCTCTTTCATTTTTATCCTCAATCAGCTGTCCCGGAGCCTTTTGCCTTACATGAAGCATTTCGTGGGCTACCATATTCAGGACGAGGTTCAGGTCAAAATCAAATAAATTCCTAGGAATCATCACGGTTTGAGGCCCTCCGAGTTCCCCTTCCGCAGTAAGAAGCATCGAAGTAGGAGAGAGTTCTTCCCTGAATCCAAACCCTGCAAAATTGTCATGTTCCAGATCAAAAGAATGGATCAGGTATTTCGCGGCATCCAGAATCTGATTATGTTCTTTATAGGCTTCAAGGTGTAGATTAACCTGCTCGAAATTCATTTGAAGTATGTTTTATAACAAATGTATTAAAATATTGAGAAACCAATTGATAGTCATTCAGAAAATCTAAATTTATCCTTTACTTTGAACAATTAATGTGGTTATTCCAATTTTAGAATTCTTTTCCAACTATTTCCATCAAATTCTAAAACATCATTTGCTCCAATAGACCACATAATTCCATCAGCTGCGGATAGATGATAGCAGGAATCTGGCTCAATATCTTTATCAAAATTAACAGCAACTAATTCTTCACCTATTAATTCATAAATAGTATATAAACTTGAAACGTAGATAGTATTATTAAATTCTACCAACCCCCAAAGGTCTTCATGTTCTGTTTCAATGACTTTCCAATGGTCACCACGTCCCTTAATAATAACTCCAGCCATACCGCATCCGTAGATAAAACCATCACTGGCTGTTCTTATTTTTGTTAAATGATTTTTAATCCCTAATTCTATTTTTCCGAATTGATTACCATCATACATCCAAAGATCACCTTCCCAGCCGGCACAATACACTTCATTATCTGAGAATCCTGCCACAGACTCAAAGCATTTGTCGTATTTTTCTTCGTCTTTTGTATAAATCTGCGCTGTTTCATCCAAACATTTCCATTTGTCCTTTTCTGTTCTCATATAGACCTGTCTGCAGGTACCCACAGCGTAAGCTTTGCCCTCAATAGCATTTATCTCCCTTAAAGGACCTCTTTTTTGGGGACCTCCATTTTCCGTGATCTCTTTTTCAGTTATAATTTCACCTCCGCCAGAGGTTTCTATCTGTCCATATTCACCAAGCCTAATGCATTTTTCTTCCGGATAATGTATAACCGCTTCTGAAACTACCAGCCAATTGAGCAGGTCGCATCCCCAAACACCCCTATCAATTTCAGTATCATATGAATGTTTGCGGCCATCTTTTAATTGCTCGTTATCAACCAGTGAAAGGTAACATAAATCATTATAGCGGACAATGCCGGTTGTAATACTGCAGCCTTTCATAGCTTTTGCAATATCCTCTTGTGTACTCATTAAAATCTGTAATTAAAGTGTTCATGTTTTCTACTAAATGCTGATATATCTTCTTTCGTCACTAAAAAAGTATTTTCATTAGTTATCGGCTATATTATCATTTTTTAGAATTGTTATCTGTTTAACAAATCTACAAAATACAGGATGATGAAGACCTCAGAATATTTTAAAATTATTATAATGGATTTATTGTTTACGACTGTATCCGTTTAAATAAAGAAATCTGTGCCTGTGTTCATTCGTGATTTATATGCAACTTTACCCAAGAAAAACGCATAATAACAAAAGCATGAAGATTACACTGGTAGGCTTTAAAAAAGAAGATCGATTTTCGGTAGGAGTGGCCAATGACGAGGACACAGAATTAATTAACTTTTTAAAAGATAAGGGATTGGATGTTGTTCCTACTATTTGGAATGACACAAATGTAGACTGGAACAGCTTTGATGTTGCCGTTATCAAATCTCCATGGGATTATCATAATCACCTGGCTGAATTTCTGAGCTGGCTGGATTATCTTGAAACCTTAGGCGTTAAAGTTTTAAATCCTGTGGAAATCATCAAATGGAATTCGGATAAACATTATTTGAAAGATATTGCTGATAAGCGGCTTCCGGTTATTGCAGCAGAATATCTGGAAAAAGGATCTTCCTTTAATACCCACTTCTTTGATCTTTTTAATGTAGAAAAATTAGTGGTGAAGCCTTGCGTGAGTGCAGGTGCACAGAATACAGTAACAATCAGCAGGGATAATTTTGATGAACGCTCTAAAGAAATAGACCAATTTCTGAAAGAGCAGGATTATATGGTGCAGCCTTTTGTAGAGGAAATAAAAAACGGAGAATGGTCATTTCTGTTTTTCAACGGAAAATATAGCCACTGTTCCTTAAAAACTCCTAAACAGGGGGATTTCAGGGTGCAGCATTATCATGGTGGAACCATCAGCTATCCAACCCCGGATCCTTTACATATAGAACAGGCAAGTGTTTACTTAAAAAGCTTACCTCAATCTACACTGTATTCAAGAGTGGATGGGGTATTGATCAATAATTCATTTCACTTAATGGAACTGGAGCTTATTGAGCCTTATTTGTTTCTTAATGACAACAATGAATTACAAGAAAATTATTATCAGGCATTAATGACTTTGATTTCCTGATAATTATTTTATTAAGGATGGTCTTCTACGTTGACAGCGTAGAAGACTTTTTTTATCAGGGTTATTTTATAATCTCGTATTTTGAAACTGGAATAATAGCTTTATTCTGAGGAGAATCAATTGTATTGGAGAAAGACAGTCCTCGTTTTGTAGCCTCCAAAAGAAATTCACCACCTGAGAAGGACCCGTCAGAATTATTACTTTCTACTGAATAAATGACTCTTCCAGATGTAAAATTATCATTCACTGTACAGTTGATATTTTTAATCTTATAAATCTGTTCAGATGGCTGTTTCTGAGTGGGCTCCTGTAACACGGTCTTTATGATAGAGTTTATCGGATCAATCGTAATTTCTACTTTAACCGGTTTTTCCTGACGGTTTTTTGTAAAGACCATCTTATCTGATATCAATCTGAGTTTTTGTGTACATTGAATCGGATTTCCTTCCTGGCTGTTGTTGGATATCTGAGCAGATGACAGGATATATCCAAAAAATAATAAACAGATCATATACCATCGGTAATGAAAAAGAATAGGTTTCATAATAACTTATTTTGGTGCTTATATAAAAGTACAATTTATATCAGAATAAAATCGGAAATTTTTAATCTTTTTGTTTGCTTTTCAGTGGATGTAGGATGCAAATAAAAACCGGACCGGAGTTTTTCTCCGGTCCGGTTAAACAAGATTAAGTGTAAAATTTAACCCTTAAAAAGGCAAAAAAGGATAATTCAAATGTTGATTTTTATTGATTGAGCCTTAATCTATGTTTAGGGGGATTGATAGTAATGGAACTTTATTTTTATATGCCATGATGGCTGTCTTGCTTCGGTGAAAAAGAGATTCCACGAGATTGTATCTGTAGGGAACCATGGTTAGCAGATCAGAACTGGTCAGCTTTACTTCCTCTTCAATAGCTTTGATAATTTCAATGGATTGTATCATCTTAAAGCTGTATTTAATATCATCAAGATCATAGCCGGAATTCAGATCAATATCATGAATAACCTCCTCAAAATCTTCCAGTCTTTCACTTACATTAAACACTTCAATCTCCGAATCAAATTCATTAATGAAATAATAAATGTCGTTCATTGCTGACCAGGTGATAGATTTGTGGGTGTCATACGCAAAAAGAATCTTTCGGATCCCTGTATATTCTATATGTCCCGGAATAATCAGTATAGGCTTTTTGATCCTGTGAATAGCTTTGGTTACTGTATTTCCCAACAGCCTTTGTTCAAGCGTCTTTTCAGTCATACCCATGATAATAAAATTACAATTGACAGACTCTATACATTTATTAAGTTCCTCAATAAAATTACCAGAAGCCAGATAATATTCTGTTTTGATGGCGTATAGTGTACTGATTGCATTGGCCTTATCGGTAAGTTTCTTCTGGTTTTTTAGCGTCTGTTCATAGAAGAAATCAGCTGAGGCCTGAGCATTCAGCGCATGAATGGAAATGCTTTGAAGATTGAACAAAACAATATTATATTGGTTTTGTTTAGCCATGGATGCCGCGTAATGAATTGCATTTTCAGCTTCCTGGGAAAAATCTGTGCAGACAATTATTGTTTTCATTGTACCGATTTTGATATTGCAAAACTAGGGTAGAGGTTGGTAGTCTTTTATTAAAAATAGGGTGATGTTGCATAAAATGATGGTGAAATGTATTTTTCAGGTGATGAAACGTTATCTTCATTTGAACAGGTCTATTTTACGTTTCAGGTACAGTTTTGGCGGTCTCGTTAAAAACAGAGGAGACTCTTCTGAAATCTATTTCTATATTTACATTCACAAAATCCCGGATATGAACAGGATTTCTAGTATCAGAAAAAATTTAGTACGGAGTAAAAAGATCCTTTCCACCATGAAAAGGAGATTTGTGATTTGGGCAGTAGCTGTAGTTGCTTTCTGTGGCTTTTCGTATCTTATTGACCCTTTTGATCCGGTTTGGCGGGGATATCTGGAGACCCCGTTAAAAATGATTATTGAGGACGCTCTTTGGATTTTTTTCTTTTCCATCATTATTTCGGAGGTCAGTATATTTATTGATCTGACTCTTAATAAACTGCTTCCGTGGAAGGATAGAACAGTCAAGCGATTATTGATACAGGGGCTTCTTCAGGTTTTAGGAAGCGTACTGATTGTGATGATTATTAATGCCATTGTAGATTGTACTTCAGATAATCTGCCTGAAATGGATTCCCGAAAAGAATATACTCTTTTAGGACAGTGGGTAGCCACTAATATTGTGATTTCGCTTATTATAAGTGGTTTTAATACAGTAGATTATTTACTTCAAAACTGGAAAAGAACGGCTGTAGAAGCTGCCCAGCACAAGCTTAGAGCTTCCAAACATAAACAGGCTGCGATGGTAGCTGAACTTCAGGCCCTTAAACTACAGATAGATCCACATTTTATCTTTAATAATCTTAGTGTACTTTCTGAGCTTATTCTGGAAGACCAGCAGCTGGGGTATGAATATTCGGAAAAATTTGCGCGGGTATATCGGTATTTGCTGGTGAATTCCAAGAAAGATATCATTGCCGTAGAAGAAGAGTTGAAGTTTTTAGACTCTTATATTTTCCTGATTGAAAAAAGGATTGGGGAAGGAGTAATATTTAAAATTGATATTCAGGAAGAATGCAGATCCATGTATACCCTTCCGTTATCCCTGCAGCTATTGGTTGAAAATGCCATCAAGCATAACCAGACCTCAAAGGCAAACCCATTAAAAATTCATGTCTATACAAACCCCGAAAAAGAATTGGTAGTGGCAAATAATTTTTTACCATTGCTCAATAAACCGGATTCTTCAGGAGTAGGGCTTACCAATATTATTGCAAGATATGAGATCCTGGGCTACACAAAACCAATTATAGAACAAACAGAAGATAAATTTATTGTAAAACTTCCATTGATATGAAGATTAATAAAATTTTAATAGTTGAGGATGAAAGACCCAATGCAGACCGCTTAAAAAGGCTGTTGCTAAAGTTAAGACCGCACATTGAGATCCTGTCTGTAGAAGATTCAATAACCTCTACAGTCAATTGGCTGGAAAACAATATCGTTCCGGATATCATTATGATGGATATCCGCCTGGCCGATGGCCTAAGCTTTGAAATTTTTAATAAGCATGAAATTAAAAGTGCCGTAATCTTTACCACTGCTTACGATGAATATGCCGTACAGGCCTTTAAATATAACAGCATAGACTACCTTTTAAAACCGATAGAAGAAGAAGAGCTGGATGCTGCATTGAAGCGGTATGAAACCTTTATGGAAGCAGTGCCTGTAGTGGGGTCAGCGATAGAAGGGCTCCTTAATTATCTCCAGCCTAAAGATTATAGAAAACGGTTCCTTATTGTTCACCGTGATGGATATAAAACGGTTTTGGCAGAAGATATTCTCTACTTCTATACAGAATTGGGAATCAGTAAAGCAATGCTGAATACCGGTGTTGTGGAAAATATCCCACAGACCCTCGAAGAACTCGAAAAGCAATTGGATCCAAAGTTTTTCTTCCGTGCGAACAGACAGTTCATTATTCACATCGATTCCGTCAAGCAGATTTTTAATCATTTTAATGGAAAACTGAAACTGGAACTGAGAAAGCAGCCTGAAATGGAAGTGATTGTAAGCCGTGAGAAAGCCTCTGTTTTCAAATCCTGGATGGATTATTAGAGTAAGGAAGCTGGGGGCTGGAAGAGGGAAGTTATTGCAAACATAAGACAAATGAAGATCATTTTAATTACTTTTTTTTAGAAAGGCTTTAAAATCCTTTTACTCGTGTCAGAAGTTGTATGCAATATAGTAACTTCCAGCCTCCCTCTTCAGTTCCATCCCCATAATAACAAAATCCCCTCACGAATTGCTCATGAAGGGATTATATGAAGAAAAAGCTATGATTTAAACGTTATAAAGGAATAGCATATCCCAAAGAGATTGCAAAACCTCTGTTTTTCACATCTACTCCTTTCTCATCAGAAATATTGCTTAATCCTAAGTTATATCTGCCATCTACAATAACTTTCCCCGGGCCCGCAGGAATTGCTAAACCTGCTCCCATCTGCAATCCGAAATCTACTGATCGGGTTTTACCGTATGCTGCTTTCAATTTATCATTTTTCCCCATTAAAAACCCAATGGAAGGACCTGCATTTACATATACTGGGCCGAAGCTGTATTTTGCCAATACCGGGACTTCTATATAGTTGAAATTGTAGGTCTCACTTCCATAATTGTTTTTAAACTTGGTTCCCTTGCTGATAAAGTTAACTTCAGGTTGTATAGAAAAGTTCTTTATCCCTGTCTGGATATTTACTCCCAAACCAGCCTGGAAGGACGTTTTTGACTTTTCACCATTTACATTTTTAATAGATTGGCTGGCAATGTTAATTCCTGCCTTCGGAATCAGTTCTATCCCTGATTCTTTTTTCGGTTCTGTGGTTTGAGCCTGTACTCCTAATCCTAACACAAGCGCCGTGATTGCTAAAAACTTTTTCATTTGATAAAAATTTAAATTATTGACTTATTTTTTGATGTTTTAATACTGCGAAATTAGGCTGGGAAATACCCTGAGTATGGAATTTTAAAAGTGAAACGTATAAATTGAAACCCCAACCGTATTTTTGAAATATTAAAACGAAAAAGCCCTTTTTTATCGATCCTGATCCTGGAAATAATCGCTTTTCCTTTCATTTTTGGTATCATACGTTTCACCTGCGATTAATTACGTTTCACCTGATTTTTAGATGAATCTCCTTATTATATGAACTTATTTTGCTGCTGTAAAATTTAAAAATAAATGTTATGAACTACAGAAAAGGATATCTGGCACTCTCACTTACGGCTGCAGCAATACTGTATTCCTGCGGTTCAGGAAATAGTCAGGAAAATGCTCAGCAGGTGCAGGCTCTTCCTACAGACTTCATTCAGGTGAAATCCGGGAATGAAGATGTTTCAACAGGATACCCGGGAAGCATAGAAGGACAGGATAATGTAGAGATAAAAGCTCAGGTAACAGGATATCTGGAAGCGGTATACATCAAAGAAGGACAATATGTAAGCAAAGGGCAGACCTTGTTTAGGATTAATCCGTCTGTATACAACGAACAGGTGAATACCAATGAAGCTGCATTGAAATCTGCATTGGCAGCACAGGAAACAGCGAAACTGGAAGTTGAAAAATTAAGACCTCTTGTAGAAGGAAAAGTAGTTTCCGATATGCAGCTAAAAACAGCGCAGGCAAATTTAAAAGCCGCCGCAGCGCAGGTTGCACAAGCTCAGTCTTCATTAGGTTCTTCAAAGATCAATGCTAATTTCACCTATATCAAAGCACCGGTGAGCGGATATATAGGCAGAATCCCAAACAGGGTAGGAAATCTTATCAGCCCGTCTGATGCATCACCATTAACGACTCTCTCAAACATCAGCAGCGTAAATGTTTACTTCTCAATGAATGAAGCAGACTTTATAGCGCATAGCAGAGCAGCTGTTTCAGGAGAAAATGCAGAGAATGTAGAGCTTATTTTAGCAGACGGTTCCACCTATGGCTTCAAAGGAAGATTAGAAAATGCAAGCGGAAACTTCGACAGAAATACGGGAAGCATCCAAATGAAGGCTGTTTTTCAGAATCCTGATAAATTGTTAAGATCTGGGGGAACGGGAAGAGTGATGATCCACAATGCACTGGACGGAGTTGTTAAACTTCCGAAAACATCTGTAAAAGATATTCAGGATAAATTCTTTGTCTATAAACTTGAAGGAAAAGATAAAGTGAAAATGACTCAGATTAAAGTGTCCGGAAGCACATCAGAGGATTACTTCGTGAAGAATGGAGTGAATGCGGGAGATAAAATCGCCATCAACAGGATAGATGCTCTTACAGATGGAGCTCTGGTTGTAGCTAAAGTAGCTCCTTCAAAATAATTTTATAATCATTCTTAGAAATTTCGAAAATGTTAAAAAAGATAATAGACCGTCCGGTACTGGCGACAGTAATATCCCTGATTATTGTCATTTTAGGGATTATAGGATTAAACCAGCTGGCAGTGACCAGGTTCCCGGATATTTCCCCGCCAACCATTACAGTTTCAGGTTCATATCCTGGGGGGAACAGTGAAACGGTAATCCGTTCCGTAGTAACACCATTGGAAGAACAGATCAATGGGGTGGAAGACATGAGCTATATGAAATCTACGGCAAGTAATGACGGAACATTTACTATCTCGGTTATATTCAAACAGGGAGTAAATGCCGATCAGGCCGCAGTAAATGTACAGAACAGAGTACAGCAGGCTACTCCTATATTACCTCAGGAGGTGATAAGAATGGGACTGACGACCTCAAAGCAGCAAAACAGTATGGTGTTGATTTTCAATATTTATACCGAAGATAATAAACAGTATGATGAAACTTTTCTTCAGAATTATGCCAATATCAACCTTATCCCGCAGATAAAAAGGGTAAAAGGTGTAGGTCAGGCACAGATTTTCGGAATTAAAGACTATTCCATGAGAATCTGGCTGAATCCTCAGAAGATGGCCACTTATGGATTAGAACCATCCGATGTTTCGAATGCTATTGCCGATCACAGTTTAGAGTCTGCTCCCGGTAAGTTGGGTGAAGAATCTGGTGCTGCATTGGAATATGTAATCCGATATAAAGGGAAAAAGAACAAGCCTGAACAATATGAGAACATCGTTGTTAAAAATGACGGAACCAATGTGATCAGGCTTAAAGATGTGGCTCGCGTAGAATTTGGTTCCATTAATAACAGTGGAGATAACCTTTCCAATGGTAAAAATGCAGTTACCGTTGCCATTATGCAGACAACAGGATCTAATGCCAATGAAATTGAAATAGGAGTAAACAAGGCAATTGACCAACTGTCAAAATCTTTTCCTCCGGGGATTAAATATACCAAGGTAATGAGTACCAAGGAAAGATTGGATGAAGCAACAGGACAGGTGAAATCTACTCTGATAGAAGCATTTATCCTTGTATTCATTGTGGTATTTGTCTTCTTACAGGATTTCAGGTCTACCATTATCCCGGCCATTGCGGTTCCGGTAGCCATTATTGGTACTTTCTTCTTCCTTTTGGTATTAGGATTTACCATTAACGTATTGACGCTGTTTGCTCTTGTACTGGCAATTGGTATTGTCGTCGATGACGCTATTGTAGTGGTAGAGGCGGTTCACAGCAATATGGAAGGAACAGATCTTTCAGGAAGAGATGCTACGCACAAAGCGATGGGTGAAATTACAGGAGCTGTTATTTCCATTACATTGGTGATGTCTGCTGTGTTTATTCCGATTGGGTTTATGTCAGGTTCTGCAGGGTTATTCTATAAACAGTTTGCTTATACATTAGCCATTGCAATTATCATTTCTGCAGTAAACGCACTTACTTTAACGCCCGCTTTATGTGCTGTATTTTTGAAAAATCACCATGCAGAAGAAGGTGGAAAGAAAAAAGGATTCGGACAGAGATTCGCTGTTGCCTTTAATGCAGGCTTCAATAATATGACCGAACGTTATGCAAAAGGAGTAAGATTTTTAATCGGACGTAAATGGATCGCAGCAGGATTGGTAGCAGGAATTATAGGACTTTCAGCATGGTTGATGTCAAGCACCACCAAGAGCTTTGTGCCTATGGAAGATGATGGGTTCTTCATCTATTCATTAAGCATGCCTCCAGGAACCGGACTGACAAAAACTACAGAAGTATCCAATAAGATCAATGCCATTTTAAAAACGGTAGACGCAGTTCAGGAGAATACTTCCATTACAGGATTTAACTTATTAAGTAACAGTGCCGGACCAGCCTATGCCATGGGATTTGTGAAATTAAAACCTAAAAAAGAAAGAGGAGCTGTTCAGGATATTGACGAAATCATGAATATTGTTAACGGAAAGCTGTCTGTAATCAAAGAAGGAAGTGTAATGAGCTTCAGAATGCCTCCGGTAGAAGGATATGGAGTGACAAATGACGCAGAGATTGTACTTCAGGACCGTATGGCTAGAGATCCGCAGGCTCTTAAGGCAAAAGCAGATGATATAATCGGGCAATTGATGCAGGTTCCTGAAGTTGCTTATGCATACACCATGTTCAGAGCAGATTACCCTCAGCTGGAACTGGAAGTGAACGAAGATAAAGCCAAGCAGTTAGGAGTAAGTATTTCCAATTTATTAAACTCTATACAGACTTATTTCTCAGGGGATCAGTCTCAGAATTTCTCAAGATTCGGGAAGTTTTACAGGGTGAATATTAAGGCTGATGGAGTATTCAGAATGGATGAGCAGGCGTTCAATGATATTTTTGTGAAAAATAATAAAGGAGAAATGGTTCCAGCCAGTACTCTGATTACTTTGAAAAAAGTATACGGTCCGGAATCCGTACAGCGATATAATCTTTATAATTCACTGAACATTAACGTAGTGCCAAAGCCGGGAATCAGTAACGGAGCCTTAATGGATAAAATTGAACCAACCCTGAATAAACTTCCGTCTGACTACAGTTATGAATGGACAGGATTAAGCTTAGAAGAAAAATCAGCAGGAAATCAGACCGTGGTAATCCTTGGATTGTGCTTACTGTTTGTATATCTGCTGCTTGCAGCACAATACGAAAGCTACATACTTCCGTTAGCGGTAATGCTTTCCATCCCAACAGGAGTTGTAGGAGCATTCCTGGGTATCAAAGCAATAGGGTTGGATAACAACATCTATGTACAGGTGGGATTAATCATGCTTATTGGTTTGCTGGCGAAGAATGCGATCCTTATCGTAGAATTTGCGGTCCAAAGGCGGAAATCAGGACTTTCTATTCTGGATTCCGCATTGGAAGGAGCGAAAGCGAGATTACGTCCGATCATCATGACCTCATTGGCCTTTATCGTGGGAATGATTCCACTGATGATCTCTACTGGAGGAATGGCTTCAGGAAATAAATCCATCAGTGTGAGTGCTGCCATAGGAATGCTGAGTGGAGTGGTGCTGGGAGTATTTGTAATTCCTGTACTGTATATGTTCTTCCAATACCTGGATGAGAAATTTTCATCCAAAAAGAAGTATCCTGTAATCCAAAACCAATTGACAAATGAGAATATTTAATATAAAGAATTTCCTTATCTCAGGCGCAATGGCATCAGTACTGGTGTCCTGCGCTGTGGGAAAACCCTATGCAAGAACAGATCTTCAGGTACCGGAAACCTATAAAGAATCCATACAGGTAACAGGAGATACAGTAGTGCTTCCATGGAAAACGTTCTTTAAAGACCCTAAACTGATAGGGTTAATAGATAAAGCTTTAAGCAGAAATAATGAAGTAAATGTTGCATTAAAAAATATTGAACAGCTGGACCTGATTTATAAGCAGGCTAAGCTGTCCCTTCTTCCCACACTGGATTTCAGTGCAGGAGCCAACAGAAGCTGGGCTTCCAAAAATACCCTGAACGGATCCCTTAATGAACAGTTCGTAGGTACAAAATATATGGATGATTTCAGCGCCAGTCTGAGACTGACCTGGGAAGTTGATATCTGGGGAAAAGCTAAAATGCAGAAAGAGTCTGCCGCTGCTGAGTATTTCGCTCAGAAAGAAAATCTGAATGCCATAAAAAGCAGGATCGTTGTTCAGGTAGCTCAGGCATACTATAACCTGATAAGTCTGGATGAGCAGATGAAAATTGCGGAACAGAATATTGAATTAAGCAACAGTACCCTTAAAATGATGGATCTACAGTTTAAGGCAGGACAGATCAATTCACTGGCAGTGCAGCAGTCAGAAGCGCAGAAGAAAACTGCTGAACTTTTGATTCCTCTGGCAAAACAGAATATATCCATTCAGGAAAATGCGTTGAGCATTCTTTGTGGTGAATATCCGAACAAGATAGAAAGATCAGGAAATCTGAAAATGATGATTCCTGGAAATAAACTGTCAGAAGGAATTCCTGCACAATTATTGAGCCGAAGACCCGATCTGAAAATGGCAGAATTCAACGTCATCAGCCTGAATTCAAAAACAGGATTGGCTAAAGCTGCAATGTATCCCAGTATCAGTCTGAGCCCGCAGATTGGAGTTAATTCTAATAATTTCAGCTCATGGTTTGATATTCCGGGTTCTATTACAAAAGCTGTTGCTGCTAACCTGGCAGCCCCACTTTTCCAAAAGAAACAATTGAAAACCGCTTATGAGACGGCATTGATTGAACAGGAAAAAGCGGCGATCAACTTTAAACAGTCTGTAATGACGGCTGTAGGAGAAGTTTCTGATGCTATGGCAAAAAATCAGGGAACCTCAGATAGACTGCAGCTCTTGGAACAGAGAACAGCCATTTTAGATAAAGGAATTGGTGATGCTTTAAAACTGTACAAAAGCGGAATGGCAACCTATCTTGAAGTGATTACAGCTCAGAATAATAAACTTCAGAATGACCTGGAAGCTATTAATGTAACACTGGAAAGATTAAATGCCGAGGTAGACCTTTACCGCGCCTTGGGCGGTGGAACAGAATAGAATGTAGAAGGTAAATGATAGAAAAAATGCAGCTGTATCATACGGCTGCATTTTTTATTGATTGAAGGTAAAACCGAAGTTAGTCTAAATAATTGTGAGGATAAGTAGTCTGCCCGAATTTTCTGTCGGTTTCTTTTAATAACGCGATCCTTTCCGGAGTCATTTCAGGGACAGGTAAAAACTCTCCTGGTTTTGCCGGAGTTCCTATCTCTCTGAATACCTGTTCAAGCCCTGCCGGAACCACGGTACACAACATACGGGCATAGCTATCCGAAACATTTTTAAAACAATGAACAGAGCCATTCAGTGGGATATTCACGAAACCACCTTTCTTCAAAGTTGTTTTTCCAGCTTCTGTTTTAAACTCCAGTTCGCCCTCCATAAGGTAAAACATTTCCTGAGTGGCAGGATGGGCATGAGGTGGAGGTCCGCCACCCGGAGGAACCAGCATTTCTATAACGGCATAGGCATTATTGGTTGTTTCCCCTGAAACTACGATCCGGTAATTTCCACCTGCCACGCCAAGGGTTTCTCCCTGATCATGACTGACAATACTGATATTACTTTTCATAAGATAATCTTTTAGTGAGATATTTTATTGATTTGATTACCACTGTACATACCGCCATCATAATAAGGAGAGCGGGTATCTGTAACAAAGAGGACAAGCTCTGCTTTATCTTGAGTATTAAAACGGATAGATTCTCCTTTCACAAATACACTTTCACCTTTGCTTAGACTAATAGTATCATTCACTTTTAAACTACCCTGAAAAACATACAAAAGAGTACCAAAGTCTTCTCCGAATGTTTCAGGAAGTGAAAAATCCTGTCCTGGAGTAATCTGCATATCATATATCCAGGTATTGCTGCTTAGCTGAAGCTTGGTTTTGGAAGCGTCGGGTGAAGCAATCAGCCTCCATTGATTCATGCTGTGAACCTTATCCAGCTCCTGAAAAATAACTTCCGGCTTAGCATCTTTTTCTCCCGGACGGATAAATATCTGAAGCCCTTCCTGCTCGTCCAATATAGCCTCTTCGTGGTAGAAAAGCTGGCCGGCCTTCATCAGCATCAAACGGTTAGGTGTGATGAATTCAGTAAAACCTTCCGAGTCTGTATGCTTTACTTTACCTGTTCTGAAGTAGGAAAGAATATCATCGTTGATATGGGGGTGCATTTTGATAACCGCACCTCCATGAATATGAGCCTGATCAATACGTCCGATGCTGTAATATCCTGTGTCATTGTCTGTAAGGTCTAATCCGGGATATAGAATTGAGATATGAGCATTGCCCATTTTTTTAGAATTATCTATTTTTTTCAACATGTTCTTTATTTTTAATAAGTAAATTACACAAACTGTCCGATTTTGGAGATCACTTCTTCAAATACGATCTGTACTGTCTTTTCTCCATCTTCCGTTGCCCAGCTGTCAATCATATCAGCAACAAGTTGGTTGATAGTAGTAGTGCGTACACCTGCTTTTTCCCATGTCTGTTGAGCCACATCATCTGCAATCTGAGTAGGAGAGCCTCCTGCATCTATCACGACCTGTACATCAAAACCTTCTTCTATCATAGATCGGGAAGGGTATACAATGCATACATCATGGGTAAGACCAGCCATAATTACATTTTTTCGGTCTCCGGCTGCTTCCAGGACTGCTTTTTTGAAGTTTTCATCCTTCCATGCATTGGTTATTCCTTCACGCTTTACCCTTTGAGCATATTCATCAGGTAAAATCTCTTTGAGCTCCGGAATAAGCATTCCTTGGGTACGATCTTCCTGGCTGCTCGTTAAGACTACGGGAATATTCAGTGCTTTTGCAATTCTTGCCAGTGCTATAGTTCTGCTGATGATCATTTCTTTCGGTCTGTTGGCACACCATTGCAGAGTTCCTGTTTGGTGGTCAATAAGTAGCATAACAGTATCTTCTTTTCTAAAATGTTTCATTGTGTATAAATTTAGGGTTTACAATTATTAGGTAGTCATATCCTATTGTTAATTTTATCTTTAGGGTTATTGATTCGACAAATTGTAAAACACTAAATTAATTGATACATCATATATGGAAAAGGGCTGCGAGTAATATGCTTTGGTCAGATAGTAATATTATACTTGCTTTAAATTATTATTTTAAACATACTGTTGGATTTCCTGAATGTAATTACGGTATTCAGTGGGATTTGTTTCTGAATATTTTTTAAAATATTTTCCAAATGTACTCGGGTCAGGAAAATTTAAATGTTCGGCAATGGTTCCGATACTCATTTCTTCCTTTTGAAGCAGGATTTTGGCTTCCAAGATAATTTGGTGTTGTATCCATTTCCCTGGGGTACGTCCGGTTTCTTTACGGATAATCTGGCTGAGATATTTAGGATGAATATTCAGGAGATCTGCATAGAACTGCAATTCTCTTTGCTGGGTCGCATACTCGGTTACTGCTTTTCTGAATTGCATACTAAGGCTGTTTGTAGATGGAGTGATATCTCCCTGTTCAGTACGGATGCTAGCCGTAATATTAACCAGAGAATACACAGCACCATGTACAATCTCTTTATGGAAAACAGATCTGGGTGGCGTATAGGAGCTTATTATTTTGAATATAGATTTGATATGCCCAGCCTCTTTTTTCCTGAGTTGAACAATAAAAGTTCCGTTTCCAGACAGATCCGAAAATCCCTTAAGAATATTATTTTCGATGATCTTTTCCTGTAAGAAGTCTTCAGAAATCAGAATACTTTCCGCTTTGTAGGGAAGTTCCGGCGTTTCCCAGTTTTTGATGGAAACCGGGTCCGCAAACACTATTGCAGGGGCTTTTACCTCATGACGGATGAGGTTGCTGTGAATCACAAGTTCTCCCTCTTTTAAAAATCCTATACAATAATAATTGGAACGGTAGGGCTCAGTAAGACTTTCTGAAATTCTGAAATCCGGGACATGTATATACCCTTCCTGAAGAGTAAGGTCTTTGAAATTATCGGTTAAATTCTGTAGAGAAATCTGTTTAATACTTTCCATAAACTAAACATCTTAGAAGAAAGATCTGATGATATTAAAGATACAAATTTTAGGTTAAAAATGATTGTTATTTGAACGACTTAAAAATATGAATTTCCGAACAATCATCATTTTTTTATAGAAAAAACATTTATTTGAATTGAATTTTTAAATCACTAAATCAGTTAGTTATGAAAAATGTTTGTTTTTTTTGAAAAAAGCATGCAAGATTTCCGGAAAAGGAGATTTATATCAATGAGTACTCAAAATAATTAATGTTTAATGAAAAAAATAATGCAATGAAAAAATTTACAGTATCTCAATTTTTAACAGCTATCTTAATTGTATTGACAGGTTTCACTTTGTATTCATGCACCGTTGATGGTCCGGAAATTCGTCCGGTAAAACAGGAGGATGTGATAGGAAACTACAAAGGGAGACTCATTACTGTACAGGGAGAGAGCAAAACAGAAAAAATAAAGAATTTTAAAGTCAAAAAAGATACGGTCATGTTTGCAGAATTTCCAGTAGATGAAATTGTGAAAACAGTAGTAAAAGACCCGGTAAAAGCAGAGATGGCCATCAAGGCACTGGGAAAGGTGAAATATGATATACAATATACCTCTTCGGTAAATGTAGCCAGTAATGTGATAGAATTGTCTTTGGTTCCAAAACCGATGGAAATCAGAATACCAGTAGATGGAACAACAAAAAAAACAGAAGTGGTATTAACGGCTAAGCAGAAAGGATTTTATGTAGGGATGGATGGCTCTATGCGATTTGTTTTGAATGCAGAGAAAATTACCGTAGACGGTACAGTACTTGCCCCTTATGAAGCGATTAATTATAATTTTCCATTCTGTGTAAAATATTAATTAATGGTTATTACTATAAATAGATTGTATTTATACGATGCAATCTATTTTTGCTTTGAAATTTAAATCAATATCGTATACTGGAGCAGTACATGGGAGAAAGTAAAGAACAGATTTTGATAGGCCGCCTTCTGCAGAAGGAGGAAGCCGCCTGGAAAGAGCTTTTTGGAGCTTATTCAGGTAATCTGACCTATGTATGCTCACGGTATATTTCTGAAAAGGAAGATGTGCATGATGTACTTCAGAACAGCTTTATCAAGATGTTCCATTCAATAGAGTCGTTCGAATATAGGGGAGAAGGTTCTCTTAGGGCATGGATCACCAGGATTACAGTGAATGAGTCACTTAAGCATATCAGACAAAACGGAGATTTTAAATCTTCTGTTGAGGTGGAAGATCTTCCCGATCTTCCTGATGATGATGAACCGGATTTTGAAGAAATTCCGAAAGATGATATTATGGGATTGATCAGATCTCTTCCTGACGGATACAGAACCGTTTTCAACCTTTATGTGTTTGAACAGAAAAGCCATAAAGAAATTGCATCCCTGCTGGGAATCGCCGAAAATTCTTCTGCATCACAGTTTCACCGTGCAAAAGGGTTGCTGGTTCAGAAAATAAAGGAATTTAAAATGTCAAAAAAAGCACAATATGAATAACGAGTGGCTCAATACCCTGCGAAGCAGAATGGAGAACCATGAAGAAGAGGTTCCGGAAGGATTGTGGGATGACATCAGCGATGAACTGTTCTCGGGAGAAGAGGAGAATAAATTGATGCCAGGCTTTATTCCTGCAACAGATGCTGAAAATAAAGGAGAAAAGATAGCTAAAACGAAACCGGATATAAAGAGCTCATGGTTGTATCGTATCGGAGGTATTGCAGCAGCAGTTCTGATCTTTATGATGATGAAAATGCTGCCGGAGGAGAATCAGAAGAAAATCTTGCAGAATCCATCAGATTCGAACAAAAAAACAGGGGCTGGTCTGTCTTTGAATAATGCAGGGAATCAGGAGAATATAGAGGTTGGAGAGAAATCAAAGACGGAGAAGGCTTTAACTCAGAATAATGTTAATACAAGACATGCTTCTGTTCAAAAGATTACATCTAAAGAATCTGGAAAAAAAGAAGAAGGATATTATGAAAATACTCAGGACATCATAAAAATACCTGAGGTGATGAAGCCAATAGTTTCTAAGGAAGAGAATAAAATGACGGAAATGCCTTTAGCTGATAATAAAGTAAAAGATGAAGGTGTCGAAAAAGAGATTGATAGGGTAGAGCAGGGATTGCCTGAAAAATATGCAGATAATACCACAACTAAAGTAATAAAATCCCGGTCTGAAAAGAAATGGATGCTGAGTATGCTTACTGGAAACGCATCCTCCAACTCTTCAGAACAGCAGTTTCATGGGTATGCCTCCATGGATGGAGCGCCAATGAATATTGAAGAAGTTTGGAGCGCCTCCGAATATGTAGATGATCCTATGACCCAAATATTACTGGCCAATCAAAGTAAACCGGTAGAAGCGAGGATCAGGCATAAGATTCCGGTAACCTTCGGAATGTCTGTGTATTATAGTTTGGGAAAAAAATGGGGAATAGGAACAGGATTGAATTATACCAAACTGTCTTCTGAGCTCCATTCAGGCAGTAATGACAATTATATTAAAGGAGAGCAGACCGTTCACTATATCGGAATTCCTGTTCAGATCAATTACAATGTATTTCAGAAAGGAAGATTTACAGGATATATCACAGGAGGAGCTATGGTGGAGAAGCCTATATCAGGAAACGTTACCACCAGTTATGTAGTACACGATAAGGTAAAGGAAACTTTCAGAGAGGATATAGATCATAAGCCACTGTCGCTTTCAGTAAATACTGCAGCAGGAGTTCAGGTAAAGCTGGTTAATCGATTGGGAATCTACGCAGAACCGGGGATCGGATATCATTTCAGGGATGAGAAGTCTCCCAACACCATTTATAAGGAAAAGCCCCTGCATTTTAATTTGAAATTCGGGATCAGATTGTTGATTGATTAATGCTGATGACTTTTAAAACAGAAATCAACCTTAAATGTCAATATATATGAAAACAAAACTGACTTTTTTAACATTTTTATTATTCGGTTTTCTGAATATGAAAGCACAGTGCGAACCTACCATCACCAGCCCGAGATTAGGGGCTATATTTGCGGATAAGATATTGTTCTGTGAAAGTGAAGATGAAATACTTTCCACTACACAAACATACTCATCTTACCAATGGTACAAACAGGAATGGACCTGGCAGACACCCAATAACAATCCATGGGAAGCTATTCCGGGAGCTACCTCACAACAGTTAACGATCAATGGTGGCGACCAGCTTTATTATTTTAAGGTACAAGTGACACAGGGAGCCTGTACGGCAGAAAGTGCAGCAGTAATGGCAGACGGATATGTGTATGGACTTCCGGCAATGATGTCCACTTTTGTTCCGGGAACTTATGAAATTGTAGATGGTGGAGTCGCTCATGTATGTGAAGGTGCTCCCGTGAAATTTGATGATATATTTCCTGTAGTCTATGGCCCTCATACATGGTTTAAATGTATTCCGACCACTGTTGCTCCTTTTACAGGAGACCCTTGTGTGATTCCAAATGTGACAGGAGATACCTATACCACTTCTGAGCCGGGAGAATATGGATTCTACGCCTGTACAGAATATTGCCCCAATCAGTGCCAGATGCTGGACCCTTTTACCTTCGTAAAACTTGAATACGGAAACTGGGAGTTCTGTGGAAATCTGGGGACAGGAGAAGTAAAAGTCAAAGAAAATAAATTAAGTATATATCCAAACCCTACTGCACAGTTCCTGTATATCGGAAAAGAATCAGAAGAGTATAAGGAAGTTACCATTATAGATATGTCCGGAAAACTGGTGCTTAAGAAAAATGATCACCAGTACAGACAAGCCATTGATGTAAGCCATCTGGCAGCCGGAAGTTATATCATTGTTTCTAAAAATGGCAAAGGAGAAGTCTATAGAAATAAATTTATAAAGAAATAAAGGATTAAATAATCTTTTCGTTAGTTTTTAATAGTGGTTAAATCGGTACATGAATTTGTGCCGATTTTATTTTGCTGATATAGAAACCCTCCCTGAACCTATTTTGCTTATTATCCGAATTCAACTTTATATTACAGATTAATTCTGCCTGACTATTATTGATCTTGAAAATAGCTATATAAAAGGGGTAGAATAAATCTCTTATGTTTCACATGAAACACTGAGAGCATTTTTTTGTTTCAATTAAGCTTATTATTGATTTAGGTTTTGTTGTAAAGTATTTATATTTAATGAGTTATATTAATAAAAGAGGTATGGAGATGGAGATGTTTTCTATGGTGAATCGATTAAATCATATAACAAAATCTATAGAAATCGGAGTATAGACTTAATTATTCATTATATAAAAGCACTGATTTAGACCAGAATTAGAACTAAGTCTATTATTTTATAATCTGATATTTCCATTTTATGATGAAATAATAGAATTAAAGATTTAATTTTCAATGATTTTTGTAGGTTATTTCAAGTAAATATTCATTTTAGTGGTGGTTTTTTTTCAAGCTCTGTTTTTGATAGAGGCAGGAAATGTAGACTTACAAAAGACGGTTCTCTTATTTTGAGAAATTTAAACTAAAACTGGAAAAATTGATTTTTAGTGACAGGGAGAAAAATAAAGTTCAATAAATTTATAATACGTAATGTTTTGGCGTTGTGTGCCTGTACTTTTGGAAATAATTAATCAACCAATTAAATCATAAAGTACAATGGCAATTATTAAAAATTCAATGAATGAGCTACAAAGTCTAAGTGTAGCTGGACTTTGAAAGAATATTTTCAGATGATCTCAAAAAGCATATTGTGTAGACTAAAATTCGGATTCTTTATAACTTTTTACGATATTTATCAAAATTATTTAATGATGAAAATGAAATTTAACAAAATACTCCTGCCTTTAATGATATTCTGTATGATACTGATACAGGCTCAAAAAAACACTGAAAATATCGATGGAGTGTATAAAACAAACGGAGCTGTTTTCGTTATCAATAAAAATAAGACGTTTCTGATCATTGCTTATGCAACGCTGATAAAAGGAACATGGAGCGTTGAAAAAGATCTTCTTTATCTGAAACCTAAAAATCCTGAATCTAAATTCTATGTATATGCCCGTAAAAATACAGATATTAAAACTGGAATGCGTATTAATTTTGCGGGAGATGGTATTGGAAACAGTAATATTGTTGTAGGCGAGTTCCCAAATAAAATGCAGTCTCTTTTTAATGATGAAGCCAACTGTCTTGACTATCCTAATGTTCATGTTTTCAAAGAAAAATGGCCAGTCATTACCCTGTTAGAAGAAAAGAAATATGAAAATGGATTAGAGGTTGATATCCCAAAACTGATCTATAATTTTCCGACTGGTGATTATAATGATTTTATTGTTCAGCATATGCAGGATAGTTTGTATCACCATGATTTCATTTTAAAAATCACAAAAAAAGGATTGTCGGAACTGAATAGCGAGTCAGGTGAGGTGATTAAAAAATCTACTGTAAAAGAAGTGTTTTCCAATGAAAAAGAGCTGGAATTCATGAATCAATCATTCGATATGGCTTTTGATGCGGAATATAAATTGGTGAACAATGCGTATAACACCAATGATGATATGAACGAAAAAATAGATTTGAATAACTATAAATACAACAAAATCAAGAATGTATATGTAAGCCTTGGTGTACCGGAAAAACAGGTGGATTATAAAAGTAAAGACTATCATGATAACAATGTATTGATGAAGTTTGATAAGGTTACAGGAACTACTCAACCGCAGGTTGCTGTTAAAACATTTGGGAAACCGGTCTTTGTGGCGAATTGTGATCACTAAAAACTAATTGATGTTTGAATCTTTACTTTTCTTAAAATCATTTTAAGAATTCTTTTTTCTATAGAAAATTATCAGCATAAGTGTCATATTTTCAAAACAGTATATTAATTATATTTACTTCAAAAACACACCATGCTGATCAAAATTTATGGCAGTGCCATTCATGGCGTTGCTGCCCAGACGATAATCATTGAAGTAAATGTAGATACCGGCGGAGTGGGGTACCATTTGGTAGGCCTTCCTGATAATGCGATCAAAGAAAGCAGTTATAGAATTTCTGCAGCTTTAAAAAATGTAGGCTATAAAATTCCCGGTAAGAAAATTACCATTAATATGGCTCCTGCAGACCTTAGAAAAGAAGGCTCTGCTTATGATCTGAGTATTGCTGTTGGAATTCTAGCGGCATCAGATCAGATTCTGGCCGAAGAGGTTCAGAACTATATCATTATGGGAGAGCTTTCGTTAGACGGAAGTCTGCAGCCTATTAAAGGCGTTTTGCCCATAGCAATTCAAGCCAGAGAGGAAGGATTTAAAGGAATTATTCTTCCCATTCAGAATGCCAGAGAAGCAGCCATAGTCAGTGACCTTGAAGTATATGGAGTAGAAAATATAAAGGAAGTTATCGACTTTTTTAATGAAGGAAAACCTATTGAGAGGGTCATATTGGATACCAAAAAAGAGTTCCATGAAAGAATCAATAATTTTCCGTTTGATTTCTCTGAAGTGAAGGGCCAGGAATCTGCTAAAAGAGCAATGGAAGTAGCGGCTGCCGGCGGGCATAATATCATTTTGATCGGTCCTCCCGGAAGCGGAAAGACAATGCTGGCAAAAAGAGTTCCAAGTATTTTACCTCCATTAACATTGAAAGAGGCACTGGAAACCACAAAAATACATTCTGTCGCAGGAAAAATAGGAACAGAAGCTTCATTAATGACAGTAAGGCCATTTCGTTCACCACATCATACGATTTCAGATGTGGCACTTGTAGGTGGTGGAAGCTATCCCCAGCCGGGAGAAATTTCACTGGCCCACAACGGAGTTTTGTTTCTGGATGAAATGCCGGAGTTTAAGCGGACAGTACTGGAAGTTATGAGACAGCCTTTGGAAGATAGGGAAGTGACAATTTCCCGAGCCAGATTCACTGTCAATTATCCTGCAAGTTTTATGCTGGTTGCTTCGATGAACCCAAGCCCGAGCGGTTTTTTTCCGGATGATCCTAACAATACCTCTTCGGTATATGAAATGCAACGGTATATGAATAAACTTTCCGGGCCGCTTTTAGACAGGATTGATATTCATATTGAGGTTCAGAAAGTAGAATTTGAGCAGCTTTCAGAAAAAAGAAAAGGAGAAAACAGTAAAGACATCAGGGAGCGGGTCTTGATCGCAAGAGAGATTCAGAACGAACGGTATAAAAATCTTAATATCAGCAGTAATGCCCAGATTGGCCCAAAAGAAATTGAAGCATTCTGTGATCTGGACGAAACATCTTTTAATCTTATAAAGCTGGCAATGGAAAAGCTGAACCTTTCAGCAAGAGCCTACGACAGAATTCTGAAAGTTGCCCGTACTATTGCTGATCTTGAGGAATCTGAAAAAATTCTTTCCCATCATATTTCCGAAGCCATTCAGTATAGAAGTTTAGACCGGGAATTCTGGAATGCTTAGGAATCATGTAAATTGAAAAACAATCTTTAAAATTACCTTATTTACCAGTATTTTCAACGTTGCAATCAAAATGTCATTGTTTTTTTGAACTAAAACCATGGTTATAATATTTATTATCACAATAATACTGATCGTTTTGCAGGTTACAAACCGAAATATTTTATAAAATAATACTTGCTGAGCATTATTTATTTTTAAGATAAATTCTTAGTGGTTGTTATTTTTTTTTAATCTATTCTATTGTCAGTCAGGGTGTTTTTTGTATGGGTTAAATCTCTTATGTGGGATTATGTTGTAATTATGTAACAATTTATCCGTTTTATTATGTTAAATTTGATTATTGAATTATTAAAAATATCACATTATGACATTAGAATTGTTAAAAAGAAAAACGAATTTCTATTAAAGCCAAACATGGAAGAATAAAATATTCTTTCCATTCTTTTCTGAGAGTAATAAGTAAAGAGCATCTTTATTTATAGTTCTGTTCACTGAACAGATCACCTGAACTTCTCTACACCTACCATTTACAGGCTTTTTATATAAAATACACATTGAATTCTTCAGTTGTGCTTATACTGTATACTCTGTTCTTCTCTAGGCTTATTGGATAGTGGAAGAAGTTCACTGTCAGATCATTAGCTGTAAAATGAGGCTTAATGGAGAAGTGATAAAAACTAAACTTTTAACCAAATTACATCATTACAATGTCAAACTCAACACCAACTTTAGAAACCCAATCATTGGGAACCTCCGTCTTGTTGTCTCCTGGAGACAAAGAAAAACTTTTAAATGACTTTAATAAAACAGGGTGGGATTACAAACAGGAAGAAACCCTGGTATCCCTTTTCAGAAAGCAGGTGGAGCTTCGCCCTGATCATATTGCTGCAATATTTCAGGAGCAGTCTATTACTTATAAAGAACTGGACGTGGAAAGTAACCGGCTGGCTAATAAATTATTAGCTGAAGGAATTAAAGAAAAGATGTTTGTTCCTATATGGCTTGACCGTTCTATTGAGTGGCTAATAGCGGTTCTTGGAGTTGTAAAAACGGGTGCAGCTTATGTTCCGATAGATCCGGCATATCCCGCAAAAAGGGTAGAATATATAATTTCAGATACCAACTCTGAGATTATAATTACGAATTCTCATCTTGGCTTACAGCTGTCGGAAAATAATAATAGAGAAGTCTTTCATCTTGATGGCGTGGCGGACCTGGAGTCCTTTTCTTCAGAACAGCTGGAAGTTGAAATTCATCAGGACGCTCTTGCATATACAATTTATACCTCTGGGTCTACTGGAAAACCTAAAGGAGTAATGATTACCCATCAGGCCATTCAACATTTGGTAACATGGCACAACCATCACTTTCATGTAGATCATACCTCACATCTCACTATTGTTGCAGGTTTGGCATTTGATATCTCAGTGTGGGAAACATGGTCGGCACTCACTGCTGGGGCTACACTTTTTATGGCAGAGAACGAAGAAAGAGCAGAAGCTTCTGCTTTGGTAGATTATTATTACAGAAATCATATTACCCATGGCTTTGTACCGGCAGTACTGGCTCCTGCTGTGGTGGAACATACCAGAAACTTTCCTGATTTGAAACTGAAATATCTTTTTACAGGTGGAGAGAAACTGAAGCCGGTATTAACTGCAGAGTTAAGTTATGAATTGATTGATTATTATGGACCAACCGAGTGTACAGTATTTGCAACATTCAAAAAAATTAAAGATGTTGGTGGAAAGTATGTATCTTCAATAGGCAGGCCTATAGCAAATGCCAAAGCTTATATTTTAACAGAGAATATGGAACTGTTACCCGTAGGAGCTATCGGTGAGTTATATATAGGAGGAGACCTTTTGGCTAAAGGTTATCTTAATAATGAAGAGCTCACTACTGAAAAGTTTATGACTAATCCATTTAGAAAAGAAGAAAAATTATACCGAACTGGAGATCTGGCCAAGTGGCTTCCCGATGGAGATATTGAATTTTTAGGAAGAATAGATAATCAGATAAAAATCCGTGGATTTCGGGTAGAGCTGGGAGAGATAGAAAGGACTCTGAGCCAGCAGGAGAATGTACAGGAAGCTACTGTGATCACAAAAGAAACAACGGGAAGCAATAAATACCTTATCGCTTTTATTGTTGCAAAACAAAGTTCTGAGAAAGATGTTAACTCTGTCAGAAACTTACTGAAAGAAGAATTACCAGGATATATGATTCCTGCCCAGATTATTTTTATAGATAAAATTCCACTTACAGCCAATGGGAAGACAGATTCCGATGCTTTAAAGGATCTGGCAGATAAGGAGGCAAAAGATCTGGTTTCCTTTGAGCCACCAACTAATGAAACAGAAAGAATAATATCAGATATATGGTCTACAGAGCTGGAACGTCCTGTGATTAATATTACAGATAACTTCTTTGACATCGGAGGAAACTCATTGTTGGTCGCTGTAGTGGCAGTAGCACTGGAAAGAAGACTTGATACAAAAGTATACCTTCGAGATATTTATCAGTATCCCGTATTGCAGCAACTTTCGGAAATTTTAATTGTCAGGTCTAAAGAAGCGAGAGAATCAGTGCCGGTGGAAGATGTAGAGCCTTATATAGAGCTGCAGCAGGATGTTTATCTTGCTCCAGGAACAGTATTTGAAGGCGATTTTAACCCCAAACAACTGGAAAATCCGTCAGTAATATTTTTAACCGGAGTTACGGGATTTGTAGGAATTCATCTTGTACAGGAACTTTTAGATACAACAAGTGCTGATATCTATTGTCTGGTAAGAGCTCAGGATGATTTTCAGGCTAAAGAAAAAATAGCTCGTTGTTATAAAGAATTTGCCATTCCTCAAAAAGAAGAGCAGCAATCAAGAATTATTCCTGTGATTGGTGATCTCTCACAACCATCATTGGGTCTTTCTGAAGAAACATATACAATGCTGGCAGAAAAGACAGACCTGATTTATCATTCAGGAAGTTCCGTAAATTTCATAGAACCATATTCTTATATGAAAGCACCGAATGTAGAAGGGCTGAGAGAAATTATAAAACTCGCAGGGGCGGAAAGAATAAAATGTTTGGCACTGCTATCCACAATATCAGTGTATAGCTGGGGACATCTGTTTACCGGTAAAACCGTGATGCTGGAATCTGATGATATTGCTCAGAACCTGATGTCAGTAAGCAAAGATATCGGATATGTAAGAAGCAAATGGGTGATGGAAGCTATTGCAGATCTGGCCGCTAAAGAAGGGTTACCGCTCATTACCTACAGATTAGGATATGCGATGTGCCATAGTGAAACGGGGGCAAGTGCACCATATCAATGGTGGTCGGGATTAGTGAAAAACTGTGTGGAATTCCAGTCTTATCCGGCATTGACGGAATTGAGAGAAGGTTTGATTACTGTTGATTATATGACCAGATCTATGGCTTATATTACAAAAAATAAAGAAGCTATAGGCAAGAAATTCAATCTAATTGCCAGCCCGGAAACGAATCTTACCTTAGAAGGCTTCTTCGGACTCATGAAAAAGCATTATCCGTTTATACTCAAAGATCTCCCTTACAAAGAATGGCGAAAACAATGGGAAGATGACAGTAAAAACAGGCTGTATCCGCTGACTAGTCTTTTCAGGGATAATATGCATGAAGGTTTATCCACTGTTGAGTTATACCAGAATACCTATGTGTGGGATTGTTCCAATGTGATTCAATTCCTGGAAGGATCAGAGATTAAAGAACCTGTATTTGATAAAAAGCTATTAGATGCTTATTTAAAGTATCTCGGAATCTCAGTTTTGTAAGTTTTAAGCTTTGGAAATAAAATACCAGACAGAAACTGTCTGGTATTTTTAAATTCATACAATGAATTTAATTCACTGTTACTTTAATCACATTTTGTACAGCGGGAACAGGATATTGGGTTCCAACCTTTGAAATTACCATATTTTCACTTTGTGGAGTGCCCCCGAATAAAGCCTGGCGGTTTCCTGCTCCTGGATATTGATCTACACCTGTTCCGGAATCAAATAATGTAGTTTTTGAACTAAGATCTCCCTTTACAGTAGCATCAATGCTTGCCTCATTAGCATAGAACCAGTCATTGGAAAAACCAAACATGGTAGCATAGGCAATTTTATCACCCTGATCTGCTGTGAATTTAGTCATGATCTTATTTCCCGGAGGAACAGGAGCATTCCCGGCAACGTAGATCCCTTTAATACCAGGGAAAGATTTTAAACTGTTTTGCAGTTTGCTTACATTTCCGGTTTGCGCAATTTCTTTTAGTCCCATTCCTTTATCCATTTTTCCCAATTCATAGATGGGGTTTTTATCTCCACGATAAATGACCACCAAAGCAGGAGAAAGGCCTGTCATGATTCCTGTATTTGCGTTAAGCTTTGCTTTCATCTTATCAATATTTCCCATTTGAGCAATATCCGTAATTTCAGGATTAGATAAAGAGTTGGGAGTGAAAAACGGAACAGAGTTCAATAATTGAGTTCCATTGTAATTGGAAACAGCCCAGACTCCAGGAGAAAAAGGCGTTTCATTAACCGTTCCACCTGAAGTATTGTTGATGGTTAAAGTAAATTCGGACGTTGTCTCATTATAGGAAAGGTTAAGTTTCATCAGTTGTGAGGCATTCACATTGGGAACCTGAGTGATAGGTTTATTTTCCGCTTGTCCGGTCACGTTATCTTTCGTTCCGTTATCCCATAGCAATACACTTGAAGAAACATCTCCGGTGATGGCCGTTCCATTGTCGGTAAACAGTTTTATACCTGGTTGTTTCGAAGCAAAAAACCAATCTTTAGAGGCTCCGTACATAGTAGCCAACATAAGAGCCTGCGCTTTTCCCGCGCTGAATGTAATAGATGCAGACTGTCCTGGTAAAATAATTGGAGGTGTACCAGTTCCCTGAAAACTTCCACTTTCCACAAAATCTTTAGGAGTAACAATATTTTCAAAAGTAATGGTCCTTTGAGAGGGGATGTCCATCATGTTATTGTCTGAATCATTACAGGCTGAAAGTGCAAATGCAGTCATAATTGCTGCTACAGATGCTGTAATTTTTAAAAAGGTCTTTTTCATAACAGTGATTTTTTATAGTTACGATCATAGTCGGGCCCTTTTTAAAATCCTGACAGAAAAAGGTTATATTTTTTTGATGATACAGGATCAGATTGTTTTGAGAGACTTTTATATTGGAAATAATACGTCGAGTTTTGTCGCTGTAGATAAGAATCTTTGCACCAGAATAACAAATATTATAATTAAAAGAAAAATAATGGATAATTATATAATAATGGCTAAAGACTTTGTCGCTAATGAGAGTATGGTGGTAGATCTTACATCTGCCGGATTTGAAAATAGAATAGGTTCATTGGTGTTTCAAAATGAAAGTGGGCAATCAGCACGATTTCTATGGCAGTCCCATAGTTTGGAAAAGGCAGGCTATTTTAAAGAAGTCATCAATGATCTTGGAGTGAAGATTGCCCATTATGAAGGCTTCCTGACAGTAACCAATGGAGGAGGGAGACAATATCTGAAAGCAGAATTAAAAGAGTAATATCTTAAGGAAATGAGGTTAAATTCCTCTTTTTCCGTTCAAAATCATCTGAATCATTTTGATCTTTCTGTTTTCTCTTGTCTCTGGCTTTTTAGCATCATCAATCCAGCGGATATATTCTTTTTTGTGAGTATAGCTCATTGTATCGAATAATGCTTTGGCTTCAGGGTTTTCTTTAAAAGCAAGAGCAATGTCATCGGCTATTTCAAGAGTCCGTTCTTCTTTATCTTCAAGGAGAGAGACGGTAACCTCATCCCGAAAAGTTTTCCCCAACTGTTTTCTTACCTCTTGTGTCAGTCCTAAAATATGGCAGTCAGATTTCATTTTAGCGAGACTTCCACGATATTCAACTTTATCGTCAAATATGGCTTTAATTTTTACCTGTCCTTTTTTGTTAAATAACTCTTCTGTTGAAAAGGGAAACTCCACAAAAGCAGCATTCATTTCTCCGTTTTGCTTAATGATGGCTGTGAATAATATAGGTTGAATACTCATGGGTAATATTTTAATATTCAAAAATAAAAAAACCGTGAAAATTACTTTCACGGTTTCAAAAATATATCAGATAAGATTATTTTTTCTTTGTTTTCTTAGGCATTGCTGTAGTACCTGAGTTTTTAGTTTTTGTATCAGCCGGAGTGTTTGCATCTCTTACAAGCTTTAATTCATCAACTAATCTTCTTGCACCTGCAAATTTATCGATTGTCCAAAGAACGAAACGAACGTCTACGTTGATTGTTTTTTGCCATTCTTGTTCAAATACAATATCACCGCTTAATGCTTCGCTGTTTCCGTCAAATGCAATACCGATAAGGTTTCCATCCCCGTCAATTACCGGAGAACCAGAGTTACCTCCTGTAATGTCATTGTTAGAAAGGAAGTTTACAGGCATATATCCTTTTGCATCAGCATACTGTCCGAAATCTTTAAGGTTATAAAGATCGATAACTCTTTGAGGAAGATCGAATTCTTCATCACCTTTCTTGTATTTTCCAACAAGACCAGACATATCTGTATAGTAGTTATCAGTAACACCGAAATAGTTTCTGTCTTCTCTGATAGGAAGTTTATCTACAGTACCGTAAGTTAATCTCATAGTAGAGTTAGCGTCCGGATAGAATTTCTTCTCAGGCATAGCTTTTACTAAGCCAGCTAAGAATAGACGGCTGTTTTTAGCAAAGTTATCATCAATCTTTACATATCTTTCAGCGCTCATTTTCTGATCAGCAACAATACCATTTGCTGCTTTCCAAAGTTGATCAGCATCAAGTTTTAATGCATCAGGGTTTAATAAGAAGTTGGTAGCAGATGTCTTGTTTGCAAAAATAGAAGAATAAGCAAGGTTAGAAACTGTTTTAGCGTCTAATCCCAGGATAGTAGCAGAAGCTACTTCTTTATTTTTTACTCTAGCCTGATAAAGACTGGTCATTGCAGCAAGCATTTCACCTTCTAGAGAAGGGCTGAAATTTTCATAAGCAGCTTTAATAGCAGCTTCAGTTTTAGGCTTCATCGCTAATCTTCCCTGCATATCCTGAGCAGCATAAGCTTTAAGCACAGATCCTACCTGTAAAGCAAGAGAAATATATTTAGCATTTCTTGTGAACTGAGAAGCATAGTTTCTTTCAACATTTCTGTCAGAAGCTTGCTTGTAATAAGCCTCAATATCAAGTAAGATACCATCATAAGCCTCATTTCCTGGCATTGCAGACCATTTTTTGTAAATGTCTTCAATTTTTTGTTTGTCAGTGATTGTACCGTTTTTCTCTACAGCATCAATCGTTCCCTGTCTGTTTTTCCAGTAGTTAGCTACAGAAGCATACTGAGAAGCATAGTTAAGCTGAGTTGCTTTATCCTTATCCATGTACTTCTTCATAACATCCATCGCAGTTTTGGAAGCTTCAACCCAAGCCGGGTAGTCTTTACCTACCATCTGCTGAATTCCGTAAGAAGTCAAATAACGGTTTGTTCTACCTGGATATCCTAAGATCATTGAGAAATCTCCTGGCTTAATTCCTTTAAGAGAAACTGGTAAGAAGTGCTTAGGCTTCATAGGAACGTTGCTTGGAGAATATTCAGCAGGATTTCCTGCAGCATCAGCATACACTCTGAAAACAGTAAAGTCTGCAGTGTGTCTTGGCCACTCCCAGTTATCAGTATCACCACCGAATTTCCCTAATGATGAAGGTGGAGCACCTACTAATCTTACGTCTTTATAATCCTGGTATACGAAATAGTAGAATTCATTTCCGTTAAAGAAATCTTTTACAACTACAGTGTATTTTCCGTTTTCAGAGTTTTCTGTTTGAATGGCTTTAGTTTCAGCATCAATTACAGCTTTTCTCTCTGCTCCGGTCATATTGTTGTTTAGCTTGGATGTGATTCTCTGAGTAGCATCATCCATTCTCACTAAAAATCTTACATAAAGATCCTTTGCATTGAACTCGTCTTTCTGTTTCATTGCCCAGAAACCGTTTTTCAAATAATCTTTTTCCGGAGTAGAAGCAGCAGCTACTGCTCCGTAACCGCAGTGGTGGTTCGTGAATAAAAGTCCTTTATCAGAAACAATCTCCCCAGTACAGAAACCACCGAAACTTACGATAGCATCCTTTAAGCTGGAATTGTTAACTGAATAAATTTCCTCAGGCGTTAGATGTAGACCTTCTTTTTGCATATCAACACCGTTAAGTCTTTTGATGAGCATTAGCAGCCACATCCCCTCATCCGCCCTCATCTGAGCAAAGCCCAGCAAGAAAGTGAATAGTAGAAATAGTCTTTTCATTTTATAAAATAATTTTTGTGTTGCTAATTTACTAATTTTTACGATATTCTGTCCCGGATTGGTATGAAAATGGGATGATAATCCACATGAAAAAAATACTATTCCCCCTTTTTGCAGTATTATTTCTGGGACTTGTTTTAAATTGCTCTGCTGTTCCGGATAAAAATCCTTACCTCCAAAGACAATGGATGCTGGTTTCTTTTGCTGGTTTTTCTAAAGATCAGCTGATTGCCCATAAAGCTGAAATGAATCTGACAGGGAAGCTGGACAACAGTAAAATTCAGGGAAATGCATACATGGGTTGCAACCAGATGTCCTTTACTTTCGAATTTAAAAAAGGTGGGATAGTGAAGATTTCCCAGGGAATAAGTACAATGAAAGCATGCCAGGATATGAACCTGGAAAGCTCATTTCAGAAAAAAATTGAAACCATGACGAAATATTCTGTAGAAGGACATTTCCTTACATTGTCAGACAATCAAGGGAACACAATGAAATTTGTTGCTGCTGATTGGGATTGATACTCTCAGTTTCTTCAATATAAAAGTCCGCCATTGAGCGGACTTCTTTTTGTTTGAAAAATCTAGTTTGGTTATCAGTTTTTGTGGGCTATTAGTTTTAAGAGGGTTACTAGTTTTTAGGAATAGTTTTTTTTATTTCTTCCAAAGTTGCTGTGTTGGGTAGCCCGATAATTGTTTTTGTGTTCCTAGAATTGATGGAGTTGTGAGATGCCTGTCTGTTGGGAATAGTTCTTTTTATTTCTTCGAGTGTTGCTGTATTGGGAAGAGTCTTTCCTGAGTCATGAGAAGCTTTAGGCTTTTGTTCCTGTTTTTTCACCTCCAGTCCATGATCTGAAGTAAGTCCTGTATGAGCCGTTTGCTTTTCTGTATTTTCTTTGGCCTCCTGCATCAGTTTTGACTCCTGTTCCTTAATCTGTTTCAAAGCCTGTGTCTGATCTTCCCCAGAAGAGGTTTGCTTATTTTCCTGAGCGTAAATAATAGTGCTTAAGAATAATAATGGGATGATATATGCTGTTTTCATAATGGTTTATTTTATGTTGACTAATACTTGAATTTTTCCAATCCCTTTTTGGTCATAATCCTGAAGAGCTTTTCCTATAACCTGGCCTATTTTTACCTTTTTAGGATTTGCTTTCATAGCGATACCTTTTTTGGATGAGGTTACCAAAAGATCACCTCTTTTTATTTTTCCGTTTTCAAGACATACTTTGGTAGGGATAACTCCAATAACGCCCATTGGAACTTTATTGGAAATATCAGTATCAATATGTTCTTCTGTTAAAAGTACCCCAGGTTTGGTGGCATATACTCCGGCAACAAGATTGGAATAAGGAGCTGAAGATTTTTCTACCGTTCTGTCAGAGTTCGTGGAAATAACCAATATATCACCAGGTTCATATTCAGAAATAGTTCCTTCTACATCAAATGCTTCTGCCACGTCTGCGCCGCTATTCTGTGTCCCACCATTAAAGTAACCTGTTCCTGCTTTATTGATACGGGCTACATTGACTGAGGCATTTTGATAGGTGGCAATATTACCCGATGGCCCCTGATGGTTGATAAGTAGAGTAGAGCCTGTACCGTTAGTAGTTATATGAACCACTGCTTGGCCATTAGCACTGTTGAAGTTGGCAAATCTACCTGCCTTACCAGTACCAAAGTTGGGGATAAAACCAGAGATCGCATTACCAGGTCCGTCACAAGAAGCCTCAATACCATCTCCATTTCCACCTGCATTGGCAGTGATAGCATTTCCGTTTCCATCTGTTAAAGCTAGTACCGAAGGGCCATTTCCAGCCACATTTGATGCATGAAATAAGCCGGCATAGCCACCGGTTCCTGAAGAAATTCCATATATACCGGCTGTTCCGAAATTCGCAAACTGTGAGTTCACTTCACCTTTTACAGCAGCAGATGTTCCGGTAGTCCTGTCTACTTTGAAATTCCCTGCAATACCATTTCCAACCGTTTTTACTGTTATGACATCACTGGTGTTAGCATCATTGAAAATTTCAAACCTTCCGGCTCTTCCGGTAGAAAAAGTTGGGACCCAAGCATAGAGAGCATTTCCGGCTCCGTCAATATTGGTTTCTACACCGTTTCCGTCTTTACCTGCATTAGCAGTAATGGCATTTCCGTTTCCATCAGTTAAAGCAATAAGTGAAGCTCCGTTTCCTGCGGGATTTGATGCGTAGAATAAACCAGCACGTCCTCCGGTTCCGGATGAAACTCCAAAAACTGCAGCAGCCCCGAAGTTTCCAAAAATAGTGTTTACCTCTCCTCTTACAGCAGCGCCTACACTATTGTTATTATCGAGTACAAAAGAAGCTGCATTACCTTGGGTGTTATCAGGAATATTTCCGTTACCATTACTTTGTACTTCAAAAGTATTACCTGTTGTATTGGTTTGGTTAAAATTTTCAAATCTACCTGCACGTCCGGTACTGTTATTGATACCTACTTGCCCATAGACACCTATACCTGTTCCTGTTGTATTGGTTGCAACAAATCCTCTTACCCCATATCCACCACCATCATTACGGCCTACTACAGCTCCAGCAATATCACTGGTTGTAAGTCCAACAACTGCTTCTCCGTTTCCTGTGTTACTTCCTAGAACCCCTGCGGATGATTGAGCTGTAGTGATCCCATGAATAGCAAAACCTGCTCCTGTAGCACTTTTTACCCCAGCCCCATTTCCACTAGTGGTAACATTAACAGCAGTTCCGTTTCCTACAGTAGAAACACTGAGAGCATTATTATTATTAGCATTATTGAAGATAGATATACTTGCCGGGATTCCATTATTACTAGTGGCTGTAAGACCAGTTCCTGCATTACTGTTGGCGTATACACCTGTTCCATTAGCTGTTGCATTTCCATATACACCCAATCCATTAGGAGTTGTACCGTATACTCCCCATCCGCTTCCGGCATGGCTTCCGTATGCTCCTATACCAAGTCCTCCTGTTCCATTATTAATTCCTCGTACTGCAGATGAGAATCCTCCTGGAGCTGCACTGGTAACAATCCCTCTTACTGCAGCAATATTGGATGTGGTTGTGTTATTATTACCTTCTAAGGAAGTTCCGTCTCCATCATTTGTTAGCGAAAATAGAGTTCCTGCATTATTTACGGTGTTTGTATAAGGGATAGTGAAGCTACCACCACCGCCTCCGGCTGATTTTGCATACATGGCATACGGAACACTCAGTAACTGGCTGGTTCCTGCTATGGTATAGTTTGTTCCACCCGAAGGATCAGTTTCTGTTTTTAAATAATAGCTTCCTGAAGGCCAGTCGATAGTAGCAAATGTTCCTGAGAGAACAGTTCCGGTTCCTATTTCCATAGTGATTAGTCCATTGGCGTTGGTATTACCGGTAAGCCGTTCAGAATAAACCAGAGTACCTGCAGGTGATCCCTGTAATACACTTACTTTAATAGCAATTCCCTGATTGCTCAATAGCTGTCCTGATCCGTTTCTTACGACAGCCTGATAACTCATTTTTTCAGGAACCTGTGACAGTCCCATAAAGAGACCGGACAGAATCCAGAACAGTAATAATATTTTTTTCATGGTGATTATTTTTTGATTATTTTAAAAGTTTTTAGATTTTCTCCATGCAGATTAATTCTGATGATATACATGGCAGAAGGGATATCGGAGAAATTGAGCTCAGATTTTGACTGTAAGATCACATTTTTTCGGATTAATTTTCCTTGTGCATCGAATAGCTGGTATTCTGCATCTTTAAAATTATGGGTCGTAAAGTCCAGATACAGATAATCTTTAAAAGGATTTGGGTAAAGTAAAATACCTTCCAGGTTTGTTGATAATGCTTCATGAGTGGCAAGTGCTACAATCTCATAAGGCTGTTGAACACCTTCCGTAATTTGATCTCCAGCTCCTTTATAGAGGTAGGCTGCCAGACCAATACTGTAGGAAACAGAACCGTTGCCTCCTGAAATATCCGTTCCGGTAGGAAGAATGGCTGACTGGGCTTTCAGGTATGAGAGGGAGATGGCAAGCAGTAAGAGGCAATAAATAGATTTTTTTTTCATGGATAACAGTTTTTAAGGTTATGAATTCAAGTTGTTCCATAAGAAATTTGGGAAGACTAAATTACTACCTATCATGACCTGATCACCGAAAAATAGACTAACGGCAGAAATAATCGACCAATGGCGTTTTGTGAATTATGGTTGATGTTTAACAGCTTTCTAAGGTTCAAAGAAAGACAGATTATTTTTATAAGCTCTACCGATGGGAAGTTTGATGCGATGGATGAGTTCTATTTCATGACAGCTCTTTCCACGGATGAGGTGTTTGGGTACAGCATAGCTCCTGTGTATTCTGACAAAAGAATCAAAAAAACTTTTATGTAAAAGGTTACCTAAAGAATCAAGAATACAGTGTTTTTTTTCAAGAGTGATGATTCGGGTGTAATCTTTGAGCGCCTCCAGATAAAGAATATCTGCTTTTCTGATCTGAAAAATGTTTCCGCTTTCCTTGATTTTAATAAAATCGTGCCCCAGCATAACATCATAGCATTCACATTTATTCTTTACCTTGAAAAACTCGAAAAGTCTCTGCATAGAATAATGGAAACGTTCTGAAGTGAGAGGTTTGGTGATAAAGTCCAGGGTATTAAGCTCAAAAGCACAGGCAGCAAGTTCCGGATGGGAGCTCACAAAGATACAGGCAGGAATTCTATGGGCTAATTTGCGGAATTCCAGGCCGCTCATCCCTTTTAAATTGGTTTCAGTGATCAGAAGATCAATAGGAAGTTCGAGGTAAGGAATTGCTTTTTCAGCCGAATCAAATGATGCGACAATCTCTATATTCTCGTACTGTTTAATATAATGCTGAAGAACCAGCCTGTCCAGTTCATCATCATCAATAATCATACATCTAATATGGGTAATCATGATCTTCTGGAAATTAATTTTTAAGTTAAAAGTTTAAAAATCAGAAAATTATTATATAAAGTTATTGATTTTTTATAAAAGAATAAAGGGTTGGTCTTAAATTTATATTAAAAAATGTTATTAACTAAAAATTGATTTTGTTTTTTTTCTGAAAAATATTATCTTGTAAAAATCATAAACATAGACAGAACTTTAATGTTAGAAAAGAAAGAACATAATTATGAGAAAGCAGTCCTGGTGGGCATTATTACCCAAAATCAGGATGAAGAAAAACTGGTGGAATATATGGATGAACTGGAGTTTTTGGCTTTCACAGCGGGGGCAACCGTACAAAAACGTTTTACCCAAAAATTAACACAGCCTGACTCCAAAACCTTTATTGGAAGCGGAAAAGCACTCGAAATAAAAGAATATGTAAAGGAAAATGAAATAGGAACAGTAATTTTTGACGATGAACTTTCTCCTTCACAGCTTAAAAATCTGGAAAGAGAAATGGAGGTAAAAATCTTAGACCGTACCAATCTTATTCTCGATATTTTTGCACAAAGAGCACAGACTTCTTATGCAAGGACCCAGGTTGAATTAGCCCAATATCAATATCTTTTGCCTCGATTGACCAGAATGTGGACTCACCTGGAGCGTCAGAAGGGAGGTATCGGGATGAGAGGACCCGGGGAAACGGAAATTGAAACTGACCGTCGTATTATCCGTGACAGAATTACTTTATTGAAGGATAAACTGAAAATCATTGATAAGCAAATGGCTACTCAGCGTAACAATCGTGGAAAAGTAGTGCGTGCAGCTTTGGTAGGATACACAAACGTTGGAAAATCTACCTTGATGAATTCTATCTCAAAATCTGAGGTCTTTGCTGAAAATAAATTGTTTGCAACACTGGATACCACGGTGCGGAAAGTTGTAATCGGAAATCTTCCGTTTTTACTTACAGATACTGTAGGTTTTATCAGAAAATTGCCTACTCAGCTGGTAGAATCGTTTAAATCTACTCTGGATGAGGTTCGTGAAGCAGATCTTTTGATTCATGTGGTTGATATTTCTCACGAAAGTTTTGAAGATCACATCGACTCTGTTAATCAGATATTAATGGATATCAATGCCCATCAGAAACCGATGATTATGGTATTCAATAAAATTGATGGCTTTAGCTATGAGAAAAAAGATGATGATGATTTGACCCCTGGTTCAAAAAAGAATGTTTCCCTTGAAGAATGGAAAAAAACTTGGATGGCCAAATCAAAGCACCCAACGGTTTTCATTTCTGCTTTAACGAAGGAAAACTTCCCGGAAATGAAAAAAATGATCTATGATGAGGTAATGAAGATTCATATTTCCAGATTCCCATATAATGATTTCCTTTTCGAGTACTTTGATGACGAAGAGGAAGAAAACAACAATTAATGAAATATCATTTTTTCCTATTATTCATTCTGTTTTCGGTTTTTGGGTTCGGCCAGAAATCAAAAGTAGATTTTAAAGCCATTGAAAAAAGTCTTAAAAGTTCTGATTCTCCGTACAATTACGAGAAACTTATTTTTAAATACAAAGGATATCCGAAGTCTCTGGATAGTATAGAAGCGCAGTATCTTTACTATGGAAGGAGCTTTAGAGATAGTAAAATAAGTACTTCAGATGAAGGATTTAAAAGTCTGGCGGAAGCTTTTAAGCAAAACAATTTTGAGGAATGTATCAAGCAGGGAAAGGTTCTGTATGATAAAGATCCTACCAATCTGGACATTCTGCTAATTCTGCTCAGAGCGTATGATTCTATAAAAGATGGAAACAATTTTATGCACCATCTAAGCCAGTTTCGTGCATTGGCAGAGGGAATCAAGAGTTCAGGGGACGGAAAGTCTGAGAAAACTGCTTACCTCGTAAATTCGGTGGGAGATGAGTACATTTTGCTGAATATTCTGAATATAGGAAATGATTATACAAGAGGATCCAAGCCTTCGAAGGACGGAATGTTTGATATCTGGGAAAAAGGTGGTCAGAAAATATACATCAAGGTCCTTTACTTAGACTTATAAATTAATTTTAAAAAGAACATTTAGTGGAATTATATTATTCATTTTCAGCATTAATCGTATTAGCATCCATATTCGCCTATCTTAATTACAGATTTTTAAAACTTCCAAGTACCATCGGGATCATGGTGATTGCCATTGTGGTTTCCATTTTCCTGGTATTATTCGGAGAAGCGATACTTCCAAGAACTTTCGGGCACCTTAACAATTTGATGGAAAGCATTGACTTTACAGAAATTCTGATGGGGGCCATGCTTAATTTCCTTCTTTTTGCAGGGGGAATTCACATTAATATAAATGATCTTAAAGAACAATTCAGGCCCGTACTGATATTTTCTACTGTGGGAGTCGTAATTTCCACATTTGTAGTAGGTTTTGGGATGTTCTATTTACTTCCGTATGTAGGTGTTCAGCTTCCGTTTATTTATTGTCTTGTTTTTGGAGCCCTGATTTCACCTACCGATCCTGTGGCCGTTCTGAGTGTCCTGAAGCAGGCTAAAGTTTCCAAATCACTGGAAACAAAGGTTGCGGGGGAATCTCTTTTCAATGATGGTATGGCCGTTGTGGTCTTTACAGTAGTATTACAGCTTGCCGTTGGAAAAGAAGTAGATCTTGGAGTGGAAAGTATTGGACTCCTATTGCTTCATGAAGCAGGTGGAGGTCTTTTATTGGGAGTTCTGTTAGGTTGGATTACTTCAAGACTGATGCGTGAAGTAGATGATTATATTATTTCCGTACTGGTAACACTTTCTGTGGTGATGGGAGGTTATCTTATTGCAAGACAGATGCATATTTCAGGACCATTAACGATGGTAGCCGCAGGGTTATTTATGGGGAACTTTAATATGAATTTTAAAATGAAATCCGTTACTCAGGATTACTTAATTAAATTCTGGGAGCTTATTGACGAAATTCTGAATGCCGTATTATTCCTTTTTATCGGATTTGAGCTTTTAATGATTAAAGATCTGAAGCATTTTATGATTCCAGGTTTACTGGCAATTTTTGTAGTGTTGTTTGCTAGATTTATTTCCATTTGGGGCCCCACCAAGTTTACTTCTCTGAGAAGAAGTTTTAGCCCACAAACAGTGAAAGTATTGGTTTGGGGAGGAATTCGTGGTGGTGTTTCCATTGCATTGGCGATGTCTATTCCTAAAAGTGAGTATAGTGAAACCATCTTAAGTATTACGTACTGTGTAGTGGTATTCTCTATCATTGTTCAGGGGCTTACCATCGCGAAAGTGGCTAATCCTAATCAGATTGTAAAAGAAGAAGAGGAGCAGGAAAATAGTGCTTTAGAGGATAAAGTTTAGTTTTTTAAAAATTAGATAGTAATGAGTACTGGTGTCGTTAAAGAAATACAGGAAGCTCTGGCAGTTTTATCCATTCCTGAAAAAGCTGAATTCTTTCCAAGGTTTTTCAAAACGGGAAAAGGAGAATATGGTGAGGGAGATCTTTTTCTGGGTGTGAAGGTTCCGGATCAGAGGACTGTAGCTAAGGAGTACTATTCAAAAATCAGTTTAAAAGAACTCAGTGAAATACTTTCTTCAGGATATCATGAACATCGGCTGACAGCTCTTTTTATGCTGATCTCAAAGTTTGAAAAAACAAAAGATAAAGCGGTAAAAGATGAAATCATAGTATTTTATCTTAATCATCTGCCCTATGTTAATAATTGGGATCTGGTAGACTCCAGTTGTTATAAAATTCTGGGCAGATATGCTTATGAAAACAAGAAGGAAAACCTGTTGAGGGATCTTTCGGAAGCAGAGGAGATGTGGCATAAAAGAATTGCTGTTGTAGGAACCATGCATTACATCAAAAAAGGCTCTTATGATCTTACAAAAGAATTTGTAACCAGAAACCTGAAACATTCCCATGACCTGATGCATAAAGCCAATGGCTGGCTGCTGCGTGAAATGGGAAATAAGAACGAACAGGAGCTGCTTGGCTATCTGAATCAGTATTATAAAGAAATGCCGAGAACCTGTCTTCGTTATGCCATTGAAAAGCTGGACGAAGATCTCCGTCAGGATTATCTGAAAGGGCGTATTTAAAAAATAAACCCAGAAGTAGCGGAAAACAGCTATATTATATACAAAAAGCCAAAGGTTGTAAGGGTTTAAGGCCAGAATTGAGTAATTTTGTGGTTTTTAAACCCAATCATGAAAAATTTTCTTAAATTATTTCTTCTATTTACCCCTTTGTTATTCCTGACAAGCTGTTTCGATATTCTTGATAAAGTGAATATAAAAGGTGATGGTACAGGAGAATATACCATTATTCTTAACGGTAGTAAGAGTAAAACAAGACTGGCATCCATCTCTAAAATGGAAACCATCAATGGGAAAAAAGTTCCAAAAAAAGCTGAAATTGAAAGCAAGATCAATGAAGCTGCAAAAATTTTTAAAGGAACTCCTGGAATCAGCAATGTAAAAACATCAATTGATTTAGATAATTATATCATTAAACTGAGCTGTAATTTCAAAAAAATTGAAAACATTAATGCAGGCCTCGAAAAGCTGAAAGCTCAGAAAATATTGGGTAAAATGATTCCCACACAAGTCTACAGCCATAATCTTGAGAAAAAGACATTGACAAGAAACAAAGTCAATACCTTCAAAGAAGATTACGATAAGATGAGTAAAGCGGATAAGGAAGTCTTTAATGATGCACGATATACTTCAATCATGCAGTTTGAAAACGCTGTAAAATCACAAACAAACAGCTCTTATGTGCTGTCTCCAAATAAAAAAGCACTTAAACTGGAAGCTGACATTCTGGATCTTATCCTTCAGAAAAAACAAATACAAAACACAATTCTTTTTCAATAAATTTCTAAACTATAGTCATGAAATCTATCTTATTAAAAATACAAAAAATTATTCTCGTACTCTTTGGCTTTACATTGGTTTTTGCCCAAAATAGTATGAAAATACCGTCTGATGCCGTATTCTATATGGAAGTCAACGGAAAGCAGCTTAATAATAAAATCAATTGGGATAAGCTGAATCCTTTGTTACATGAACTTAGCAAAAAAAGTAAAGAAAAACCAACATGGACAGACTATTCCAAAACAGGAATCAAATACGATGCTGTTCAGTATCATTATGCAAGCTTTAATGACTCCATAAAGACCTACAATACCCATTTTATCATTGATAATAAAGAAAAGTTCCAGCAGTTTGTTAATTCTATGAAGAAAAAAGGGCAGGAAGTTTTCAACAGAAAAAACTATTCTTATGTAGATATTGATGATGATATTTTTGTAGCCTGGAATGGAAGCCGTGCAGTTCTAAGCCTGATCAGTTATACCAAACCATATAAAGATCTTTGGACTGAAGAGGCTGTTACAGATAGTACAGCTGTTGCCGTTGCTGATTCAGCTGCTGTTGCAGTAGATGCTTATGCTGATGAACCGGAAAAGCCTTTCAACTATAAAGATGAAATCAAAAGTCTGAAGGAAGATATTAAGTATCTGAAAGAAAGCATTAAAGATAATAACAACGAGATTGCAAGAATTCAGAAAGAGATCAAATACCTGCAAAAACATCACAAATATCCTGCAGAAAAAGAAAATGCAGAGAATCCTGAATACGAGGGAGAAATGCCGGAAGAAGGTGATGAAGAGTATGAAAAAGCCTACAAGAAAGAACAGGATTCTATCCGCAGAGAAGAATTCAAAGTTGTTCAGAAGAACGCAGAAGACAGGTTTGACCAATACTTCAGTTCAAATTTAGACATTGAAGTTCCTAAAGAAATGCTGTCATTCAGAGATGCCAATTCCGATGTTTTTGTTTATACAGACTACGGCAGAATTGTAAATGAAGGAATCTATGGCAAGATGACAAAGTATTATGCCTATGGACAGCTTTTCAAAAATATGTATAATTCTAACTATTCCTACAACCTGTATTTTGATAAAGATAAAGTAAGATTGGTTAACAATTATCAGCACAAAAATACAGACATTCAAAAGAATATTTCAGCGATCTATAAAGGAAAGAAAAACAAAAAACTGCTGGAACTTATCAATGAAAAAAGCGTTGGCTATTATGCGATGAATGTAAATGGAGCAAAATGTTTCGACATGATGTACAGCCTTCTTCAGAATTCCGGAGAAAATGATTACAAAAAAGAAATGGAGCTCATCATGGAAACCATGAAAATTATTCTCGATGAAGAAGCCATTACCAAAATTGCTCCAGGAAACGGAATTTTTGTTTTGAATGAATTAAAATCCAAAAAAGTAGAATACACAGATTACGAATACGATGCTGATTTCAATGAAAAGGAAGTAAAGAAAACCAAAGATATTGCTGTTCCTAACTTTACTTTCGCTTTTGCAACAGAGAACGAGGGCTATTGGAAACGTATTTTTGATTTACTGACTACCAATAAAAAACTGTCTAAAAGATTCTCTAAAAAAGGAAACCTATACACTTTTAAACAAGAAAAAGACGGAGGATATATTGATCAGTTATTCTTTACTGTAAAAGATGGAGTGGTATATCTGATGAGCTCTGCAGACAATATCCTACCGGTAAACCAATCTGATATTTCCAGAAAATGGGCAAAAGATTCCGCTAAATATCCTTTATCCGGAAGGCTCGATATTCAGAAGCTTTTAACCGGTTTAGATAAAGAATTCAAAAGCCCTAAAGAAAGAAAAGCGTTAGATGCCATCAAAAAAAATGTAGGGGAACTGTATTATAAAACTGAAGTAAAAGGAGAAAGCATCCAGACTGAAATGAATTATAATATTAAAGATACTTCAGAGAACAGCTTGATGTATTTCTTTGATGTATTCGACCAGGTTTTTAAAACAAAAGAAACAGAAAAGCAGCCTCAAATCTTATAGATGAAAAAGAAGAAGATTATTGTCCCGTTACTTTTATTATTCGCTGTTGCGGTATATTTTGTGGTTTTTCATAAAGATAAAACCCTCAGATATATTCCGGAGAACGCAGATGCAGTTATTTTAATTGATAGTAAGAAACTAATGGGACAATACCTCTTCAGTCTAGCCACACACCCTTCAAGCTGGTCCGGAAGCGATACGAAAAGTAAAAGTTCCTCTTCATTCAAAGATTCAGGAATCAGAATTCCGGATTTTTTGCAGGTATTCCATATTAAAGATACTAAGTTCTCAGAATGGTATAGCATTTTAGAACTTAAAGATCCTCAAAAATTCATTGTTTTTTTAAAGAAACAGAAGTTTGCAGATAAAGGAAATAGCCGCTTTCAGAAGGATCAGGTTTTCTTGATGATAAAAGGAGATCATTGCATTGCAGGAACTTCTGAGCTTGCTTTTGAAACTGTTCAAAAACAACTTTTCCATACTTCTACAGCTCCTGTCTGGAATGCAGATCAGTTTATTCAAAATACATTGGGAAGCCTTTCTTTTATCTCAGGACAGAAAACTCAAAATTTTTCTATTGAATTACTTGATGACGAAATTGAAATCAAAAATAATTCAAATCAGGAAGTTTTTAATTCAATTTCTTCAAAACTTCAGAAAGGAAACAACTTTCTGGAAATGGAATTAGACCAGAAGAACCTCAGAAAATTCTCATATTTTTTGGATAAATGGATAGCAGATTCTTTACAGGCTACTTCTTTTAAAGCTACTGCAAATCTCGAACAGGTCAATGATACCATCATCAGTTATGAATATGATGACAACTTTAATGAAGTTGAAAAAAAGACCTTTCAAAAGATTATACAACCTAATTATAGTATTGAAATTCAAAGTAAGGATCCTGAAAGAGCATGGGGATATTTCCAATCTAAAAAATGGATTAATGGAGAAAACCAATTCACTCAAATTCCTTTTCAACCTAATAAAATTAGCCAAAATAGTGAAGGTGTTTTTATAAAATCGACCCGAAAATCTGTATTACCATCACCTCAATTACAAGAAAACTATATCATACTCAGAAACAGTATGCTGTTGTATTCTTCTTTAAAAACACTGAGTAACAAAGAGAAAAAAATCATTTCTGATATTGATTATGTGCTGTATGGGAATAAATCAAAGGATTATTGGGTAAAAATAAAAGCGAAAAAAGGAGATTTACCCTTAATTTTACGGTGGTAAATGATAAATATATCCATTAATGGCTCCATCAGAAATTGCTTTGCTCAAAACGTGTACACATTATTTTTTACATCTAGTGTTTCCTGTCTTTATAGCACTGGTATTTTATCCTAAAAACTGGAAGAAAGTATATCTTATTTTGTTGGCTACAATGCTGGTAGATCTGGACCATCTTTTTGCGAATCCTATTTTTGACCCATCAAGAGAAAGCATCGGTTTTCATTTTTTACATTCTTATTATGCCATTGCGTTGTATTTTTTGCTGTTATTTTTTAAAGGAAATGTCAGAATTGTTGCCATTGGGTTGTTGCTTCATATGTTGACAGATTATCAGGACTTTAACTTCTGGCCTCATTAAAATATTATTAATATTTTCTTTTGATATTGAAAATATTATAGATTTTTTGTATTTTGTAGTCACTATATGAGACTTAAAGAACTTTTACATTACACCTATATTTTTCCTGTCCTTGCGGTAGGTTACTACTTTTCCGGACTGATGGGGAATGGCGTTATTTATGATATTATTGCAGGTATTTTACTCATTGGGAGTGTTTTATCGGCAGTTCACCACGCAGAAATGGTGGCTCATAAAGTAGGAGAGCCTTTCGGTACCATTATCCTTGCCCTTTGTATTACCATTATTGAAGTTGCGCTTATCATCTCACTGATGGTTGCCGGCGGAGATCAGGCGATCACGCTGGCCAGAGATACCGTTTTTGCTGCTGTTATGCTTATTCTTAATGGTATTTTGGGAATCTGTATATTGGTGGGCGGCGTTAAATATCATGAACAGTTCTTTGCCAGAACTTCTGCTACCACCTATTTGGTGAGTACGGTTTCAATTCTTATTCTTACCCTGGTTCTTCCTAACTTTACTTCAAGTGTTAATGGACCATTCTACAACCAGGCACAACTTATTTTCGTATCTATTGCCTGTCTGGTCATTTATGGTGTTTTCCTGATGGTACAGACGGTAAGACATAGAAGTTATTTTATAGTTCCCGATGAACATCCTGAAGAACATTATATTCCTACATTAACTAAAACACTGATCAGTTTTGGCTTTTTAGTTGTTTGCCTGGTCATCGTTGTTTTAATGGCAAAAGGACTTTCTGACACTATTGAAGGAATGGTACAGAGTGTAGGGGCTCCTAAATCTTTAGTGGGAGTAATCATTGCTGCTGTTGTTCTTCTTCCCGAAGGCGTTGCAGCCATACGTGCCGCAAGAGCCAATCAAATCCAATCCAGTTTAAATCTGGCATTAGGTTCAGCACTGGCAAGTATCGGATTGACGATTCCTGCGGTTTCGGTAGTATGTATTATGTATGATATACCATTGGTACTGGGATTAGATAAGAAGGATATTATTCTGCTTTCCCTTTCCGTATTTATCGTAATGCTTTCATTGAGCCGTGGAAAGACCAATATCCTATATGGAACTGTACTATTAGTGAACTTGGCGGCGTATATCTTTACCGTAATTGTTCCTTAAGAGAGAGAGACCTTAGTATGAATTTCATATCCTGGAACTCGAATTCCGAAAACCCGGAACTCGCTAAAGTCTTCTAGCCAGCTCCATTTTAAAAGCCATCAGTTTGGCAATATTCTCAGATTTGTAAATCGCCATATCAGCGTTTTCACCTACAAAATTCTCCTCAATGGTTGTTCTCCATAGCTCAAGCCATCTGTCGAAGTGCTTTTGCTCCATAGCCTGTATTTCATTAATCGGAAAATGTACACCCATTGGATTTCCTTTGTAGGACATCTGCCCAAAAAGAATAGACTCCCAAAACGAATACATTTTTGGAAGGTGTTTGTCCCAGTCAACTTTCGCAATATCATTGAAGAAGAAACTGATAGTTTCATCCTTTACTACTTTGGTGTAAAATGAATTAACCAGGTGTTCAATGTCTTCTCTTGATTCAAGCTTTTTCATATCCCAAATTTACTGTAAAATCAAATTGGATAAGTAATGAATCGATTGATAAAATTCATGAAAACAATATTTTATCTTTGTATCCGGAAACTGAGTAAGATTAATGTTGAGTAATTAAGCGATTCAAAACAAATGATATAAAATGACAAGAGGATTCAGAAAAAAGATCCGCCAGAAAAACACTGAGAACAGTGGTTTCGGAAGCAATGCCTCAGGAAGATTCATCAATAAAGACGGTCTCCCGAATGTAAAAAGAACAGGTGTGAATGTTTTCAACAGCCTGAGCTGGTATCATACCATGCTGAATTTGTCTTCATTTCGTTTTATTTCATACCTCGTCGTAGCATATATTCTGATCAACCTCATATTTGCAATGATTTATTACCTGATAGGAGTGGAGCATCTTACAGGGATAGATAAAAGTGATCCGTTGAATGAATTTATTGATGTTTTCTTTTTCAGTTCTCAGACATTTACTACAGTAGGGTATGGAAGAATAGCTCCTGTAGGCTTTTTGGCCAGTTTAGTGGCTACTTTTGAAGCTTTTCTGGGATTGCTTACCTTTGCCATTGCAACGGGGCTTTTCTATGGGAGATTTTCAAGACCCAGGGCTTATTTAAGATTTTCTGATATTGCAGTGATTGCACCTTTTGAAGAAGGAACAGCTTTAATGTTTAGATTAGCACCTTATAAAAACAATGCGCTGACAGACGCTGATGTTATTGTATCTACAGCCATTGAAGTGATTGAAAATGATGTTCCCAAAAACAATTTTTATAGATTGGAAACACAGTTAAGTAAGATCAATACATTAGCTCTGAACTGGACTGTTGTTCATAAAATAAATGAAAGTTCGCCGTTTTACGGCTTCTCTGAAGCTGATTTTAAAAGTACGGATATTGAGATTATTGTTCAGGTGCGGGCATTTGATGAAGTATTCTCCAATACAGTGGTTCAGAGATCTTCGTTTGTGACAGGAGAAATTGTATACGGAGCGAAATTTGTCACGATGTATTATCCTGATAAAAAGAACCTTGCTACCATTTTGGATCTGGATAAGATCAATGAATATCAAAAAGCTGAACTTCCGGAACAGCCAGGAAATAAAGAATAAATGAATTTAGATTTTTATAGAAAACAAGCTTTACAAAAGCAGAAAGAACATAGGAAATTTCTGGACGGATTAAAGAAAAAACCGCCCAAAAATCTTGATTATATCGTACAGGAAACTCATGATGAAGTTTTTGATGAAATAGACTGCTTACAATGCGCCAACTGCTGTAAAACCACGGGGCCGCTATATACTGAAAAGGATATTGAGCGTATTGCAAAGCATCTGCGCATGAAACAAGCTGATTTTGAAGCTAAGTTTTTAAGAGTGGATGAAGACAATGATAAAGTGCTTCAGAATCTTCCATGCTTTTTCCTGAATAGTGACAATACCTGTTCTATTTATGAAGTAAGGCCAAAAGCCTGCAGAGAATACCCTCATACAGACCGTAAAAAGATTTACCAGATCAATAACCTGATGTTGAAAAATACAGTGATTTGCCCAGCTGCTTTTGAGTTTGTAGAAAAGATGATGAAGAGTATAGCGAAGTAATCCTGAGGGTAGAAAGGGAATCCTTGTCAAGGTTTTAAACCTTGATAAGGATGAAGAAAAAATCTCCTCAAACCAACAAATATTCCCATATCCAGCTTCGGTTTTCCTATAAAATCATCCGAATTATTTTTTGTAAATTCTTCTTAAAAAATGATAAAGTACGTTAAATAAGAAACTTACGTATAATTTTTTTAAATGATACCCCGTTTAGGTTAAACAATCATTTAAATATTACATTATGAAAAAGTTATTTTTAACGGCCGCGTTTACATTAGTCGGAGTAATCGCAGTATCGGCTCAAACACAAACTCAGAAGCCTGCCGAAAGTACGACTAATAATCAAACAACAACTCAGACACAACCGCAGACATCAGAAACCAAAAGTGATTGGAATTCTACCACCACTACAAATGGACAGAATCAAAGTACCACTACAGCAGAAGCTTCAACAGCTACACCAGCAGCAGAAGCCACTGTAAGTACAGGGACTACGATGGAAGCTACAAAACCTGCGGAAGCAACAAAAGAAGGAAAGAAATCTAAAAAGAAAAAGTGATAATACTTTAGCAAACACTAGTCAGAATCCTGGAATCTTGTATTTCAGGATTTTTTTTGTTCAATTTCTGTGATTCTGAATGTTACAATCTTCTGAATCAAATCCAATGGAATATCTTCCTCTATCGGAAATTGTACTGCCCCTTTGGAAAACTTGTAATTTCTCTCTTCAAACTCTTTTTCAAAATTTTTGATTCCTTCAGCTCCGGGATAGAATCCGATATGTTTTTTATATCCCGCAAAATAAACAAGAGGTTTTCCTTTATGCTTAAAGGCCGGCATCTGATAACCAATGTACTCTTCAAGATCCGGAACCTGGGAATGGATAGCCTTTCTCAGCTCAATAAGTTTGCCCTGAACGGTAATGGGAAATAAAAGGATGTAATCATCAATATTTTTAAAGGTGTCTTTCATACCTATAAAAATAAAAAAAGCGCTGCATATAGCAGCGCTTTCTCCTTTCACTTTTTACTTTTTTCCCATTATCCCGGGAACAGGCTATATCAAAAAAGGTCGGGATTTTTCCCAACCTTTATTATTTTATGTTACACAACTCCTTGAGCCAACATTGCTTCTGCTACCTTTACGAAGCCGGCAATATTTGCACCTTTTACGTAGTTTACATAACCGTCTTCGTCTTTTCCGTAGTCTCTACAAGCTTTGTGGATACCGATCATGATTTCCTTTAATCTTGCGTCAACTTCTTCAGAAGTCCAGTTAAGACGGATAGAGTTCTGAGTCATTTCTAATCCTGAAGTTGCAACACCTCCAGCGTTGGAAGCCTTACCAGGAGAGAATAATACTTTATTGTCTAAGAAGTAATTGATTGCATCAAGTGTAGAAGGCATGTTAGCAGCTTCAGTTACACAAAGACATCCATTTTCAACTAATTTTCTTGCATCATCTAAATCTAATTCGTTTTGAGTTGCAGAAGGGAATGCTACATCACACTTCACTTCCCAAGGACGTTTTCCAGCATGGAATTCAGCAGATGGATATTTTTTAGCATAGTCTTCAGCTCTGTTGTTTCCAGAAGCTCTAAGTTCTAATAAATAATCAATTTTTTCTCCGCTGATACCGTCTTTATCATAGATATATCCATCAGGACCAGAAAGCGTTACCACTTTTGCTCCAAGCTCAGTTGCTTTTTTGATAACTCCCCAAGCTACGTTTCCGAAACCTGATACCGTTACTGTTTTTCCTTGGAAATTCTGTCCGATAGTCTTAAGCATTTGCTCAGCAAAGTATACTACTCCGTATCCTGTAGCTTCAGGACGGATTAATGAACCTCCGTAAGCAAGACCTTTACCTGTAAGAACTCCGGTAAATTCGTTTCTGATTTTCTTGTATTGTCCGAATAGGTAACCGATTTCTCTAGCTCCTACACCGATATCTCCTGCAGGTACGTCTGTTTCAGGACCGATGTGCTTACATAATTCTGTCATGAAAGCCTGGCAGAAACGCATTACTTCCATATCAGATTTACCTTGCGGATCGAAATCTGAACCTCCTTTACCACCACCCATTGGAAGAGTAGTCAAAGAGTTTTTAAACACTTGTTCGAAAGCTAAGAACTTAAGAACTGATAAGTTTACAGTAGGGTGGAAACGGATTCCTCCTTTGTATGGACCAATAGCAGAGTTCATTTGGATTCTGAAACCTCTGTTAACCTGAATCTCTCCTTTATCGTCAACCCATGGAACTCTGAAGATAATAATTCTTTCAGCTTCAGCCATTCTTTCAAGCAGCTTCATTCCGGTATATTCTTTTCTCGTAGCAATGAATGGAATTACAGTTACGGCAACTTCTTTTACAGCCTGTAAAAATTCCGGTTCGTTAGGATTTTTTGCTTCAATTTTTGCAATAAACTCTTGGATTTTCTGGTCAATATTATATTGTTCCATATATTAAGGTTGAATATTATTGTCAACAAATTTAATTTTTTTTTCAAGATTCACAACACTCTATTTCAACATTGTTAAAAATTAAATAATAATGTTTTGAAATATTATTAAATTAATAATTTATGATTAAAATTTATTAAAAATGAAATGTTATGTATGAAATAATGCAGTATTAAGAAATCGTTAATTCTTAAATTGCGATAAATTGCCTCCCGGAAAATGATTTTACTTTCCCTAAAAGCTCCAATTCTAAAATTATCGGTAGGATTTTGTGTGAAGAAACTACAATTTTCTGTACCAGATCGTCCAAGGATATCTGTGGATTCTGTTTGATGAATTCATAGACTATATTTTGATTATCAGTTAATTGTATTGTCTCTTCACTGTAAGGAAAAAGCTCTTCAATTTTTTCTTTGGGATTGTTCAGTCCCAGCATACTGATAAGATCTTTTAAATTTGAAATAGCCGTTGCTTTGTTCTGTAAAATCAATTGATTACAACCCTGGCTATAAATATCAGTGATCTTTCCCGGAAGGGCAAATACTTCTCTATTGTAATCGTTGGCAAACGTTGCTGTACTTACAGATCCGCCTCCAAATGCTGTTTCCACTACGATAGTGGAAGGAGATAAACCCGCTACAATTCTGTTCCTCTGAATAAAGTTTTCCCGATCCGGCTTTCTTGCCGAATTAAATTCTGTTAACAAAATGCCACCGTCCTGAAGAATTTTCTCTGACAATTTTCTGTTTTTGGAAGGGTATAAAAACTCAAAACCATGCGCAAGAACAGCAATAGTAGGTTTATGGGTCCGAATGGAATGTTCATGAACTTCTTTATCCACTCCCAAAGCAAGGCCACTTACAGAGACATATTTTGAAGATTGAGTGGCATCAAAAAAGTCTCCAATGAATTGTTTTCCATATGGAGTCATGTTACGGGTTCCTACAATGCTTACCTTCTGAAGAGAATCATCAATGTTTCCCTTCTGATATAGAATCGAAGGAGAATCAATACATTCATTAAGTAAGGTGGGGATTTCTTTAAGATGTCTTAGCCTGATACGGATATTGTTCTTTTTACAGAATTCAAGCTCCTTTTCGGCAAATTTGAGATGCTCTGTATTCCCGATATCAGAAACTGTTTTTTGTCCTATTCCCTCCAGTTTTTTGTACTCTTTTCTTGCTTTTTTCCATGCATTTTCTGCATTTCCGAAGGTTTTTACAAGTTTATGGAAATTGATATCACCAATCTGGCTGCATTCGCGGAGAGCGATGGCATATAAATATTCTTCAGAGATCATGTGTGTTTTTTTCCAAATGTAGTGAAATAAGTTTTACTTTTTCCTTAATTCATCCAGATGATCCCAAATATCATCTCTTTTTTTGTACGGCAATTCAAGAAAATCTTCCGGGTGATTTTCTCTGTATTCCTGCCAGAGTTTATCATCTTTTTCACTATAATAGTTGGGGAATTCCCAGATGAATTTTTTCTTTTTTTCTCCTATATTTTTAAAAGCAAAAGCTATGATACTTCCTACAACAGCTCCGGAAAGGTGGGCCTGCCATGAGATTTTGCTGGGTTCCTGCATATTATAAAACAGTTCTTCAGGAAGCATTCCCCATACTAAACTGCCATAATATAATACAACGAGTAAGGAGATGGTCAGAAGCTTTGTATTCCATTTAAAAACTCCGCTGAAGAATAAGAAAAAGGCCAATACATATACGACACCACTGGCTCCGATGGTACAGGTGTACATATACTCACCCGTCATAATGTCTATAGGAGGAAGGATCCATACCAAAAGCCCGGTTGCAATCCATCCAATGAAGAAAACTTTATTGGCCACCAATGGATAAAACTGAAAGAGAAGAAACATCAGTGCAGCAATGGGAATAGAGTTTCCTATGATATGCTCAGTATTTCCATGTAAAAGAGGAGAGGTAATAATTCCTAATAGTCCTTCAGGAACAAGAGGAATAATAGCTCCGAAGCAACTTCCAAAAAAGCCCTGCATCTGTAAAAAAAATCCGAACCACATTGCGGAAAGCATCAGCAAAGGGTATAAAACCGCTCTTTTGGAAATTACATTTTTAAACATAATGATTGTACGTCAAATCAAAAGCCAATGATAAATTTCGGAAAATTTGTCGATGAATCCATTTCTATTAAACTGATTTTAAGACAAAAGGTATCAAATTTAACTTTTGAACCGATTATTTTGGCATCAATTTTATTGAAGTATTTTGTTGTCAGCGAATTGAAACTAGAAAAAATATATTGTTTAAGGCTAAATTTACCTTTAAAAAAAATTATATTAATATTTTTGCATTGAAAATTATTTAGAGTAATGAAGAAGTTTTTATTGATTCTTTCCATATTTATGGGGATTTATGCAAGTGCACAAGAAGAATTGAAAAAAGATTCAGTAGTGGTAGACACTGTGAAATACTGGTCAGTATTAGGAAAAAATACTGTAATGATTAATCAGGCAGCCTTTTCAAATTGGGTAGGAGGAGGAGCCAATAATGTAGGTTGGCTTGCCGGTGCCAATTATAATATCACCTATGAAAAAGACAATGATCTTTGGGAAAATATTATTATCCTTGGCTATGGTCAGAATGATACGAAAGGATTGGGCATAAGAAAAACTCAGGATGTTATCAATCTCTCTACAAATTACGGGCGAAAATTTTCCAAGAGCTGGTACTTTTCTTTAGGGGCAGGTTTTCAGTCTCAGTTTGCACCAGGATATGAGGATGGAAATAATCCTGAAGCAAAGAAAATTTCAAACTTTATGGCTCCTGGTTATATGAACGTCGGGATGGGTATCACTTACAGGCCCAATGACAATCTTACAGTGACCTTACGTCCTACCAACGCCAGATGGACCTTTGTTCAGGATAAAGAGCTTCAGTTTGCAGGAAGCTATGGTTTGAAAAATGATGGTGATTCTTCTCTTTTCCAGTTCGGTTTCTTGGGAACAGCAATATATAAGATAAAAATTATGGAAGATGTTCATTTAACCAATACAGCTTCGGTCTTTTCAAATTACCTGGATCGTCCGGACAGGCTAGTACTGGCTTATGGAGCACTTCTGAATCTAAAGGTTAACAAATATATTTCATCAAATATCTCACTAGACTTACTGTATGATCATAACCAGATTGAAAAAACACAGTTAAAGCAAACGTTGGGAATTGGCTTTGCTTATACGCTGGATAATGGTGTGAAGCGTTCTGACCGTAAAGACAGCCAGTGGTGGATCAAAAAATAAATAAACAATATTCATATCATAAAAGCACTTCAGTCATGAAGTGTTTTTTTTGTTTTTTAAGTTTCCGGTTTTAAGTTGCTTTAAGTTTGGTATGTGCAGGTGATTGGTTAAATGGTTTGTTTCCATGATATTGTCTTGATAATTTTGACGTGATTCAATTCATTTTAAAGTGAATTTTATTTTGGCGTAAATTATTATTTATACATTTGTAGGAAATCGTTAATTATGAAAAAAGTTTTATTAATCGCTTCCATTTCTTGTGGGGCTATAGCCATGGCTCAGGAAACAAAAACAGATGCTCCTGCTGTGGATACTATTAAAGCCTGGTCTATTCAGGGACAAAATACATTAATGCTTAATCAGGCAGCCTTTTCGAATTGGGTAGGTGGTGGAGCCAACAACGTAGGGTGGCTTGCCGGGGTTAATTACAACCTTACTTACGAAAAAGGCAAAGATCTTTGGGAAAACATTATTATTCTAGGGTATGGACAAAATAATACCCAAGGTACTGGAGTAAGAAAGACTCAGGATGTGATTAATCTGTCTACCAATTATGGGCGGGAGTTTGCTAAGCACTGGTATATCTCCGGAGGTGTTGGGTTTCAGACCCAGTTTGCTCCAGGTTATGAAGATGGTAACAATCCTGATGCAAAGAAAATTTCAAACTTTATGGCACCAGGTTACTTGAGCGTTGGGGCAGGGGTTACCTATCGTCCCGATGATAATCTTACGGTAACGCTACGTCCTGCGAATGCCAGATGGACCTTTGTTTTGGATAAAGATCTTCAGAAAGCAGGAACTTACGGACTTAAAAATGATGGAGATTCTTCTCTATTCCAGTTCGGTTTCCTTGGAACAGCTATGTATAAGCTGAAAATTATGGATAATATTACTTTGCTTAACACAGCTTCAGTATTTTCAAACTACCTTGATCATCCGGAAAGACTTGTTCTTGGATATAGTGGAGTTTTAAGTATGAAAATCAATAAATATATTTCTACAAATGTAACCCTGGATCTGCTATATGACCACAATCAGATATGGAAAACCCAGTTAAAACAGACACTAGGTGTTGGTTTGGCTTATAATTTTGATAACGGAAAGAAACGTTCAGATAATAAAGACAACCAAAGCTGGTTAAAGAAATAAAACGGGATTAAACCATTTTAAAATAAAAAAGCACTTCAATTTGAAGTGCTTTTTATGTATCAATATATATAACGTTTAAAACTCTATATCTACTTCTAATTTCTCAGCCAAAAGCTTTGAAATCTTCTCTTTTAGAGGCTCAATATCAATATTTTGCATCGCATCATTAGCAAATGCATATAGAAGCAATGCCTGAGCTTCTTTTTTAGAGATTCCTCTTGCTCTCAGATAGAACAAGGCATCTTCATTAAGCTGGCCTACTGTACACCCGTGAGAACATTTTACGTCATCTGCAAAAATTTCTAACTGAGGTTTAGTATCAATGCTTGCACCTTCACTTAGCAATACGTTATTGTTCTGTTGGTACGCATTGGTTTTCTGAGCAATTTTATCAACAAAAACTTTCCCGTTGAAAACTCCGTGGGCATTACCATCGTAGATCCCTTTGTAGTTCTGATAACTTTCACAGTTCGGGAAATTGTGGTGAACCGCCGTGTGGTGGTCAACCAGCTGATCTTTTCCGATAATAGTAATACCATTCATGAATGAATTGATATTTGATCCATTTTGGATAAAGTCAAGGTTGTTTCTTATAAGCTTTCCTCCGAAAGAGAATGTATTTACAGTCGTTAAACTGTCTTTTTCCTGTTTTGCAAACGTGTGGTCTACAAGGTAAGACGTATTGTTATCGTTTTGAAGCTTGTGCCAGTCTGCTTTTGCATTTGGATAGGTGAAGATCTCTGTCACAGAATTGGTTAACACATAAGTGTCATCAAAATTGTGGTGACTTTCAATAACCTCAACTTTTGCTCCTTCTTCAACGATCAATAAGTTTCTTGTATTGTAGAATGTATTTTCTTCCTGGTTTTGAGAAATGTAGAAAACATGAATTGGCTTTTCAATCACTACATTTTTAGGAACTTTCAAAAAGAAACCATATTTGCAGTACGCAAGATTTAAATTTGTGAAAGCTAAATCCTTAGAAGCAATTGTGTTAAAGTACTTTTCAAATACTTCTTTATGTTTTTCATCATTCAATGCGTAATTGAATGAAAGGAATTCTACATTTTCGATAGAAACTTTTGAAAGTTCTTTGTGAAGTTTACCGTTTACAAAAACAATCCAATCAAAATTTTCTTCTCCAAGATGCAATTCATCAAACTGCTCTTTAGTGATATTGTGGTTTTCTTTCGGGAAGAAGTTGTAGCTTTTTTCCGTGATCTCCTTTAGATTGGTATATTTATATTCTTCGTCTTTTTTGGTCGGAAAACCCATGGTTTCAAACTTCTGAAGAGCAGCTTTTCTATTGTCATCCAGAAATCTGTGACGAAGGCTCTCCAAAAACTCATGATGGTTTTCGATGATTTGTTCTTTTAATGCCATTACTGGTATATCTGTGGTTTGCACCATTTTTTCTTTTTATTTTGAACTAAAAATATTGCTATTCCGAGGAACAGGGAATCCAATTTTTAATATTAGAGATTCTTCTTTTTGCTACGTTTAATGAATATCCGTAAAAATTTAATCTCTGAAATAATACTTCTTCTTAGTTAAGAAGCCAGTCGTACCCTTTTTCTTCCAATTCTAATGCTAAAGATTTATCACCTGTTTTGATGATTTTTCCGTTAGCTAAAACGTGAACGAAATCAGGTTGAATATAGTTAAGCAATCTTTGATAGTGAGTAATCAAAAGAACTGCGTTTCCTTCGTTTTTAAAAGCATTTACCCCATCAGCAACAATTCTTAGCGCGTCAATGTCTAGTCCTGAATCTGTTTCATCAAGGATAGCCAATTTAGGGTTAAGCATCATCATCTGGAAGATCTCGTTTCTTTTCTTTTCACCTCCGGAGAAACCTTCGTTCAGTGATCTTGAAAGGAAATCTTTTTTGATTCCTAATTTTTCAGATTTTTCACGGATTAATGCAAGCATTTCTTTTGCCGGCATTTCTGATAATCCGTTTGCTTTTCTTGTTTCGTTTAAAGCAGCTTTGATGAAGTTGGTTACAGAAACTCCCGGAATTTCCACTGGATACTGGAAAGATAGGAAGATTCCTTTGTGTGCTCTGTCTTCCGGAGCATCTTCAATGATATCCTCTCCCTGGAACAAAATTTCTCCACCTGTCACTTCGTAATCTTCTTTTCCTGCGATTACAGAAGAAAGGGTAGACTTACCAGCTCCGTTTGGCCCCATAATAGCGTGAACTTCTCCTGGTTTTATTTCAAGGTTAATCCCTTTTAATATTTCTGCGCCATCTTCAATTTTGGCGTGAAGGTTTTTAATTTCTAACATTTTATTTGCTTAAACAAATTATTTTTGAATTCTATATACTAAACTTTCAGGTTGACCAGGAACATCATTTAGGGTTCCGATTTTGATCATACCTGCCTTTTCCAATACTTTGACAGAAGCTAGATTACTAGGACGGACAATGGCGAATACTTCGTCTTTATTATCCTCATTCAACCCAAAATCTATAGCTTTCTTTGTGAATTCTGTGGCGTATCCCTTCCCCCATGCCTGGGAAGCAAAACGATAGCCTAAATTCAATTTTTCTTCTTCTCCGTAGAGTTTGTAGCTCAGGCCGCCAAAACCTATTATATTCTCAGGGCTGTCCTTTTCAGCAATCACCCAGCTTCCAAAATGATACGTTTCCCAATGATCAAGCATTCTTGTAAATGTACTTTCTGCTTTTTCAAAACTCATGGGTCCGCCTGGATTATGAATATTGGTTTCAGGGTCATGATTAATTTCAAAGAATCTTTCAAAATCTTCTTTTGCAGGTTTTCTTAAAATTAATCTTTCTGTGGCTACCATATCTTTTTATCCTACTGATCCTTCTAATGAAATTTCAAGGAGTTTTTGTGCCTCGATTGCAAATTCCATTGGCAGTTTATTTAAAACTTCTTTACTGAAACCGTTTACGATCAATGCAATGGCTCTTTCTGTATCAATTCCTCTCTGGTTACAGTAGAAAATCTGATCTTCTCCAATTTTCGAAGTGGTTGCTTCGTGTTCCAATTGTGCAGTAGGGTCCTTAATTTCAATATAAGGGAAAGTGTGCGCCCCACACTCATTACCCATCAATAAAGAGTCACACTGAGAGAAGTTTCTTGCTCCTTTTGCAGAAGGCATTACTTTTACTTGTCCTCTGTATGAGTTTTGAGATTTTCCTGCTGATATTCCTTTAGAAATGATCGTTGACTTGGTGTTTTTCCCAATGTGGATCATTTTTGTTCCGGTATCTGCGTATTGGTGATTGTTTGTTACTGCAATAGAGTAGAACTCACCGATAGAGTTGTCACCTTTCAAGATACAAGATGGATATTTCCATGTTACAGCAGAACCTGTTTCAACCTGCGTCCAAGAGATTTTTGCACTTCTTTCGCAAAGACCTCTTTTCGTTACAAAGTTGAATACCCCTCCTTTTCCTTCTTCATTTCCTGGATACCAGTTCTGTACCGTAGAATATTTAATTTCAGCATTGTCTAATGCAATCAGTTCCACAACTGCTGCGTGAAGCTGGTTTTCGTCTCTTGACGGAGCAGTACATCCTTCAAGGTAAGAAACATAACTTCCTTCATCTGCAATCACAAGTGTTCTTTCAAACTGTCCTGTTCCTGCCTGGTTGATACGGAAGTAAGTGGATAATTCCATTGGGCATTTTACGCCTTTAGGAATATAGCAGAAACTTCCGTCAGAGAATACTGCGGAATTCAGTGCTGCATAGAAGTTATCTCCTCTTGGAACTACTTTTCCAAGATATTTTCTTACTAAATCAGGATGGTTTTTAATAGCTTCAGAGATGGAACAGAAAATAATTCCTTTTTCTGCCAATGTATCCTGGAAAGTGGTTTTCACAGAAACTGAATCTATTACAATATCTACAGCAACTCCTGAAAGTCTTTTTTGCTCTTCAATATTAATCCCTAGCTTTTCGAAAGTTTTCAATAATTCAGGATCTACCTGATCAAGGCTTTCCAATTCAGGTTTTGCTTTTGGAGCTGCGTAGTAACGGATTGCTTGAAAATCCGGTTTTTCATATTTGATATTGGCCCAATTAGGCTCTACCATTTTTAACCAGATTTTGAAAGATTCCAAACGCCATTCAGTCATCCATTCAGGCTCCTCTTTTTTAGCGGAGATAGCACGGACGATATCCTCATTTAAACCAATCGGGAAATCTTCATAATCAATTTTGGTTTCCCAACCGAATTCATATTTTTTATTTTCTAGATCGACTCTTAAATCGTCTTCAGTATATTTACTCATTATAATTTTTTAGATTTCAGATTTAGACCTCATATTTTTCTGAGGTCTAGTATCTTATGTCTTTTCTCTAAAGACTAAATGATTCTCCACATCCACATGTTCTGGATGCATTCGGATTGTTGAAAACAAACCCTTTTCCGTTCAATCCTCCTGAATATTCAAGAGTAGTTCCTGCTAAATAGAGAATGGATTTTTTGTCGATGATAATTTTAATGTTATTATCTTCAAAAATCTGATCTGTGTCTGTTTTTTGGTTGTCAAACTTTAAAACATACTCTAAACCAGAGCATCCGCCGCTTTTTACCCCAACTCTTATATAATCTTCAGCAGGGTTAAAACCATCTTCAGTCATTAACTGGATAGCTTTCTCCTTTGCATAGTCTGATACCTTTATCATTGTATTTATTTAGAATGATTTAATTACGCAAAAATACGAACAAAAATCAGGATATAAAAATCAGCATTTTTATTTTATCGATTTTTATCATTGATGAGTTTAACCTTGGTAATCTTTTGAAATCCAAAACATAAATTGACTCACAATGAAAAAAATAGGTATTATTGCTCTGGCACTGTTTATACAGCAGGTTTCTGCGCAGGCAAATCGATTTGTATATCAGGTAACGATGAAGCCGGATACTGAAAATAAAGCAGATATAAAAACTGAAAATACATATCTTGATATTTCTCAGGATAAATCTATTTTTTATTCTGAAAACAGAATCAAAAGGGATTCTATCATGCAAAAAGCATTTCAGGGCGGCGGTGGCAGAGCGGGTATCAACAGAGATCAGATGGAAGGTCTTAGAACAAATATCAACTACACGGTAGAAAAAGATAAAGCGAATCAAAAGACTTATTTTAAAGACAGGATCGGCAGGGATATATATTCCTATGAAGAAGACAGGCCTTTAAACTGGAAAATGTCTTCAGAAACAAGAAAAATTGGAGAGTACAAAGTGCAGAAAGCTGAAACGGATTTTGCCGGAAGAAAATGGACTGCCTGGTTTACTACAGATCTTCCCTATCAGGATGGACCATATAAATTTGGTGGACTTCCGGGATTAATTGTAAAAGTTGAGGATGATAAAGGGGATTATTCTTTTGATCTGATGAAAAATTATAAGATTGCAGAACTTCCAACTTTAAACCAGTTTGGAAATACTTTAAAAGTAAAAAGATCTGATTTTGTAAAGCAACAGCAAAAGTTTAAGACTGATCCGATGTCTTTCATGAATCAGGGAACAGGAGGAGGCAGTACTGCACCAATGAGAATCGGCGGAGGACGGGGATCTGGAGGTGGCGGAAACCAAAATCCTGCTGATATGAGAAAGCGTATGGAGGAAAGAGTGAAAGAAGAAGCTAAGAAAAATACAAATCCGATTGAATTGCAATAAAACAAAGTGCCAGTGAATCCGTTCACTGGCACTTTTATTTTATACTGTAAGTTTATTTATTTTAAAAGCTGGTTGAAAGTATCACCCTGTCTGATATCACCAGTGTTGTATCCTTTCATAAACCACTCTTTACGCTGTGCAGATGATCCGTGGGTAAAGCTTTCCTGATTCACATAACCTTGACCTCTTTTCTGGATATTATCATCGCCTACAGCTTCTGCAGCATCTATAGCAGACTGAATGTCTCCAGGCTCAAGAATTTTCTTAGAATCATCTGTACGTTTAGCCCAAACTCCGGCATAAAAGTCTGCCTGTAGTTCTGTAGCTACAGATACCTTGTTCATTTCAGCTTCAGAATATCTTCCACTTCTTCTTAAGGCATCTACTTTTTGGGTGGTTCCCAGAAGAGTTTGTATGTGATGTCCCATTTCATGAGCAAGAACATAGGCAACGGTAAATTCAGTTACTTTGGCTCCAAACCTCTGTTGAAGCTCACCGAAAAACTCCATGTCCATATAAATTTTCTGATCGGCAGGACAATAAAAAGGACCCATAGCAGACTGTGCTGTGCCACATCCGGAGTCAGTTGTACTTTCGAAAAGAACAATTCTAGGTTCAGAAAAATTCATTCCATTTTCTTTAAAGATCTGACTCCAGGTTTGGGTATTCCATCCGGACATCATATCAACCATTTCCCCAATCTGTTTTTCCTGTACAGTAAGCTCTCTTTTTTCTCCTGTATTTCCTGAAGATTGTATGCTGCCGGAATTCAATATCCCAGAAGGATCACCTCCTAAAAAGAAAACAATGGCTGCTATAATTAAGGTTCCGAGGCCACCGCCTACAATCATACCGCCACCTCCGCCTCCGGAGCCACGGCGATCATCAACGTTACCGCCTCTGTCGTCTGTCCATCTCATAATAATATGTTTTTTTGTGTCGTAAATTTATAAAATTAAAGTTTACAACCGCTTATTAAGTTACTTTATGAAAGAAATATCTTATCGGTTAAGCTGCTTGGTCTTCAGCCAATAAGATGTTGACTGGTAGGCTGAAATAGCATCATTTACCAGTTTCTGATCTGTGTTTTTCAACAGTTTTTCATCATAATACAGTTTAAACTCCGGAGCAAGCTCACTTTTTTCCAGTTCCAGAGAGTATTGTTTTGCTTTCTTCACTGGTGAAATGATGGTTAAACGATTGTCTTTTACAAACCCAAGGTCCTGATAGGTGGCAATATAAGCCTTAGGCTGAAATTCTTTTTTGAAAACATCCTGGCCTAAGAATTTGGATTGATAATTGAAATTTAATAATCCGAATAGAGTAGGCATCACATCGATCTGAGACATCAAAGCATCAAATTTCTGTGGCTGGATGAATCCTTCTGAAAAGATCATTGCAGGAATTCTGTACTTATCCATAGGAAGTTCTGTTTTTCCGGCACTGGATGCGCAATGGTCTGCGATAATAACAAAGACTGTATTTTTATACCAATCCTGTTTCTTTGCCATATCAAAGAATAGTTTCAGTGAATAGTCTGTATATTTTACCCCTCCTTCACGGGATTTTGATGTTCCGGGAATATCAATTCTTCCATCCGGGTAGGTAAAAGGTCTGTGGTTGGAAACTGTCATCCAATGGTTGAAGAAAGGTTTTCCTGATTTTGCTTCAGCATTCATTACCTGGATAGCTTTCCTTGCCATATCTTCATCTGCAACACCCCAAACATTGGCAAAAGTAATTTCTTCCGGTTTAAAGTTGTTTCTGTCTACAATATCATATCCGTTTCCACCAAAAAAGTCCTGCATATTATCAAAATAACTGTATCCACCATATAGGAATTTAACATCATATCCTTTTGATTTGAATACACTTCCTGTGGTGAATTTATTTTTATTGTCATTTCTCTTGATAATACTTTCCCCTGCTGTAGGAGGAATACAAAGCGTCAGGGCTTCCAGTCCGCGAACGGTTCTGTTCCCTGTAGCATAAAGATTGGTGAACATCAAAGATTTATCTGCAAGACTGTCCAGGAATGGCGTAATCTTTTGGGTATTTCCATAATGTTCAAGGAAATCTGCAGAAAGGCTTTCAATAGAGATCAGAACTACATTCTTCTTTGCTTCCGGCTGTTCAGCAACAATATTTCTTGCTAAGGTATGCTGTGGATATTGGCTTAGGAAATTCTTTTCTGCCTGCTGTTGATTAAGCTGTGAATAAAACTGGAAATAATCAAGTTCGTTATGGGTGAAAGCCCAGTAAAACTTTGGAAGTCCGTTGGCTTCAATCTCATCTGCAAAAACATTGTCAGATTTGATTTGCATTAATGATGGGAGAGTTAACAAGCTGATAGCACAAAGTACAGCAAAGGAACCTAGTAAAATCAATTTCTGCTTAAAATTAGGGAGTTCCAGTAATTCGTCTTTAGTCTTTTTGTAAATGAACCATGTAATGGTTACTGTAACCAACATTATCCCTGAAAATAGAGGAATAACAGGATAACTTTCCATGATATTCCCAATGACTTCATTTGTATATATTAAGTAATCTACCGCAATAAAATTGTAGCGTACTCCAAATTCATTATAAAAGAAATACTCACTTACTCCATTGAATATAATCAGTAGAACATACAACAACAAGGTAATAAAATATAAAATGTTACGAATTCTGATTCTTTGGGTAGGAAGGAAAAGCATTAATCCGAACAGGAATGCCTTGACTCCCACAAAGGAAAGAGCAATTTCTGTTACAGAGCCTCCGTATTGCTTGAAAATATTATTTGGAATAAGCCAGATATACAGGAAAAATGCAACCAAAGCTCCAAAAATAATATATCCATAAGGTTTTTTATATTTCGAATTGGAAAGGAATAAAAAGTAGAGGGCAAGAATGGAGCTTGCGAGGACAAAAACAAAAATATCGTTGATAAGACCTACAAACAGTACTTTAATGATCTCAAAGAATCCAAAACTGGCTGTAGTGATAGGATGAATGAAGAATACTGTCCTTACGATCAAGGAAATAATCAGATAAAAGATTCCTAAATATAGGAAAGGTTTTATTTTTTTTAGAAACATGGATTTATGGTCTATACGATTTTCACAAAGATAGTTCGTTGTATCTAACTTTTATGTCAAAAAAAGCAAAACCTGATATTTATTAATAAGAATTTAAGAGTTCATGGGTATAATTTAAACCTTAGTTTAATTAATCCATGAACATTTTGATATTTGCCAATAAAAAAAGGACTATTAAAAAATAGTCCTCTGTATTGTTAAAGTATATCAACGGTTAAGAATGTCCAAAACCGATGTTTCCCTTTTTATCAGATAAGTTCTTTTTGAAATCAATCATTCTTAAAGCGGTTACTGCTGCTTCTACACCTTTGTTTCCAAGGTCTCCACCGCTTCTTGCAATAGACTGTTCCTTAGTGTCATCTGTCAAAACACAGAAGATTGTGGGAGTGTCTGTCATGATATTACAATCCTTGATTCCCTGTGCTACAGCAGAACATACATAGTCGAAGTGAGGCGTTTCTCCACGGATCACACATCCGATTGAGATGACAGCATCATATTTTCTTTCTTTGCAAAGCTGCATGCTTGCATAGCTTAATTCAAAAGCTCCGGGAACAGGGAAAAGCTTAATGTTTTCAGGTTTTACGCCTTCTTTTTCAAGGATTTCCAAAGCTGCGTCACGAAGATTGTACGTTACAAAATCATTCCACTCAGAAAAAACAATGCCGATAGAAAAATCTTCGGCATTAGTTATATGAAGTGGCTTGTAATCGGAAAGATTAACTGTTGCCATTTTTTTAGTAATATTTAGTCATTTCAATATAAGAATCAGACATTCCGTTGTCATAATCCTGGTATTTCTCATCAATTGCTGAGAAGTATTTTTTAGCATCTGCATTTTTCTTTAATCCTAATGCTACGATACCTGCTTTTCTTGTGAAGAAATAGGTAGTATAAGGATCATCAGAAGCAGTAGCTGCTTTGTCTAATAATGATAGCGCTTCATCATTTTTGTTCAATCCTGATTTTGCGTCAGCCATAGCACCATATTTCATTGCCATCAGCGTTTTGTTGTCAGAAGAGAATTTATCTAAAAGATCATAAGCTTCTTGGAATTTTCCCTCTTTGAATTTCAATAAACCAGCATTGTAAGCAGATAGCTGACCGATGCTTGTTCCTGAATATTCGTTAGAAGTTCCGATGAAACCTGGATTTGCAGCAGATTTTCCACCTAAAGCTTCAGCGTTTTTATTTTCAGTAAGGTTTTTCTGAGCAGCAAGGAAGCTTTTTACAGCCTCAGCGTTTTTAGGAGCAACTACAAATTGCTTATATCCGAAGAATCCTAAAACTCCTAAAACTAAAACTCCAAATACAATCCCTAAAGGTTTTGAATATTTTTCAAGAAATCTCTCAGTGTTTAAGGCCTCTCTGTCAAGGTCTTTGAAGAACTCAACCGTTTCTTTACCTTCTTGCTCGTTCTGAGCATTCTTTCCCAATTTTGCCATAAGTTTTTAAAAATTGAATTGCAAATTTAATTGTTTCTTAGAGATTTACAAAATACTTTTAGAGCATTATTCTATAAATGTTATGAATTATCAATCGTTAATAATAAAAATGCCTCGAAAACATAGTTTACGAAGCATTTATTTTTTATTGGTATAGATTAATATTCTAAGACGTGATACACCTCTGCGCCAAATTTTTTCAGTTTTTCATCACCATTCAAACCTTTTAATCCAATCAGGAAACTGAATTGGGAAACAGTGGCACCCTGTTTTTCTACTAGTTTAGCTGCCGCTTCTGTAGTTCCTCCTGTTGCTAAAAGATCGTCGTGGATTAAAACTCTCTGTCCTGGTTTTATCTGCCCTTCACGGGTTTCGATAATCGCGCTTCCATATTCCAGGTCATATTTTTCCGAAATGATTGGTGGGGGGAGTTTTCCTGCTTTTCTGATTAAGATAAAAGGAACCTCTAGGGCTACTGCAATGGCGATTCCAAAAAGATATCCACGGCTTTCTATTCCGCATACTGCATCTATCTTTCCTTTACTGTTGGCAGCAAGGTCTGCAATTACATCTTCATAAAGTTTTGGATCTAAAAAGATGGGTGAAATATCCTTAAACTGGATTCCTGGAATAGGAAAGTCCGGAATATTTTCAATTGTTTCTTCTAGTTTTTTAATCAGTTCTGCTGAAGCCATTTATGGGTTGATTTTATAGCTGGAAATTTTCCAGTCTCCGTTTACATTTTTAAGTCCGAAAGTTACCTTTAATGAGGTTGTTTTTCCGTTTTTATCGGTTACATCATAAGTAGCATTTACGCTCGCTCCGTTAGGATTAGATGCACTTGTTGTAATATTTTTAACGCTTACATTTTTTACTGCTCCAAAACCGGAATTAGGATTGGAGAAAGATTCATAGCTTCCCCAGCTTGGGTTGTTGGATGTTTCATAAGCAGCTTTTAAGTTCTGAGAGCTTACGCTGTTCAGGAACTTGCTTACTGTATTTTTTGGATCTGCAACTGGCTGTTTTGGAGCTGTTGGAGCTGCAGGAGTTGCTGTACCAGGTTCTGTAGTTGCAGGTGGAGTAGTTGTTGATGGATTATTCGGGTCTACTACTGCACTTGGCTGTTGAGGAACAGCTGTTGTATCTGTTTTTGGAACGGCAGGAACTTTTAGGGCTGCAGCATTTACATCCAATCCGATTTTAGACATTTTGAAAGTCTTTGCCGTTGTTTTTACAGAAACAGTGATATCAATTTTATTATCTACAACCTTAGAAGCAGGAATAGAAGAAAATTTAAGGTTAAATCCTTTAAAGTTGTTATCCTGCATCAGGTTTTTAGCGGTTGAGAGTCTTACTCCATTGCTGAAAACTTCTAATGTAGCTTCCAAACCGGCACCTGTAAACGCTACAGGGTTTCCTGCTGCATCTACTAATCTTGGAACGATCTGGATAGCTGTGGGTGAGCCATTTCCGTCATCTCCTGTTGGTCTTGTCACAAGGCTTAATGCTCCTGCTTTTACATCATTAGGATCGCTTTCTTTGGCTTTATCATCACCGAAGATATTCATTTCACCCAGTGATGGTGGGTTACTGCTTGCCCATTCTATTCCGTTTTTCTGTGCAACTTCGTCAGCTAAGGTCATGATCTCAGGAACTTTTTTCCCGTTGATCAGTTTTCCAAGAGCTTTTAGCTCATTCACATCTCCATCAGCTTCCACTCCAAATGTTTTAAGGATATAAAGAGCTTCATTAAACTTAATCTGTTTAATGGTTGGTAGGCTGGAAGTCATATCGTTAATACTTGACTGCAGCGTTTTAGTATTCGTAGCATCTACATGATCTTTCTTACATGCTGTAAAAAGCAACAGACTGAAAACAAGTAGAAAAGAAAACTTTTTCATTTTTATTTGGTTTGTTGCAAATTTACTAAAACCTTTATTAATAGTAGATTTTATTTTTTGTTTTGTTTTTCCTGAAGATCCCCCTTGAAATAACTGCTGAAAATGGTCTGCATATTTGGGAAAGACGGATCCTTCCAGTATTGAGTCTTATAATTACTGTATTCTTTATTGAATCTTACATCATCAATATTATTTTCATTGCTAAAACTGATTTCTGTGGTATAAAAATTTTCATAAGAGATAATCTGGTTGTAGCTGGCTTCACTCTTATGTTTGAGCTTTACAAAAAGAATTTCATTAAACTCCAGCAGGTCTTTCAGTGATTTCTGAGAATCTTTTTCGAAGGAAATATTCTGAATGCCTCTAAAGTCAAAGAACCGGAATCCAAATAATGCTAATTCTTTCTGCTGCAGATATTCTCCGGTAACTTCTATTTCATCTTTAAAGTTTCCTTTCAGCTCCTTGATTTTTGTATCCTTCTTTTTATAGTCATCTATATTTCCGACCTTTTTCATTTTCGGAACATCGAGTGAGTTTCCGTAATCCCAGCTTGCCGTGAGTTTCTTTTCTTGTTTAGGATCTATGAGTCTGTAAATTCGGTACTGCTGAACATTTGTACTTTTTAGCTTTTTGGTTTTATTATCAAAAACATAGGTGATAATTCCGTCTGCATACCCATTAAGTTTATTGTTAACGGTAACGTATGAATTAAAGTTTCCTTTAACCAGGATGTATTTGGCAGGCTTATTATTTTTAATAACAATGGTTTCAATTTCTTTTACCTGGTCGTTGATTTTAATGATGGACTGTTCAAAGTCAGAATAGGAGAGTGTCGCCACAGGGAAACTGTTATACACTAACTGGAATTTTTCCTGATCCGGGTTTAATGACTGTTTGTCGATTTTCCCATCAATATCAGAGTAAGCAAGGATACTTCCATCTTTCCCGAAAACAGAAACTTTAGGAAGCGGCTTGTTGTTTTTTTCTGAAACAAAAGTGATTGTCTGTGCATCCATGAAAACAGAGATGAGACTGAATACAAAGTAAAGCAGGTGAATTCTTTTCATAGGAGTATTTTATTTGATAGTGGTGATCATGTTGCTCAGGTCTCTATTGAAAATTAGAACATAAAAAAAGACTGATCGTTTAAACAATCAGTCTTTTAGAGTTTTATTTTGTTACAAGTCCTTAGAAAGGATACTCATAAATTTCAGATTCGTGTAGGTATGGGTTTCCTGTTGGAATCAACTTCAGTTTAGATAAAGCTGAAAGTACAGTAAACATAAATAATCCTGCTACAAATAAAACAGCTCCTGCTATTAATAGGAATACCTCAGGAGTGTTCCAGTAAGGTCCTACCGTTCCAGGCATTACCATATTGAAATAATCTAAAAGGTGACCTAAAATAACGACAACAGCCATTGTTGTTACTACTTTGTAGTTTCTCTTGATGCTGCTACTTACTAATACCAATAAAGGTAATAAGAAGTTGATGATTAGCATTGGCAAGAATGTAGTACCATAGTGCTGGAATCTTCCGAAGAAGTAGTTAACCTCTTCCGGTACGTTGGCATACCAGTAAAGCATGAACTGAGCGAACCATGTATATGTCCAAAGCATACTTGTAGCGAAAAGGAATACTCCTAGATCGTGTAAGTGGTTGTCATTGAACTGTGGTAAGAAACCATTTTTCTTAAGATAAACACTTAGTAAAATGATAACAGCAATACCACTTGAAAGGCAGCTAACCATTGAATACCAGATATACATTGTAGAATACCAGTGAGGGTCAATAGACATCAACCAGTCCCAAGCCCAAGCAGCAGATGCAAATCCGAAGAATGCAATATATCCTACTGCCCATCTGTAAAGCATTTGATACTCAACTTTAGATTTAGTATCGTCTACTTTTTTAGACTGAGCTTTAAGTTTCCATGCAAAGAATGAAGCACCTATCACATAAATAAGGGTTCTGATTGCATAGAAAGGAATATTTAAGAATCTTTTCTTTTCAAATAAAATCACATCGAAATGTGCAGAGTTTGGATCTGTTAAATCCGGATCCATCCAGTGGAATAGGTGACCTTGGTGGAAAATATTCAATAGCATTATGATTACTAGAATAGCACCTCCGTAAGGAATATAAGAAGCAATAGCCTCCATTACTCTTGTAATGATAATTGGCCATCCTGCATGCGCTGCATGTTGAATACAGTAGAAAAATAATACTGCACAACTTACTCCGAAGAAGAATACAGCTACGAAATGTATGGATGCTAAAGGCGAATTATGAATCTGCATTGTCGCATGCTCTAAATGAGCGTTGTGATCCTGCGGTCCAACCATTTCACTTGAGTGTGTAGGAGCATTATGACCAGAAGCATGAACAGCCTCCATCATGTGTTCTATTTTCTCAGTAGAAATTCCTTTGTTCAAAAAGAAACCAATACCGAAAAGAACTAAACCTACAACAAGAAGTATTATAGAAGTTGATTTTAATTTTGGTGAAAAACTATACATTTCTTTTCTTATTTTTTAGTTTCAGTAGTCGTTTCAGTTGCTGGTGCTGCGGCTGCCGGTGCTGCTGCGCCTTTTTTGAAAGCACTCATCACATACATTGCCACTCTCCATCTATCACCAGGGTTTAGCTGTCCAGCATAAGATCCCATCGCGTTTCTACCGTTTGTTAATACATAATGAACAGATCCTACAGTAATTTCTCTGTCAGCATAGTTTGGTACTCCAGAAAATGCTCCAGTCTGTACAATTGGTCCTTGTCCATCACCTCCTGTTCCGTGACATGCAGCACAAGTATGGTCGAACAATACTTTTCCTCTTTCAATATCCTTAGCAGCATTAGCTGGATTTAGAGGAGAAGCAGTCATTTTTTTAGAAGCATCATACCCTGCATTGTACTCGTCAACATTTTTTGGCTTTAACCCTTCTTCAAAAATACCATCTTTATTTTGCGCTACTGATCCTTCTACTGGAGAAAGACCTGTTGCACCACTATTTTTAACAAAAGCAGGAATTTCATTTTCATGATCTGAATACGCATCCTGAGCTTTCATCAATGGATCATAAGCTACCGGAAAATACATGTCCGGGAAGTATACCAACGGAGTGTTCTCCTTTGGCCCGCAAGAGTTAAGTAAAACTGTTGTTAAACCTAAAACTGCTGTAATTCTTAATACGTTCTTTTTCATTTTAAGCGTCTTTAACAGTTATTTCTTCAACTCCAGTTTCAATTAGCAACTGCTTTACAGATTCTACATCTTCAGTTACGAATTCCATCATGAATTTATCATCAGTAGTTCTTGGATCTGGATTCTGAGCTGGAGCTCCTGGATACATTTTGTTTCTAACTAAGAAAGTTAAAGACATCATGTGAGCAGCACAGAATACCATTAATTCGAACATTGGAACTACGAATGCCGGCATGTTGTGTGCCCAGTCAAATGCTGGTTTACCACCGATATTCTGAGGCCAGTCATGGTTCATCACATACCAAGTTACAGTAGCACCAATAGTAACACCGTAAAGAGCATATAAGAAAGCGGCATCAGAAATTCTAGTTTTCTTTAACCCTAAAGCCTTATCTAGTCCGTGAACCGGAAACGGAGTATATACTTCGTTTATAGCGATTCCTTTATCGTTGAATGCTTTAACGCCGTTCATTAAATCGTCGTCGTCAGCATAAAGTCCGTATACAATTTTAGTGGTGCTCATCTCCTTCTTTTGCTTTATAAGTTTCACCTGAGATTTTCAGAATCGATTTTAATTCAGCCTGTGCAATTACAGGGAATGTTCTTGCGTATAGTAAGAATAATACAGAGAAGAATCCGATTGTTCCTAAGTATACACCCACATCAATGATCGTTGGCTTAAACATAGTCCAAGATCCTGGTAAGTAGTCTCTAGAAAGGTTGATAACGATGATATCAAAACGCTCAAACCACATACCGATGTTAATGATTAATGCAACAATGAATGTCCAGATAATGTTCGTTCTAGCTTTTTTGAACCAGAATGATGCAGGAACAACAAGGTTACAGATAATCAATGACCAGAATGCCCACCAGTAAGGTCCTACTGCTGCACCCGGAGAAAGATATGTGAAATCTTCAAATCGAGATCCTGAGTACCATCCGATGAAATATTCAGTTGCATAAGCTACAGTCACCATACCACCTGTAAGAACGATTACGATGTTCATAATTTCGATATGATACATTGTGATATATTCTTCTAAGTGACAAACTTTTCTAGCGATCAACAATAGTGTCTGTACCATTGCAAATCCTGAGAAGATTGCTCCGGCAACGAAGTAAGGAGGATAGATCGTAGAGTGCCATCCTTTAATTACTGAAGTTGCGAAGTCAAAAGATACGGTAGTGTGTACCGAGAATACAAGTGGAGTTGCCAACCCTGCAAGAACCAAAGAAAGTTCTTCGAATCTTTGCCAGTGTTTTGCTTTACCACCCCAACCGAATGCTAGGAATGTATAAATCTTCTTAGTCCAAGGAGTTTTAGCTCTATCTCTGATCATTGCAAAGTCAGGGATTAATCCCATGAACCAGAATACAGTTGATACTGAGAAATACGTAGAGATCGCAAATACGTCCCAAAGTAGAGGAGAGTTAAAGTTCCCCCAAAGAGAACCGAATTGGTTTGGTAATGGGAATACCCAGTATCCAACCCAAACTCTACCCATGTGAATTACAGGGAAGATTGCTGCCTGTACAACCGCAAAGATCGTCATCGCCTCTGCAGATCTGTTTACAGACATTCTCCATCTCTGTCTAAATAATAATAATACTGCTGAGATTAGGGTTCCGGCGTGACCGATACCTACCCACCATACGAAGTTGGTAATATCCCAACCCCAGTTAATAGTTCTGTTAAGCCCCCATGATCCAATACCTGTCCCGATCGTATAAGCGATACATCCGAATCCATAGATGAATAGAACTAAGGCTGCATATAATGAGATCCACCATAATTTACCTGCTCTTTCTTCGATAGGTCGTGCAATATCTTCTGTGATATCGTGATAAGTTTTGTGACCAATAATTAGAGGTTCCCTTATCGGAGCTTCGTAATGTCCTGACATTTTTTACCTATTTATTATTTAAACTTTATTTTTCTACTCTGTTTCTTACTTTAGTATGATAGAACACATTTGGTTTTGTTCCGATCTCCTCTAGTAAATAATATCTTCTGTTAGAGGCATACACCTTTCTAATTGAAGAATCTTTATCATTCATGTCTCCAAATGTCATTGCACCAGTAGAACAAGCTTTAGAACAAGCTGTCTGGAATTCTCCATCCTTCACTCTTCTTCCCTCTTTCTTAGCCTCAAGAATAGTATTCTGAGTCATTTGGATACACATTGAACATTTCTCCATTACCCCTCTAGTTCTAACAACTACGTCAGGGTTAAGTACCATTCTTCCTAAATCGTTGTTCATGTTGTAATCGAACTTGTCATTTAGGTTATACGTAAACCAGTTGAAACGTCTTACTTTGTACGGACAGTTGTTTGCACAATATCTTGTACCGATACATCTGTTGTAAGCCATATGGTTTTGACCTTGCTTACCGTGTGAAGTAGCCGCTACCGGACATACAGTTTCACATGGAGCGTGGTTACAGTGCTGACACATTACCGGTTGGAAGATTACATCTGGATTATCAGCCGGGTGGTTCAATGCCCCTCCGTCTCCGAATGCAGTACCATACAATTCAGGTACAGCCATTCCTTCTTTTAATCCTTCGTATATTTCTACCTTTTGTCTTGAAGAATAGTAACGGTCAATTCTTAACCAATACATATCTCTAGACATTCTTACTTCTTCTTTACCTACTACAGGAACGTTGTTCTCAGCCTGACAAGCAATGATACATGCTCCACAACCTGTACAAGAGTTCAAGTCAATAGATAAGTTGAAATGAGGACCGTCAGTATCATCAAATGCATCCCAAAGATCGATTTTTCTTGCTGGAAGAGCTCCACTGATGGTGTGGTATTCCAAAGGCTTATTCCATCCTTTGTGCTCGTCATCAAATGGTACGTTGATGAATTCAGCTAAAGGAACTTCTTTAGCGATTTCGTAACGACCCATTAATGTATTTTGAAGCTGGATACCTGCGAATTCGTGATCTTCTCCTGTCTTTTCGATTTTAGCACCAGAAAGAACAAGGTTAGAACCATCGAATAAAGGATAAGCATTTACCCCAGTATCTGCAGTTGCTCCTGAGTCTTTCTTACCATAACCAAGCGCAAGACCTACTGATCCTTCTGCTTGACCTGGTTGTACGAATACAGGAACATCTTTTATTGTTACTCCGTTTACAGTAAGATTAACAATTGAACCATCTAACTGCATTCTCGCGTTAAGATCGTTGTCAATTGCAAATTTCTCTGCGTCTTTTGGAGAAATAGTCAGGTAGTTATCCCAAGACATTCTAGTGATCGGGTCAGGTAACTCTTGTAACCAAGGGTTGTTTGCCTGAGTACCGTCTCCCATTGAAGTCGTAGTGTATAATACTAATTCTAATTCGGAAGCTTTGAAGTTTCCTAGCTCAGCAACAGCTTGTGCAGCGTTTCCACCAGCGTAAGATAATGTTGTTGAGTTTGTAGAAGGGTTGATACCGTTATATAATGCTTTGTTGAAAGAAGTACTACCTAAAAGAGAAGCAGAGCTAGCCTTTAAATAATCGTAGTAGTTGTTTGCAGCATTGTTTTTACCATTTTTCCAAACCAATAAAGATTCTTCAATCTGTCTTGATTTGTAGATCTTCTGGATCGTAGGCTGCATTAATGAATATACTCCTGTCTGTGGTTCGATATCTCCCCAAGACTCTAACCAGTTAGCCACTGGAATCACAGCCTTAGCTGCTTTGTACATTTCATTTTTCTTATCAGCAACCGCAATTACATAAGGAACTTTTGATAAAGACTTCTTGAAGTCTTCTCCTTTTGGATGAGCATAGATAGGATCTACGTTGTTTGTAACTAATACTCCAACTTGTCCACCGTTTACCCATCCTAGGAATTCCTGGTATCTTGCACCGTTGAATTCTTTTAGTAAGTTTGCTTTACCAGTGAAAGCTACTGAACCTAATTTTTGGTTGATTAAGTGTGCTAAAACCTGTGCTCCTTTAGAACCGTCAGCAAAAACAACAGCTTTGCTTCCTTTTGCTTTAAGTTCGTTTGCAATTTCAGTAGCAGTCTTATCAGAAGTACCACCACCTACGATTGCATTATAAACCTCAACTAAAGTTTTGTTTACAGCACTTGGCTTTAATCTGTATCTTGAGTCAGCGTTAGCACCAGTTAATGACATGTTAGATTCCACTTGGATGTGTCTCAACATGGTTGCACTTGGTTTTCTAGCTGCTGCGTAAGAAGACTCTAAACTTGAAGCGTTATAATCTCCTAAGAAATCAGCCTGGAAAGAAACTACCAATTCAGAACCGTTAAGGTCATAAACAGGTAATGCTCTTTGTCCGAATACTTCCTGAGCAGCATCTAATCCTGCAGCATAAGGATAAGCATCGAAAGTTACTAATTCAGCTGTAGGATATTTAGCTTTGAATTCAGCGAATAACTTTTTGAAAGTTGGTGAAGCAAAAGAGTGTGATAAAACCACAATCTTTTTGCCTGACGCTTTAGCTTCTTCCAACCCTTTAATAACGAAACTGTCTACTTTATCGAAAGTTTCATCTTTACCGTCTAGCTTAGGCTGCTTTACTTTATCATTATCATAAAGAGAAAGTACACTTGCCTGAGCTCTAGCGTTAGTTTTACCTAAATCACCACCAGCAGGGTTTGGTTCAATTTTGATAGGTCTACCTTCACGGGTTTTTACTAAAACACTAGCGAAATCGAAACCGTCAAAATATGTTGAAGCGTAATAATTAGGAACCCCTGGAATAATATCGTGTGGTTTTACCACATAAGGGATCGTTTTGATTACCGGAGCTTCGCAGGCAGCTAAAGTTACTGCTGCTGTAGAGAATCCTAGTAATTTAAGGAAATCTCTTCTTGAAGTACTTGATCCGTTTTGTTCAGCATCTCCAAGGAAATCTTCTACCGGAATTTCTTCCTGAAACTCTTTAAGAGCCAGCTTACCATTTAAAGCTGGGTCTTTAAGTTCATGAATACTTCTGAATTGTATTTTGTTTGAAGCCATTTATACTTCTAATTTTTTAGTTATTAATAATGACATTTACCACACTCAAGACCTCCAATTGCATCTACAGTGATCTTACCTCCATCTTGTGGATATTGTTTTTTCAACTTGTCGTGTAGATTTTTGAAGTACTCTTTATTATAACCGTTGTTCATATCAACCTCAGTCGTTCTGTGACATTCAATACACCATCCCATTGTAAAGTCGTTAGCCATTTGAACAACATTCATTGTATCAATTTTACCGTGACAAGCTTTACATACAACGTCAATTTTGTTGTTAGGATTCTTTTTGTTGAAAGAATTGATGATCGCTTGTTCACCAGCAATTACGTGCTGAGAGTGGTTGAAGTAAACGAAATCTGGCATGTTGTGGATTCTTGTCCATTCAACCGGTTGTGTTTTTCCTGTGTATTGTTGTTTAGCAGGATCCCAACCTGTTGCTGCGTAGATCTTCTGGATTTCTCCGTCATAGAATGCCTTGTCTTTTCCTGGCTCCATGTAGTGATCTGCGTTGTATTCAGAAATTGTTCTGTGACAGTTCATACAAACGTTCATAGAAGGAATTTCAGATACTTTTCCGTATTTAGCACTGGAGTGACATAATTGACAGTCAATTTTTTGTTCTCCAGCGTGGATTTTGTGGGAGAAGTAGATTGGTTGTTCAGGCTTGTATCCTTTGTAAACCCCGATCCACATTAACCAGTTCCAAACTCCGTAAGCAGCAAGAATAGCAAGTACAGCTATTATACCTTTTCCTACATAGTGGAACTTCTCGTACATTTCCTTGAACGAACGAACTCTCGTTTCGTTAAGCCCTGTTAATTCTTCAGACTGGCCTAGTTTTACTAATTGTCTTAGTTTAAGCAAGATCCAAACTAATAGACCTGCAATGGCTAATAGGGAAATGATTACAATGTTTGTTGTGCTTTTGTCTGCAGGAGATGCCGCATCAGCACCAGGTGCAGGAGCCGCTTTGTCTTCCTTTGGTGGCTCAACAGGAGGATTAGTAGTGAATGCTAAGATGTCATCAATGTCCTTCTCCGTAAGGTTAGGGAACTGTAACATTTCAGTCTTATTATACTTTTCGAAAATTTCATTGGCGTATTTATCCCCTGAAGCTCTTAAAGCTTTGTTGTCTTTAATCCACTTGTGAAGCCAATCTCTGTCTACACCACCTTCTGTCTTTACTCGTTCTACAACCCCCTTTAGTGGTGGTCCTATTACTTGTTTGTCCAGCGCGTGACATGCAGTACAATTCGCTTTGAAAAGTTTCTCTCCGTTTTTAGGATCGCCGTCTTGCCCGTAAAATGAAGCACTGGTTGATAGCAATAAGCCTATTGCGATCAACGTTTTTTTATAATGCTTTCTCCAACTAATCATTTAAATTATCTTATGTTAGTAAATTATTGAAACATATCAATTCCGCAAAAATAATATTTTTAACAGAAATTTAACGGCATATAGAAAGGGGAAAATATCATTTACGTTTAATTTGTATTGATTCTAAATAACTCGTTTGGTATAGTTTTTTAATTTGTATAAATTTGCGGAAACAAGTTTAAATGAGAAATTTGATCAAAATATTTTCGATATTATCATTGTTTGGTTTTTATAGTATTGAAGCCCAGCAAGTTGTTAAAAAAGATACGCTTTCGGGAACGGAGCTTGTTATCTCCATGGACTCCAAAATAAATGCTGCTTTGGAAGGAGTAGAAGATAAATGTTCAAAGGTTGTTACCAATAATCCTACTAAAGATTATAGTAATAATGACTCTGGTATTTCTTCAGGCATCAGTACAAAACCGCCTAAAATCTATGTACCGAATAGGGAATTGACTAATGCAGAGATTTGTAGAAAAAATCCTAGAATTTTAGGATATAAAATTCAGATCACAACGGTAAAGAGCAATGAAGAAGCTAATGAAGTGAAGTCTTATTTCAGAAAAAGATTTCCTAATCTGAAAGTGGAAACAGATGCTTCTTTAAGACCAAATTATAAAATCTTAGCTGGAAGTTACTTTACTAAGCAAAGTGCGGCTGGGGATCTGTCTAGAATTAGAGAATATTTTAAATCTGCAGTGGCTGTTCAGTATAGAATTTTCTGTGCTGAAGCAAAGTAATACTGAAGATTTTAAAACATATAAGCCGGGAATTTTCCCGGTTTTTTTATTGATAATAAGTTTCTAAAAACCAAAAGAATTCTGATATTCTGAACAGATTGTTTGCAAGTAAATAGACAAAAAGGAAACAGATTATTAGCGTTAAAAAAGCCATCATTTTTGCAGAGGACCTGTAGGCGAACAAGAGCCAGCCAATAAGCAGTGGATATACAAATACAAAGTGACCACCGTAAATATATGAAGTGTGAAGTCCGAATCTCATGATGCAGTGAATGATGATGTCAAAGAGAAATGAAATCATAATGATCTGCACCCATTTGTTTTTAAAATTCTTCAGATAACTCCAACTTATCAATATCAATAATAAGCCGATGAAAATGTAAGGGAAAATTGAGGAATAAAGATCCATATAAAGACCTTTAAAGTTAAAACCTTTCATATTGTGTTTGTCTGAAATAATGAAACTCGGAAAAAGAATATTTCCTCCGAAAAAGAAAGACAGGATCATATCCCAGGTCGGCATGGATTCTACATTGGAAAACTTTTCATATTGCTGATTGGTCTTTGAAAAAATGTTCTGGTATTTAAAATCAATTCTGTTCAGGTAAAGCAATGTGTACATTGTAACGGCTGCCATACCTCGTAAAATGGCTCCTCCTATTTTTTTCCAGCTTTTAAAAAGTCCTTTTTCGAAGAAAACCGGGATGAAAACTTTTACCATGTTGGTAATGGTAAGCCCTCCAATGGTAATGCCTGCCAATGAAAGTGCTGTGGCTGGTATTTTTTCTTCCTTTCTGAGTTTTATTGCTGCATAATAATTGTACAGTGAAAGAAAGAATAGGGTGTAGGTGAAATTTTCCGGAGTAAAGGAAAGAATGATGTTGGTAGAAAATATTCCGAAGAATAATACAATCAAAAGACTATAAGGCAACGGAAGCCTGATGATATTCTTAAGATATTTGAAAATATGAACCACATTTAAAGTGATGATGATATTGCTGAGCCAGGCTAAGGTGAGTCTAAAGGTCATATCCATTTTACCTCCTGAAATGAATAAACAGAATTCTCTAATCCAGTTGAAAAAATAATAGGATAGAGGATGTCTTTCAAAGCTGCCTCCAGTCATCAGGATAGATTTGTTGTCAAAGCTGAAGTAGGCGTCCCAAGGAATTCTGCTATCGAAGATAATTCTGTAATGAATGGCAATATAAGAACCCAGAATTCCGTAACAGATGATAAAGAACAGGAAAACTGTAAGTTCAGTGTAGGAGGAAGGGAAGACCAGCCTCAAAAAGTTAATAAATTTTGTCTTGATAAATGACACGTGCCGTATTTTTTGCAAAAGTAAAATAAAAAACCACCGGAATGGGTGGTTTTGGGAAGATTGTATACACGTTGTGATTATTGTTTGATAATTTTTTCTGTTGTAGAAGTTCCGTCAGCAAATTCTACGTTCATCAGATAGATTCCTTTTGGAAGAGATGAAATATCCGTATTTCCGGATTCTGTTCTGTTGAGTGTTTTTCCTGACATGTCAATTACTGAAGTTGATTTTATTTTTTTATCTGTTTTAATATTGATTTCTCCTTTAGTAGGATTAGGGTAAATGGCTGTGTTTGTTTTTGCTTTTGAAGCCTCACTTGTTCCAAGAGTTCCTGAAGTTGTGATTTTAACATCATCCAGCATAAACATATATTTATTTTCAGCCATATAGTTAAAGCCAACTCTTATGGTTTGTCCCGCATAGTTATCAAGGTTAAGGGTAATAAGTTGCCATGATGGGTAGGATGCACTGAGGGCGGCTGGTCCTGAAATTGTTGTGAAATTACTTCCTGAGGTTGGGCTTCCACTTCCTGTATAAACTCCCACTTTGTATTGTTCAGTATAATCAGGAGAAAGAGCTTTCACCCAAAATGTTAAAGTATTGGAGCTTGTTCCCAGTGTCACTGCCGGGGTAATAAGCCAGTCATTGTTGGCAATAGTTCCTAGCTGTGCAGATGCTGCCCATGCGGCGGCGTACTTCTGTCCGGTATGTGGCGTGAAATCTCTTACTTCTTCATCTGTAGCCGTAGCTGTCGTGTTGTTTGTGGCATTTGTATTGGATGGATTAAATATTTGAAATGCCTTTGGTGAAGATGAATTGGGCCAGCTGGGTGTCCAGTTGGGATCAGTTACACCTGCAACAACCGGGCCTCCACCATAATAAGTGCCTGCCATATCAAGGTCAAGTGTAAGCCAGCTTCCGATTCCTGTAATGGCAAAGTCCGTATAACTTTCAAAGCTCTCATTGAGCAGTACTGTTTGGGAATATGCTGCTGTTCCCAACATTAAACTTAAAGATAGGATAATTTTTTTCATATTAAAGATTTTTCTAAAATTAGTGAAAATATTTAATATGATGTAAATAATTCAATATATACGATATTTTGTGGTATATTCATTAAGAACTACACGAAAGTGTAGAACATCCTGCGGTGTCGTCATATTCAGGTGGCCTTTTGGCGGAAAACTCAGGGAACAATTCTTCATAGGGAGTTTCCAGGGCCTGAGTTAGCTTATTCAGCATTTCAGTTTTACCATGGTTGATTTCCTCAATGCACTCATAGAGCAGATAATTTCTGAGAATGAATTTTGGATTTGATTTTACCATCATTTCTAAAGACTCTTCTCTGGAAATGGTATTTGAATTCAATCTGGACTTGTAACTTTCAATAAAGTTCTTAAGTTTCCCAAGCTTTTCTTCATTTAAAACAGAGTAGGAGATATCACTAAAAGCTGTCTTTAGATCTGTTTCGCCGGATAATTTTTCCAATTGATTAAAAAATAAAGTGTGATCCAGTTCCAATTCCTGCATTAATCCCTGCCAGTTGGTAAAGAACTCTTCATCATCTTTTCTTAGTTCATCAAACCCGAATTTTCTGCAAAGCATTTTGTCATGAGCCTCCCAGAAATAATTGCCATATCTGTTTAAAGTATCTTCTAAAAACTTTTCATCCTTAATCAGCGGATGAAGAGCATTAGCCAATTGCCAAAGGTTCCATTGAGAGATCTGTCCTTGCTTTCCGAAAGCATACCTTCTTCCAGGAAGATCAGTGGTGTTTGGGGTGAAATTTAAATCATATTCATCCATCATTGAATAAGGGCCATAATCGATGGTAAGTCCTAAAATAGACATGTTATCTGTATTCATCACTCCATGTACAAATCCAACCCTGAACCATTCCACCATAAGATCTGCTGTACGGGTGCAAATGCTTTCAAAAAAGGCTTTGTATTTCTGGATGCCTGATGCAGTGATTTCCGGATAATAGTTTTCAATGGTAAAATCCAATAGGTTTTCCAAGTTTTTGTATTCCTGCTGGGCAGACATCAGTTCAAAATGTCCAAAGCGAAGAAAGCTTTCGGCAGTTCTGATTACGACTGCTCCTTTTTCCAACTGTGGATTTCCACTATACATAATGTCCCGAACGACATCTTCTCCGGTGAATGCAAGGCTTAATGCTCTGGTTGTAGGAACTCCCAAGTGAAACATCGCTTCACTCATCAGATATTCCCTTACAGAAGATCTCAGAACGGCTCTTCCATCTGCATGTCGGGAGTAAGGGGTTGCTCCGGCTCCTTTCCATTGGATTTCTGTTCTTTTTCCGGAGTCATTAGTGATTTCTCCTGCAAGAATTGCTCTTCCATCTCCTAGCTGGCCTGCCCAGTTTCCAAACTGATGTCCTGCATAAGCTGTCGCATAGGTCTGAATATTATCCGGCAGATTGTTTCCTACTAGGAAATCCAGGTCCTTTTCATCGAAATTACCCAATCCTATTTCTTCGGATAAAGTTTTATTAAAAGCTATTAACTGAGGTTTGTCAAATCCTGCAGGGGCAATCGTTGAAAATAAAACTTTAGGCGTATTTCTCTGCATAGGATTGTTTGAAAAATCTCCTGGAAATTTTTTGATAAATGGCTGGCTTATGCGTTCGATATTCATCCTTCAAAGGTATTAATTATAAAAGAAAAGACCCTTCAAATTATTGAAAGGTCTTATGTATTTCTAAAAGAGAATTTATTTATTGAAATCTACCTCATCATTAGAGTGAAGGTTTTCATTGATATTTTCTTCTTTCTTTTCTGTAGATTTTTTAGGTGTTGGATCTGCCGGTCTTGGATTTTTGATCTCGTCAATGGTCTGAAGGCTTCCGTCATCTCCATATCCGCCTCCTAATCCTTTAAGGTTTGAACAGCCGTCTTTCCAGTCAGAAGGTTTGATAAACTTATCATCCGGAGTAATTCCCAATGTCTTGTCTGCCCATACTTTCTTCATGAATATTGCCCATATAGGCAATGCCATTTTTGCTCCCTGACCTTCACCCGTTCCGAAGAAGTGGGTTGCTCTGTCTTCCCATCCTACCCAGGCTCCTGTTGCCAGTTTAGGAGTGATTCCCATAAACCAACCATCGGAGTTGTTCTGTGTAGTACCTGTTTTAGCAGCAATTTCAACCGCTTTTGAGATTCCTCTTCTTCCAAGCTCTCCTGATGCAGTACCATATTGTGCAACACCTTTCATCAATTCAATCATGGTGTAGGCATACATAGGGTTCATTACTTCTTTAGGCTCTACATTTACCTCCTTAATAACTCTACCGTTGGCGTCTTCAATTCTCCAGATCATTTCCGGTTTATTGTGGTTACCGTAGTTTGCGAAAGTACTGTATGCACCTAGCATTTCATAGATAGTAATATCTGATGAACCCAGGGCAATGGTATTGTTTCTAGGAATATCTTCTGTTACTCCAAGATCTCTTGCGGTCTGGATAACAGCGTCTACTCCCGTCATTTCTATAAGTCTTGCTGCAATCGGGTTCTGAGAATGTGCCAAGCCATCTTTTAAAGTAAGCATTCCTCCTCTTCCCGGTACATGCCAGCCGTTATGGTCATAAGTTCCGTTAGAAACAGCAGAACAAGGAGTCATTCCCAGTTTCATAATTGCAGTTGCATATACGAAAGGTTTGAATGTAGATCCTACCTGTCTCTTACCTTGTTTGATGTGATCATATTGGAAATGCTGCCAATCGATACCTCCTACCCAGGCTTTGATCTCGCCGGTTCCGGGAACCATAGACATTAAACCTGCCTGTGCAATTTGTTTGTGGTATCTGATAGAGTCCCAAGGTGACATTTCAACCTCTTCTTCTCCAGCCCATGTGAACCTTGAAGTTTTGATCGGTTTTTTGAATTCCATCATAATGGAATCATCTGGCATGCCATCAGCTTTTAACAGCTTATATCGGCCAGTTCTTTTCATGGCCTGAAGCATTACACTACTGATTTGTTTATCAGTAAGATAGTAGAAAGGTCTGTTCTTTCTTCCTCTCTGTTCTGCGTCGAATCTTTTCTGAAGATCCGTTAAATGCTCTTTAATAGATTCCTCAGCATACTTTTGCATTTTAGAATCAAGAGTAACGTAAATTTTTAATCCGTCTTTATAAAGATTAAGCTTTTTACCGGTTTCTTTTTCATGAGACTCAAGATATTTATCAATCTCTTTTCTCAGATAGAACTTGTAGTAAGCAGAATATCCGTCAGTAATACTTTTGATAGGGTGGAAATCTACCTCTATCGGTGTATTGGCTGCTTTTTCATAAGTGGCAGCATCAATATATCCTGTTTTCTGCATTTGGTCCAAAACAACATTCCTTCTTTCCTTTGCTTTTTCAGGATATCTGTAAGGATTGTTTTTTCTTGGGTTCTCAAGCATTGCTACAAAAGTTGCTGCTTCCGGTAGGGTAAGCTCAGAGGTCTTTTTGTTAAAATAGACTCTGGATGCCATTTCAACACCATTTGCATTGAAAAGGAAATCGAACTTATTGAAATAAAGGGTAATGATTTCTTCTTTAGTATATCTTTTTTCAAGACTTACAGCAACCACCCATTCTTTCAACTTCTGGAATGCTCTTTCAAATTTATTCTGAGATGCTGTTCCTGTAAAAAGAAGTTTTGCCAGCTGCTGGGTAATGGTAGAACCACCACCACGTCCACCTCCGTAGGCAACTGCTCTGGCGATAGAATAAAGGTCGATTCCTGAATGTTCTTTAAAACGCTCATCTTCTTTTGCCTGAAGAGCATAGATGAGGAAAGGAGGAAGATCCTTATATACGATAGGCTGAGTTTTTTCTTTCTCAAACTTACCTAGCGTTACCCCATCTGAAGAAATAATCTCAGAAGCTACAAATATGTCCGGGTTTTCCAGTTCTTTTACATCTGGCATTTCTCCAAGGAATCCTTGGGAAACTGCAAAGAAAAGTCCTGAAATTCCTAAAACTACCGCAATGAGTGCAATCCAAATAAAGGAGACCCATTTTTTCCAAGAGGTGTTCTTTTTTTTAGGAGGCAGAGGGAATGTTTTCCCCTTATTTCCTGCATTTTTATTGTTTACTTCCATTTATGGTTACGGTTTAGCCGTTTCTATTTTTATCCCAATATCTTCAATTCCTGGTAAGATATCATTTCTCATAGCTTGAGTAAGCCCAATTTGATATTTTCCTTTTCCTGGGAATTTATAATTTAATTTATACTGAAACAATGTTTCTTTTGTATCACCAAAGCCTGTACCAAGCCACTCTCCGTTTGGTTTTGCCAGAACATAATTAAGGGTGTCTGTCTCTTTTTTCTTGTTCTGAAGATTGGTGAAATTCACAATGAACCTTATATTACTGTAAGGATAATTGTTGTTGTTTCTTACAACAAATATAATATTTTTAGGATTCTGCGGATCTGAAATTTCAAGATTAAATTTTTGCTCACTTTTCTTATTCCACTTATTATCAACGGAATTCATAATAACATCTTCTCCTGAAGAAGAGTTACAGCTTAAGAAAAGAATAAAGGTCAATAATCCTAAAATTTTACGCATTTTTATCTTTTTTTGGAGGATATTTCTTTTTAAATTTTTTCTTGTTCGGATTGCTTTGTTGCGCTTTCTCTGCATCAGGATTTGCTTCAGCTTTTACTTTTTCCACGGGTGCTTTTGGCTGCTGTTGTGGTTTGGGTTGTCTAGGCTGGTTTGCTGAATTAGCATTAGGGTTTTCCGGCTTTTCCGATCGGTTGGGTCTTTCCTGTCTTTCAGGTCTGTTTTTCTTTGGACCTTCTCCCTGAGGTTGCCTTTGTCCTTGTCCCGGGTTATTATTGTTCTGCTTAGTCTGATTGTTTCTGTTTCTATTGTTTCTGTTTTTCTTCTCGAAGCGGTCTACATTATTTTCCTGGATAAGGTCAATGCTTTGGGATGGTGTTTCCGGTTGTTTCAGATCTTCCAGAGGAAGTATTCTTTCTCCTCTTTTGTTCTTTGCAATCAGTTTTTTAACAAGATCAATATCGAAGTCGTACCATGCGATAGAGCTGTCTACATAAGCAAACCACATTTTCTTTTTGAAAACGTCAATTTTGATACAGAATGCTTTTCCTTTTTCTGTGTCCAGTGTAGTAGAAGAAGATGGGAAGTTGCTTAATGCATCTAAATAACTGTCAAGCTCATAGTTAAGGCAGCATTTAAGCTTACCACATTGTCCTGCCAGTTTTTGAGGGTTAATACTTAATTGCTGGTATCTTGCCACATTTGTGTTTACAGATCTGAAATCTGTTAACCATGTAGAGCAGCAAAGTTCGCGTCCACAAGATCCGATTCCACCTACTTTTGCAGCTTCCTGTCTGAACCCGATCTGCTTCATGTCGATCTTCGTTCTGAAAGCACCTGCGTAATCTTTGATTAACTGTCTGAAATCCACACGGGTCTCAGCAGTGTAATAAAATGTGATTTTTGAAGAGTCACCCTGATATTCAACATCAGTTACCTTCATTTCAAGACCTATTCTTTGAGCAATTTTTCTTGCTTCAAGCTTTACGGCTTCTTCTTTTTTTCTTGCTTCCTGCCATACCTCAAGATCTTTTTGGTTGGCCTGTCTGTATATTTTAAGTGCTAATTCTTCAGAAAACTTTTTCTTTTTCATCTGAATCTTTACTAATTCTCCCGTAAGGCTTACTACGCCTACATCGTGTCCCGGACTAGATTCTACTGTAATTACGCTACCTATATGTAAAGGGATATTATTTACATTCTTATAAAACGATTTTCTGTCATTTTTAAACCTAACTTCTACAAAATCACACCTGTTTGGTGCCGGATTGTTGATGTTAGAAAGCCAGTCAAAAACACTTAATTTATAACTATTCCCGCAGGTATTTACATTTTCACAACCACTTGCAGTTTTTTTAGGACCACAAGAATGTGCAGAATCGCCGGATGTTTTGCATCCACAACTCATATTACTATTATTTATAATCTTGCAAATTTATGTATTTTTATCTTTATGCAATTCTAAAATACTCAAATAACCTGAATTCGTGGTAAAACATTTTTGTATTTTAGTAAAGTCCGGAAGTTAAAGGAATAAAGAAGTATGGTTGAGAGGGTTTTTAATAGGTCTTTTTTTTGCTTTTTAAATTTGTAACATGTACAAAAAAAATATGCTTTCAAAATTTTAACATTCTTTGAGATTTCACTCTGTTATGACCTTTTTCAAGGTGATGATTTTCTTTTGTTAAACAATTGTTTAATATTAAACAGTTTTAATAGTGTTATGTAGTCTGATTTGTAATTGTTTGTTAATTATTGCTTTGGGCTTTATTATGTCTAGAATGTTATTTTAAACATAGTTTTCTTTTTATATATTGTTTAAAATGTTAGCAAATATTAACAGACGTATTCAAAATAATTTTATATTTGGGTTATATAATAATAGTCTATGAAAAAAATATTAGTATCAACTGCTTTATTGGCGGGCGTTTTATCTTACGCAGGAGGCTTCAGAGTTTCTTTGCAGGGGGTAAAACAATTGGCAATGGCGCATACTAGTGCTCATGCCGAAGATGCAAGTGTGACATTCTTCAACCCAGCAGGTATGTCATTTATTCCTTCCAAGCTGAGCGTAGTAGCGGGAGGATTTGGTGCAAGTAATAAAGTTACTTTTCAAAACTTAAATACTTTGCAGAGTACGGAAACGGATAACCCACTTGGGACCCCAATCTATGCAGCGATTACTTATAAACCAATAGAAAATCTATCTGTAGGTTTTAGCTTTTCAACACCTTTCGGAAGTACGATTAAATGGCCGGATAATTGGGAAGGTAAGGAAATGGTACAGAAATTAGAACTGAAGAGTTATTATTTCCAACCAATGGTTTCTGTGAAACTGGCTCCTTGGTTGGCTTTCGGAGCAAGTTATATCTATGCAAGAGGGAAAGTAGATTGGGATAAAGCTGTGACACAATTTAATGGGCAAGTAAATATCAATGACAATAAAGCAAGCGGACACGGATATGGTTTCGGTTTCTATTTCAGACCTGATCCAAAATTGGATGTTAGTATTGCATACCGTTCAGCAATTGACATGAAGGCTGATAATGGAACTGCTACATTCAAGTTCCCAACTCAGACCCCTTATTCATTATTAAAATTAAATGCTGCAGGCCAAGATGGTTTCACAGCAACACTTCCGTTGGTTGAAGAGTATACTATCGGTTTAACTTATAAAGTGACTCCAAAATGGCAGGTTTCAGCAGATTTTAATTATCATGGATGGGAAAGATACAGCAAGCTTGTACTGGACTTCGAAAATGCACCTCTTGCGCCTAATAACCCATCAGATCCAACAGTTCTTGTGAATGCTAAGAACTTTAAAAATTCCAAAACATTCAGATTGGGAACTCAATATGCTTTCACTAATATGATTTACGGTCGTCTAGGTGCATATTATGACGAGTCTCCTTATACTAACGAAAACTTTATTCCGGAAACTCCTTCATTTGATACCTATGTGATTACTGGTGGAGTAGGATTTAAGCTAAAACAGTTTGGAATTGACATTGCAGGAGGATATGCGATGCCTCAGTACAGAAATGTGAACAATGCTAATCTTGGATTCTATGGACAGGCTAAGGCAAAAGCGTTCTATTTTGGTCTAGGTTTATCTTATAACCCTTTTTAATTAAAAGACTATGAAAAAAATTATAATATCGACAATAGCAGTTTCTGCACTTCTTTTTACCGTAACAAGCTGTAAGACTGATTTTGATACGGATGTAAAAGATATGCAGCCTTCAAAAGGAAATGCTGATTTCTCAAAATATGTTGCGTTAGGAAATTCACTTACTTCCGGATATAGGGATGGTGCTCTTTATGTAGATGGGCAGAATGAATCTTATCCTTCAATGATGGCTCAGCAAATGAAACTTGTAGGAGGTGGAGACTTCAAGCAGCCTCTAATGGGTGATAATAACGGAGGATTGCTTCTGGCTGTTGCACCTGGTGTTACTCCCCAAATTCAAGATACAAAGCTTTATATAAAAGGTTTTGTTGATGGAGCTCCTGATATAAGTAATATCAACAATAATAAAGCGACAAACTTGGTTAATACAGTTCTTAAAGGACCTTTTAATAATATGGGAGTTCCGGGAGCAAAAGTAGCTCATTTATTAGCTCCTAAATATGGAGATGTTGCAGGAATCATACCTAAGACAGCAAACCCTTATTTTGTAAGATTTGCTTCATCCCCTACTGTATCTGTGATTGATGATTTTGTAAGTCAAAATCCTACATTCTTCTCTTTATGGATAGGAAATAATGATGCTTTATTATATGCTTTGGCAGGTGCAGACAGTTCTGTTGAAACTTTAACGCCTCCAGCTCAGTTTAAAACATATTATGATCTGTTGATTTCTAAAATTGATGCAACAAAAGCGAAAGGAGTTATTGCAAATATTCCAAGTGTAACTTCTATTCCTTCTCTGACAACAATACCAACAAATCCTTTAACTGCTGCAGTGTTAGGAAAAGGAAATGTTGCTGTAGGAGAGGCTACAATTGATGATTTGAATAAAAATGTATATGGCCCGCTAAGTCAGATTTTAGCAGGATTAGGAGCAGGAGACAGAATTAAACCACTTTCTAAATCTGCTGCGAATCCATTGCTGATTAAAGACGAAAGTATTACAAATCTGGGTGCACAGATTACTGTTGCTGCGGCCAATTCAGGAAATCCAACACTAGTAATGCTTGCTCCTTATCTTGGTGCTACTTACGGACAGGCTAGACAGGCAAAATCAGGAGATCTTATTCCTTTAACTACCAAGGCTGCGATCGGTTCAGTGGAAACACTTCCTGCAGGAATTCCGGCGTCTCTTGGTGCTAGAGGGGTTTCTTACCCGTTTGCAGACAAATATGTTCTGATCCCATCTGAAATTAAGGAGATCAATGACGCTATTGATGCTTATAATGTTGTGATTAAAGCAGCAGCTACAGCTAAAGGATATGCTTTTGTAGATGCTAATGCTAAACTTAAGAAGCTGGCAGACGATTCCGGTATTTCTTGGGATGGGGTAAAATATACAGCTAAATTTGTATCCGGAGGTGCATTCTCACTGGATGGAGTACATTTAACAGGTAGAGGATACGGTGTAATTGCTAACGAATTTATCAGTGCTATTAATTCAACTTATAATTCGTCTATACCTCTTGTAAATCCTAATAATTATTCAGGAGTTACATTACCATAATTATTGATTAAATAAAAACTTAGAAACCACAAGAGTAAATCTTGTGGTTTTTTTTTAAATTTGCAAAATCTTTTAAAAAGTAAAAATGGCCGATCAGTTAAGTTATCTATTTTGTACAAGAACCAGCAGGGACTTGGCAGAGAAAATTGCCCAACATTATGGGAAAGAATTAGGGAAAATCAACTTTCAGGAGTTCAGCGATGGTGAATTTGAGCCTGTTTTGGACGAATCCGTAAGAGGAGGAAGAGTTTTCCTAATCGGATCTACATTCCCTCCTGCAGACAATCTTTTAGAACTTCTTCTAATGATTGATGCAGCGAAAAGAGCTTCTGCAAAGAGCATTACCGTTGTAATTCCTTACTTCGGACTTGCCAGACAGGACAGAAAAGACAAACCAAGAGCGCCGATCGGTGCTAAGTTAGTTGCCAACCTTCTTACAGCAGCAGGGGCAACAAGAGTGATGACAATGGATCTTCATGCAGATCAGATTCAGGGGTTCTTCGAAATTCCGGTAGATCACCTGTATGCTTCTTCGATCTTCGTTGATTACATCAAATCTCTACATCTTGACAATCTTACCATTGCTTCTCCGGATATGGGAGGTGCAAAAAGAGCAAAAAACTATGCAGGTCACCTAGGGGCAGAGGTAGTAATTGCTTACAAGGAGAGAAAAAAGGCCAACGTTGTAGAAGAAATGTTCCTTATTGGAGATGTTACAGGTAAGAATGTGATTCTTATTGATGACATGATCGATACAGCGGGTACGCTTTGTAAAGCTGCGGATATCCTGATCGAGAAAGGAGCAAAAACTGTAAGAGCTATGGCGACTCACGGAGTGCTTTCAGGGAAAGCTTACGAGAATATTGAGAACTCAAAAATTCTGGAAGTTATTGTAACTGACTCAATTCCTGTTAAAAATAATTTGTCATCTAAAATAAAAGTGCTATCTTGCGCCCCATTATTTGCGGACGTTATGACAATGGTTCATGAGCACAAATCAATCAGTAGCAAGTTTGTTATTTAATTGATTTTAAATAGTTTGCAGATTAAATTAAGAACAATTTTTTAAATTTTTATAAATGAAATCTATTACAATTCAAGGTACAAAAAGAGAAAGCGTGGGCAAAAAGTCTACAAAAGCTTTACGTGATGCTGAATTAGTTCCTTGTGTTGTTTATGGAGGTGAAGCACCTTTAAACTTCTCTGCTGAAGAGAAAGCTTTCAAAGGGTTAGTATACACTCCTGAAGCACACACGGTATCTATTGAAGTTGACGGAAAAACAATTCCAGCAGTTCTTCAGGATATTCAGTTCCACCCAATTACTGACAAAATTCTTCACATTGACTTTTATCAATTGTCTGAAGACAAGCCAGTTGTTATGGAGGTTCCGGTAAGAATTACAGGACGTTCTAAAGGTGTTGTTTCTGGTGGTGTTTTACGTCAGTCTTTCAGAAAACTAAAAGTAAAAGCTATCCCTGCTAACCTACCTGACGAAATCGTTGTTGATGTTACTCCATTAAAAATTGGTAACAAACTTTATGTAGGTAGTATCAAAACAGAAGGATATTCTTTCGTGCACCCAGACAATGCAGTAGTAGTTGCTGTTAAGATGTCTAGAAATGCAATGAAAGGTGGTGCTGCTGCAATGGATGAAGATGATGAAGAAGAAGCAGAAGAAGTTGCAACTCAATCTCCTGATGTTCCAACAACAGAAGAAAAATCTGCAGAATAAGTATTGCTTATTTAATGATATAAGACCTGTCAAATTTTGGCAGGTTTTTTTGTGCTTTTCAATCTATATCAGTTTTATTCATGTGATATCATTGAATATTTCTATTAACTGACAAGTATCAGCTTGTGACCGGATGCTTCCTTTCGAAAAAAAAGCCGTAAATTTGAAGAGTTCTAAATAAGGACATCTTAATTTAAAAAATAAATAAATGTTTGACATTCAGGAAATAAGAAGCCAGTTTTCTATATTGGACAGAGAAGTGAATGGTAAGCCGTTGGTTTATCTGGATAATGCAGCTACATCTCAAAAGCCAAATTCGGTTTTGGAAGTCTGTCACGCATATTATACGGAACTTAATGCAAATGTTCACAGAGGAATTCATACATTAAGCCAATTGGCAACAGAAGAAATGGAACTTTCCAGAAGAAAGATTCAGAGATTCATTAATGCTGAACATGACTTTGAAGTAATTTTTACGAAAGGAACAACAGAAGGGCTGAACCTTATCTCTTATATTCTAACGCAAAAATTACAAAAAGACGATGAGATTATCATTTCTTATCTGGAGCATCATTCCAATATTGTTCCATGGCAATTGCTTTGTGAAAGAACAGGAGCAAAACTTCGAGTAATTCCTATTGATGAAAATGGTATTCTTCAGTTAGATTATTTTGATAAATTTTTAAGTGAAAAAACAAAAGTAGTTTCTGTAAATCAGGTTTCTAATGCATTGGGAATTGTAAATCCTATTGAGGAAATCATCGCGAGAACAAGAAAAAATACGGATGCCTATATCGTTATTGACGGGGCTCAGTCTGCGCCTCATTTCAATATTGATGTTCAGAAATTAGATTGTGATTTCTTTGTATTCTCAGGACATAAAATGTATGCTCCGATGGGAACAGGTATTTTATACGGAAAACGTGAAATATTAGAAGCTTTGCCACCATTCCACGGAGGAGGAGAGATGATTGCAACATGTTCTTTTGATAAAACAACTTATGCAGGACTTCCATTTAAATATGAAGCAGGAACGCCAAATGTAGGTGGAAATATTGCTTTGGGAGCAGCGGTTGATTTTATGAACAGAGTAGGGCATGAGAATATTCAGAACCATGAAAATGCTTTATTGGAATACGCTCAAAGACATCTTTTGGAAATTGAAGGATTGAAAGTATATGGCGAGAAAGCGAAGAGAACAGGTGTTGTTTCCTTCAATCTTGAAGGAGTCGGGATTTCTTCTGATGTAGGAATGATCCTGGATAAAATGGGTATTGCTGTAAGAACGGGACACCATTGTACACAACCTATCATGGAGTTCTTTAATATTGCTGGAACGGTAAGAGCAAGTTTTGCGGTTTATAATACCTTTGAGGAAATTGATCTTCTGGTAGAAGGAGTGAAAAAAGCACAACGAATGTTGAGTTAGTACTATTTAAAACCAAACATATAAAAGAAGCCCTGTCAGTAATGATAGGGCTTCTTTTATTATCGTAAATCTTCGGTGTGAAGATTGATTTTATGTTTATAAAGTTGGTTTCCAGTCAACCACCGCTCTGATGAATGCTTCAGCATTTTCAACAGGAACATTAGGGAGAATTCCGTGCCCTAAGTTGGCGATATATCTGTCCTTTCCGAAACGGTTGATCATTTCATTTACCATTTTCTTGATGGTTTCAGGAGTTGAATGCAATCTGGCAGGATCAAAGTTTCCTTGCAGCGTCATCGTGTGGTTTGTCAATGTTCTTGCGAATTCCGGCTTAATGGTCCAGTCAACACCAAGAGCGGAAGCTTTAGACATAGTCATATCTTCCAATGCAAACCAGCATCCTTTTCCGAATACTACCACATGGGTAAGTGGGCTTAATGCTTCAACGATCTGATTGATGTACTGCCATGAGAATTCCTGATAGTCAGTTGGAGAAAGCATTCCGCCCCATGAATCAAAAACCTGTACAGCAGAAACTCCTTTTTCTACCTTTCTCTTAAGGTAGGCAATAGTAGTATCAGTAATCTTCTGAAGTAATAAATGAGCTGCTTCAGGTTGTTGGAAACAGAAAGATTTAGCAATATCAAAAGCTTTACTTCCTTTTCCTTCTACGCAGTAGCAAAGAATTGTCCATGGAGATCCGGCAAAGCCGATCAATGGAATGTCGTTATCTAATTTCTGTAGAGTAAGTTCAATAGCATCAAAAACGTAACCTAAAGTATCATTCACGTCCGGAGTCACAATATTCTGAACCTGTTCCATTGTTCTGATCGGAGTATCCAACCAGGGACCAACGGATTCTTTCATTTTGAAATCGATTCCCATAGCCTGTGGTACTACCAAAATATCAGAAAACAGGATCGCCGCATCTAAAGGAAATCTGCGGATAGGCTGCATCGTAATCTCTGCAGCAAGTTCAGGCGTTTGACATCTTGTAAAGAAATCGTATTTGTCTCTTAAGGCAATGAATTCCGGCAGATATCTTCCAGCCTGCCTCATCATCCAGACAGGAGGTCTTTCTACGGTTTCTCCGCGAAGTGCTTTTAAATATAGGTCGTTTTTTATCATAATCTATTTAAACTAATATCACCGTCTAAATCCGGTAACAGATATTCTAAAGTTTGCTCACGATTTCCCGTCTTATCAGCTCGAATATAGAATTCAGCGTGTTTTCTTCGGACGTGAAAATATTCTCGTGAGTATAATTTCTCAATTCCCCGGATGTAGTTTCTCCAATCGAAAACAGCTTCATCTCTTTCAGGGAATTTTGCTTTGCAAAACTACGAACTCCGCTTGGACTAAAAAATACTGCAGCATGATATTTTTCAGGAATTAAAGGATTGGTTTCCTCTGTATTGTAGATCGTAATTTTTTTATACTTAATGTTTTGCAGAGGAAGATCTTTGTCCAGTACATTAATAGCAAGATTACCACAGAAATGGAGAAATTGCTCATGCTGGCAGTTCCCGATGATAAATCTGGAAAGAGTTTCAGCATTTTTTAAGACTTTAAAAGTTCCAAATCCGTGCTTTCTTAATGCTTTTTTTGTCTTTTCACCAACACAGTAGATCTTGTTATAGTTTTTAGCCGTGAAATTTTCATTAGGCTTAAACCTGTTTTTGAAAAATGAAGCTACACCATTCACGCTGGTAAAAATCAGGGAATAGTTTTTCAGATCAAAGGGGCTGATCAGAATAGGCTTGGTCTTAATCACCTCAACACAGTCAACCGAGATATCCTCTCCTAATTCTTTGGATATAATGGATTGGTCTATATTTTTGGTAAATAAGATTTTCATGTCTGTTGGATTAGAAGATGAAAAATACAGTTAAAAGAAATTGGAAATCTAAATTATCTTAGATCTGGCTTTTGATTTCAGCCATCAATTCTTTTCCTCCGTTTTCCAGTACTACCTTTGCGAATTTTTCTCCAAAATTTTCTTCCGGATTGTATTCGAAATTTTCATCAATGGCAATACAGTTTTTACCATCAAGAGAACAAAGTGAGGCTACAAAGCGGATCTGATCTTCAATAATTTCAGCAAAAGCTCCGATAGGTGCTGTACATCCTCCTTCTAAAGTGCTAAGGAAGTTTCGTTCAATTTCTACACAGATCTGGGTAGGTTTGTGATTGATCTGTTTCAGTATTTCATTGATTTCCGGTTTGTCGGAATGTCCTGCTACGGCAATAACACCCTGAGATGGGGCTGAAATCATGACCGGAAGCATTTCGTAATCAATTTCCATTTTCATTCTTTTGATCCCTGCCAAAGATAGAATGGTCGCATCAAAATTTCCATCTTCAAGTTTTTGAAGACGGGTCTGGATATTTCCTCGGATATCAGAAAACTCGGTATTCGGAAAATGTCTTAACCAGAAAGCTCTTCTTCTCAGGCTGCTTGTGGCAAGTCTCAGTTCATGAAGTTCTTTATTTCTGGCTGATTCTTTTCTGATGAGAATGTCCTGTGGAAAGTCTCTTTCAAGATAGGAGATCATCTCAATATTCTGAGGTAACAGGGTAGGAACATCTTTTAAAGAGTGAACAGCAATATCTATTTCATCATTCAATAAGGCAGTATCAAGGTCTCTTGTGAAAACCCCGGTGATTCCTAATGAGTATAAAGGCTGATTAAGATTCTTATCGCCAGAAGAAACGATAGGAACAATCTCCGTTAAATAATTGTTGTTCTGAAGGTGCCTTGCAACCTCTCTAGCCTGCCAAAGTGCAAGTGCGGAATTTCTTGTTCCGATTCTAATGCTTTTCATTGAATTCGTTGTTTGGTTGTTCAACTAATATTTCGTGCATTAATTTACTAATTTCTTCGGCTTTTAAAGGATTATCGATGATATATTTTGCAAAACGGTTGGTGATCTTCTGGATCATTTTATCAGAAAGCTCCATATCCGTGATGTCTATATATTTATTTTTCTTGTAAAAATTATGCATTTCATTGCGTTCCATGTTCTTTAAAACAGCTTTGAAATGATGAATGTTTGGTGCTAATTTTCTTTTTTTCTCCCACTCAATGAAATCTTTCATCAGATCCTTAATGATCTTTTCAGCTTTTGGAATTTCCTTTTCTCTTTGCTGGATCGTTTCCTGAATCTGTTTTGAAAGCTCATCCACATCAATTAACGTTACATTTTCATTTTCCGTAACATTCTTTTCAACGTTATGAGGGATGGAAAGGTCTATTACCAATGTTTCTTTTCCGTTCGGGAAATGCGATTGGTTGATAATCGGGTGTTTAGCCCCTGTAGCCACGATAAGAATATCAGTGTTTTTTAATTCCTTGTCAAAATCAGAATAATCAACGTGAGGAATATTATATTTCTGGGAAATCTTTTCAGCTTTCTCCTGAGTTCTGTTCGCTATTTTAATTTTTGGCTGGTAAACATGTTTTACCAGGTTTTCAACGGTGTTTTGCCCAATCTCACCCACACCAAGAAGAAGGATATTCTTTTCAGCAATTTTCTTTTGGCTGTTTAAGATATAGTGAACGGCAGCATAAGAAACAGAAGCAGCTCCGTTGGAAATTCCTGTTTCATTCTTTATCCTTTTAGAAATCTGAATGGCAGCATTAATGGCTCTTTCCAAATATGGATTAGAATTCTGTCTTTCCTTTTTAAAACGGCTGTATGCTTTTTTGATCTGACCAATAATCTCAAAATCTCCGATAATCTGGCTTTCCAAACCGGCAGCTACTCTGAAAAGATGTATCAAAGCCTCTTCTTTAGTCAGAATATTGGCAAACTGAAGGAAGTCCGTAAGGTTTACCCCAATGGTTTTGCAGTATTCTTCAGCGACTAAAAGATAATTGGAAGAAGTGGTATAGATTTCAGTCCTGTTACATGTGGAAACCACAAATGCATCCCCAAGGTCTTCCTGATGGACGCGGGAAACAAAATTTTTGATGTTTTCATCAAAGAATGCAAACTTTCCTCTCGTTTCTACATCGGCCTTTTCGTAGCTTATAGAAAGCACGGCAAAATTCGATGTTTGATGGATGTTGGAATACTGTAACATAAGCAACGGCAAATTTACGTTTTTTTTAATTAATCATCCCCTGATAGTGTATATGATAATTATCGTAAAAAACTATAGAGAGATTCAAAAAGGCATCCGTGGAAGTTAAAATGCTGTTGAAGACAAAATATAAATAAAGAAATTTTCAAATTCGCTTATTTACCTGTTTGTTTTCTCTGCTTTTCTTTGTGTTTTTGACTCTCAAATTGTCCCGTTAATTTTAGTTGAAATCAAACTCTGTAATTATCTAAACAGAAAGTTAATAAAGAATTATAAATTTTAATAAAATTTTAACCAAATTATGTTGTAATGAAATTTCTTTAGTAGGGTTAAATTTATATCTTTGTAAACTTAAAATCAGAAGAAAAATATGAGTTTATTTGATATGTTTACGCAAGAAATTGCGATAGACCTGGGAACAGCTAATACCCTTATCATTCACAATAATAAAATTGTTATAGATCAGCCTTCAATTGTTGCGATTGAACGATCTACGGGTAAACCTATTGCTGTAGGGGAACAGGCTAAGCATATGCAAGGTAAAACTCACGAGGATATCAAGACGATTCGTCCATTGAAAGATGGGGTTATCGCAGATTTCCACGCTTCTGAACACATGATCAAGGAATTTATCAAAAAAATTCCTGGAATCAAGGGTAAATTCATACAGCCTGCATTAAGAATTGTAATCTGTATTCCTTCTGGTATTACTGAAGTTGAAAAAAGAGCGGTAAGAGACTCTGCTCAGAAAGTCAACGCAAAAGAAGTAAGGTTAATTTACGAGCCAATGGCAGCTGCTATAGGAGTTGGGATCGACGTACAGAAGCCTGAAGGAAATATGATCATTGATATAGGTGGGGGTACTACGGAAATTGCAGTAGTAGCTTTAGGTGGTATCGTATGTGATAAATCTGTAAAGATTGCAGGAGATGTATTTACCAATGATATTGCTTATTTCTTAAGAACTCACCATAACCTTTATATTGGAGAAAGAACTGCTGAAAGAATTAAAATTGAAGTAGGTTCTGCTGTAGAGGATCTTGATGTAGACATCGAAGATATTCCAGTACAAGGTAGAGACCTTATCACAGGGAAACCAAAAGAAATTATGGTAGGGTATAAAGAAATTGCCCGTGCATTAGACAAATCTATCATCAGAATTGAAGATGCTGTAATGGAAACTCTTTCTCTTACGCCACCGGAATTGGCTGCTGATATTTATAAAACGGGTATTTATCTTGCCGGAGGAGGTGCATTGTTAAGAGGTCTTGCGGACAGAATCCACAAAAAGACAGGTCTTCCTGTATTTGTAGCGGAAGATCCGTTGAGAGCTGTAGTTCGCGGAACTGGTATTGCCCTTAAGAATATGGATAAATTCAATTTCTTAATTAAATAATTTTAACTTTTTACGACTATATATCTGAATGGGATTTTTGCTGAGATTATTTTCGAAGAACACACTTTTTATCTTCTTTATATTCCTGCAAATTATTGCTCTGGTTCTGATATTCTCTAGAAATGCCATGCAGAGATCCTGGATTGCGGGCCAAACGGCTGCGTTGAATTCATGGATTTCCGGGTATATTGATGAGGGGGTTTCTTATCTGAAGCTAAAACAGATCAATGAAGATCTTGTGGTTCAGAATAAAGCCCTTATGGCAGAACTCTATGGGAAAGACGGATCAAAAAATCCTGTTTTCAAAAGAGTACATGATACCATCGGAGGTGGTCAGATCTATACTTTTGTTGATGGTGAAATTGTTTTCAACAGTATCAACAGAAGAAATAACTATTTTACAATCAACCGTGGCCGCAGAGACGGGGTCTTTCCTCAGATGGGGGTAATGGCACCTAGGGGTATTGCGGGGATTGTTATCAATTCTACAGACAGTTACGCATTGGTTCAGTCAGTATTGAGTGTCAACAAAATCAGAATTAATGCAGCGCTGAAAGATTCAGGATATTTTGGAACGTTAACATGGAATGGAGATAATTCCAGGGTGATGCACCTTGCGGATATTCCAAAATATGTTGCTTTAAAAGTAGGAGATACCGTTGTTACAGACGGTAAGTCTGCCATATTCCCGAAAGGGGTGACAATTGGAACTATTGCCGGATATTCTGTAGATAATAAAACAGGTTTCTGGGATATTTCTGTGGAACTGAGTGAAAAAATGGGTGCGTTGAATAAAGTGTATGTCGTGAAGAACCTGAAGAAAGCAGAAGTGCAGAAGATTCAGGACACGATGCAGACTGTAATAAAAAAGGAAAATGATTAGCAGGACTTTATTTACTGATATATTGATCATGATATTTCTTGTTGCATTACAGATTTTTGTATTGAACAGGATTACCATTTTCGGGAAATATACTCCGGTATTATATCCTGTATTCGTCATGTTCTATCCTTTTTTCAGAAATAAATTTCAGTTCCTGGCGTTAAGTTTTCTGATAGGATTATCTATTGATGGGTTTCTCTATTCATGGGGAATCAATGCTTTTGCAACAACATTGATTGCTTATTTTAGAACCTTGATATTCAGAACATCTACAGATACGTCTACAGACTTTTTCTCCTTTCAGTCCCTGCAGTGGGCGCAGTTTTTGCTGTTTTTATTTTCAAGTATTTTCCTGCATCAGCTTTTAGTTCAATATATTGAGTTCTTTAAGTTTAGCAGGTTTTTCGAAATATTATTTAATGTGTTGGTGACTAGCGTAATTTCATTTATATTTATAGTTGTCTACGCATTAATATTTAAAATCAAACAAAAAGTTTGAACACACGTTATTTAAAAATCTTTTCCGTCCTTGTTGTAATCGCTCTTATTTTTGTAGCGAGGCTTGCATATTTGCAGTTGTTTACAGACCGTTATGCACTGAATGCAGCCAACACTTCCATCAAAATTGAATATGTAATTCCTCAACGAGGGGTAATTTTTGACCGTAACGGAAAAATTATGGTGGGAAATCAGCCCGCTTATGAGATTTCCTTTACCCAAGGCTTAATGAAACCGGATTTTGATACAATAGGTTTTTGCAGCCTGATGAAAATCAATAAGGCAGACTTTATCAACAAGATCAATATTATTAAGAAAGAAAAATATTATTCTAAGCTGACACCTATGACCTTTTTAAAGGATCTCAGCAGGGAAGATATTGCGAGAGTGCAGGAAATTATTTTTAAATATCCTGCCTTTAATATTGTACAGAGACCTCAGCGTCAATATGAAGTTTCTACTTCAGGTAACCTTTTAGGATATACCAGTGAAGTAAATGAAAAAGAGATTAAAAAAGACTCTGTCTATTATTTACCTGGAGATTTTATCGGAAAAACAGGTGTTGAAAAGTCTTATGAGAAGGAACTCCGTGGGGTAAAAGGAATGAAGTATATCCAAAAAGATATCAGACTCCGAAATATTGGATCTTATAAAAACGGATCTTTGGATAAAGATGTAATTACGGGTAAAGATATTACGTTAACTATTGATTATGATCTTCAGAGAACGGCTGAAGAAATGCTGGTCGATAAACACGGTGCCATTGTAGCTATTGACCCTAATAATGGGGAAGTATTAGTAGCAGCAACCGGGCCGGATATTGATCCGAACCTTTTCACCGGACCTTATAAATCCAAAAATTTATATGCCCTGTCAAAAGATACGCTTTATGAAAACAAGCCTACTTTTGATCGTTCTTTACAGGCAGGATATCCTCCGGGATCAACTTTCAAGTTGTTGACTGCCTTGGCTGCCATGCAGATGGGCGTAATGGATGAAAAGACTGTTTTTCCTTGTGGTGGTGGATTTTTCTATAAAGGAAAAAGAATTAAAGGACATGGTGGTGCAGATCCGTTGATTCCTTCTATTCAGGTTTCCAGTAACTGCTTTTTCACCTATGCATTTATTGCTATTATCAAAAAATATCCCGGAAACCCTTCAAAAGGTGTTGATGAATGGAAAAAGATCATGAGCAGCTTTGGTGTTGGAGAGTTTTTAAATAATGACTTTGCGGTAGGAGCAAAAGGAAGAATTCCTTCCGGAGATTTTTATGAGAAAAGGTTTAAAGCCATCATGAAAGCAAGTGGGTCTCAGAGAACTGATTTTAAAAATTGGGATGAAATGTCAACCGGAGCCATCTATAACGGGATGGGGCAGGGAGATGTTTTGGTAACCCCTATTCAGTTGGCCAATTATGTAGCTGCTATCGCTAACAAAGGATGGTATTACACGCCTCATATTGTAAAAGCTATTGATGGAAAGGCAAACCCTGATCCAAGATTTAAGGTTAAACACCAGACTCTAGTTGATCCAAAACATTTTGAACCTGTTTTAAAAGGTATGGAAGCCGTAGTGTTGAGAGGAACCGCAAGAGGGCTGAAATCCAATGACTTTACACAATTAGCCAAAACAGGTACTGCACAGGTACCGCAAGGAAAAGATAATTCCATCTTCGTATTGATTGCTCCTGCTGATAAACCAAAAATTGTTGTGGTTGCAGTAATGGAACACGCGGGATTTGGAGCAACGTGGGCAGGCCCGGCTTGTACAGTGATTGCTGAAAAATATATTACTGGAGATTTAAAAAGAGAAAATCTTTATAAAAAAATGATTACCTCGAGTTTCATGCCGGAATATAAGAGACAGTGGATTGCAGACTTGAAGCGTAAAGGACTTTATAAAGATCCTAAACCTGATTCCATTAAACAAAAAAGAATAAAGGATAGCCTGGAACTTGTTAAACAACAAAAAGCCAAGCTCCAAAAGAAAATAGAAGAAGATAAGAAGAATAGTAACACTGTTAAAAAACCGGTTAAGCAATGAAATGGACAGAAGGGATAGATAAACTGGGCCTTGGGCTGTATTTCCTGCTTTGCATTTTTGCCATTGCCAATATCTACAGTGTTGACCAGAAATTAGGAGAAAAACAGTTGATATTCTTCTGTATATCTTTAGTCGTGGGACTCGTTATATTTTTAGGAAGAAGTAAGTTCTTCGAAAATATGGCCGGTATTATTTATATAGGTGGGGTTCTGTTACTGATCGGGCTTTTCCCTTTCGGAAAGGAAATTCTGGGGCAGAAGAACTGGTATAAGTTCGGAAGTCTTACCATGCAGCCTGTAGAGTTCGCAAAAATAGGTACTGCATTGATGCTGGCCAACTATGTTTCAGGGCCTGATTTTAATCTTAAGAATAGAAAATCACTGCTTACAGGTTTAGGGATTATTGGTATTCCGGCGGTTGTAGTATTGGCTATTCCCGATGTTGGTTCTATGCTTGTATTTATTGCATTCTTTATCGCTTTATACAGGGAAGGATTAAGTGGTTTGCTATTTGGGGTAGGTTTCGTTTTCGCTGCCGTTTTTTTGGTGGCTCTTGCGATTCCGCCAGTATATGTAGCGGCTGCTATTCTAATCATTGCAGGTGTTCTGATTGCGATGAATTATCATAGAATGTCGTGGGATGTGATTTCGATTTCTGGAATTTCAGGGTCTATTCTTTTATTATGTGGATTGGCATTCGGGTCACCTTATATTTTAGAAAAATTGCCTAAACACCAGAGAGAACGAATTGAGGTTCTTTATAAAGGTGAAAAAGCATTTAGAGATACTTCAGGATACAACTTATTATATTCCAAAACAGCGATTGGATCCGGAGGCCTTTTAGGAAAAGGATACCGTGAAGGATCAGTCACCCAGGGGAAATTTGTTCCCGAACAGGAAACTGATTATATTTTCTGTACAGTGGGGGAAGAGTGGGGCTTCTTAGGAAGTGCTATCCTTGTTTTATGCTATATGGTATATATCGGACGGATCTATTATCTGGCAGAGAGGCAGAAGTCTACCTTTAACCGGGTATTTGGGTATTGCTTTGCCTCGATTTTATTAATGCACTTTTCAATCAATTTAGGGATGGTTATGGGGCTTTTCCCAACGGTAGGAATCCCGCTTCCGTATTTCAGTTATGGTGGAAGTTCTTTGCTGGCCTTCTCCATGATGACTTTTATTTTCTTTAAACTTAATTATTCGGATAAGAACAGCTTAGTATAGCTATTTCCAAAGATTTAACTTTGTTTAAGTTCTGCAGAATTTGTGGATTCTATTGTTATACCTATAAATCATTACTTTTTATGAAAGACACTTATATTTTAGATCAAAATTTTGAGAATACAGATTTTGTACAATTTCCATTGGAAAAAGGAGAGTATGAGAATTGTACTTTTAAGAATTGCAGCTTTGAATATGGAAACCTATCCGGTTTTAGTTTTACAGATTGTGAATTTATAGGATGTAACCTCAGCATGGTAAAACTTACCTCAACGGCCTTTAGGAATGTTTTTTTCAAGGAATGTAAAATGTTAGGCCTGCAGTTTAGTGATTGTAATGGCTTTGGTCTTTCCTTTAAGTTTGATGGGTGTGCTCTTCATAATTCTATATTCTATCAGACCTCAATAAAGAAAACTGTTTTTAAAAATTCTAAACTGATTGAAGTGGATTTCACCGAATGTGATTTATCCAATGCAGTATTTGGCAACTGTGATCTGTCAGGAGCTGTTTTCGATAATTCTAACCTTGAAAAAGCAGATTTGAGGACTTCGGTAAACTATTCAATAGATCCGGCTTTAAATAAGCTTAAAAAGGCCAGGTTTTCGCTTTCTGAAATATATGGACTCTTGTATAAGCTGGATATTGAAATAGACAGAAATAGCTAGGTGTTGAATGTTGGTCTAAGCATTAATCATTAATTTCAATAGAAGCGAGCTTTAGCCTGCTTTTTATATAAAATGCATTCCATTGGATTTAACCTAAACTTAATGGGTAAGACAAATAAAAAAGCCGTCAGAATTTCTGATGGCTTCATTATTTAAATCAATTATTTATAAAATTAAAAATTTGCTGGTGTAGCTTGAGTAGCAGAAGCTAGATTGTTGTAATTTTCTCCTTCTGCATTAATTACTCTTTTTGCGAATCTGAATTTAGGTCCCCAATAAGAATCATTCAGTGAAGAAACCATTACTCCTTTAGATGTTGCTGCGTGAATAAATTTGATCTCTCCTTCTTCAGTAACACTTTCTACAATACCTACGTGAGAAATTCTTCTTCCATGAGAAAAGAAGATTAAGTCTCCTTTCTGTAATTCTCCTTTTTCAACTCTTTCACCTTCCTGAGCCTGAGAAGCCGCTACTCTTGGTAAAGTAAGACCTGCTGCAGCTCCGAAAACAGAAAGAACGAAAGCTGAACAATCAATACCTCTTCTTGTAGTTCCTCCATATCTGTAAGGAGTTCCAAGGTATGTTTCAGCTTCTTCAAGGATACCGTCAATGGTTTTATTGTGTTTGATTGCTTTTGCAATCTCAGAATTCTTAACTGCTTTTTTAGCATTTGCTATAGATGCCGCTTTTTCTGCAAGGAATGAGTCTATCAATTTCTGCTTATCCTGCTCCATTTTTTTGTTATCAATAGAAGCTAGTTTGGCATCTGTTTTGTATTCTTTAGCGTAAGTTGCTGGTTTTGAAACTACATAATTGGTAGCACACGATTGCAATGATACAGTAGTAACTAAAGCAACTAAATAAAACAAAACTCTTTTCTTCATATATACTTGATTAACCGTGTTAAATTGGAATATTTATTTTCAAAAGCAATACAAAAGTAGAGATTCCGAGCTAAAGACCCCTGATATGATAATTGTCAGGATCTTATTTTAACACTATTTAACATATTATTTACATATGTTAAAGAAAAATAAACCGCAACCGCCTATTTTTGGTAATCCTGCGGTTTTTTTTATTAAGATTCTTTAACAAAATTCATCGATATTCTTCTATAAATCATGTTTTGTAATTTAAAACTCTAATTTTCAAGGGTGTTAAAAAAACAAAATAAATTTTAAAAAAACCTTTATTTCATGGGTGTTTGAGCTTTGTTTTGCTTATTGCTTTAAATAATATCTCTTATTATTATATAAAACGGGATTTTAAAAATCTTTTTTTGATAAGAAGTGATCAAAATCTTAACAAAACCATCCTTGATCATCGTAAGGGAATAAAAAAATTCCTCAGAAAACTGAGGAATTTAACTAATATGGAACTTTACAGAGTTATTTTGTAAACAACATCTCTCTGTATTTCGTCATCGGCCAAAGCTCATCGTCTACCATCATTTCAAGGTTGTCAGATGCTTCTCTGATACCGTCAAATAAAGGTTTTACTTTGTTGCAGTATACTTCTGCCTGCTTTTGGCTGTCTGATATGCTTTTTGCCGCTTCTCTGGCTTTGATAAGATCTTCAACACCCAGCTTGATTTTTGAAACATTTTCAGAAATGCTGGTGATTAGGCTCATCTGTTCTTTTGCCAACGGTTTAAATTCTTTATCTCCGAAGATATCCTTAAGACCCTTAACGTTCTCAATTAATCTGTTCTGATAATTTAAAGCGGAAGGAATAATGTGATTTCTTGCGATGTCACTCAACACTCTCGCTTCAATATCAATAACAGTAGAGTATTTCTCTAGTTTAATCTCGTTTCTTGCTTCCACTTCTCTGTGGTTAAAGATTCCCATTTCTTCGTAAAGATCAAGGAATTTTTTATCCATTTCCTGCTTAAGAGCTTCTGGAGTGGTTTTCAAATTATTCAACCCTCTTTTTTTAGCTTCTTTTGCCCAGTCGTCAGAATATCCGTCACCTTCAAACATAATGCTTTTGCACTGTTTAATGTATTCTCTTAATATATTGAAAATAGCTTCGTCTTTCTTCAGTCCTGTTTCGATCAAAGCATCTACTTCTTTTTTGAAATCACCTAATTGCTTTGCTGCAATCGTATTCATTACCGTCATAGATTCTGCACAGTTTGCAGATGATCCTACCGCTCTGATCTCAAATTTATTTCCTGTAAATGCAAATGGAGAAGTTCTGTTTCTATCTGTATTGTCCAGTAGAATTTCAGGGATTTTTCCAACTACATTTAATTTTAGTTCTGTTTTTTCTTCAGGAGATAATTTTCCGTTAGTTACTTTTTCAAGTTCTTCTAATACACTGAATAACTGGCTTCCGATAAATACGGAGATAATTGCCGGTGGAGCTTCATTAGCACCTAATCTATGGTCGTTACTTGCAGAAGCGATACTTGCTCTTAAAAGATCTGCATACTCGTAAACAGCTTTAATTGTGTTCACGAAGAATGTTAAGAACTGTAAGTTCTTCTTAGGGTTTTTTCCCGGGCTTAACAGGTTTTCACCAGTATCAGTTGCTAAAGACCAGTTGTTGTGCTTTCCGCTTCCGTTTACCCCTGCGAATGGCTTTTCATGGAACAAAATATGGAAATGGTGCTTGTGAGCAACTCTTGCCATGATATCCATCAATAAAGAGTTATGATCTACAGCAACATTTACTTCTTCAAACATAGGAGCCAATTCAAATTGATTTGGAGCTACCTCATTGTGTCTTGTTGTTGCAGGGATTCCCAGCTTCATACATTCGATTTCCAGTTCTTTCATGAAGTTCATTACCCTTGTAGGGATAGAACCGAAGTAATGGTCATCTAATTGCTGTCCTTTTGCAGGAGAGTGTCCTAACAAAGTTTTACCTGTTAATACAAGATCCGGACGTGATTGGTATAATGCTGAATCAACCAGGAAATATTCTTGTTCCCAACCTAAAGTGGGAGTTACTTTTGTTACGTTTTTATCAAAATACTGCATTACGCTGGTTGCAGCTTCGTCTACAGCATTTAAAGCCCTTAAAAGAGGTGCCTTATAATCTAAAGTTTCTCCAGTATAAGAGATGAAGATTGAAGGAATACATAATGTAGTTCCCATAATGAAAGCCGGAGAAGTAGGGTCCCAAGCTGTATAACCTCTGGCTTCGAAAGTGTTTCTGATTCCTCCATTCGGGAAAGAAGACGCATCCGGTTCCTGCTGGATCAATAAGTTTCCGCTGAATCTTTCGATCGCTCTGCCTCCTTCGATAGGGGTGAAGAAAGAATCGTGTTTTTCGGCAGTTGTACCCGTCAAAGGCTGAAACCAGTGAGTATAGTGAGTTACTCCTTTACTCATTGCCCAGTCTTTCATTGCTACGGCAACCTGATCTGCAATGTGTCTCTGGATTTTAGTCCCTTTTTTTACCGCATCCATAATAGACTGGAATGCTTCTTTCGTTAAATATTCTCTCATTGTTTCTTCTGAGAAAACATTTTGGCAGAATAGTTCTGATAATTTCGCCGGGATTTCGACATTGTTGTCTTTTCTGAAATCCTTAAATGGAAGAGTTTCTAATGCTTTGAATCTTAAGGTTGACATATTTGGGTAGATTTTGATAGGGCAAATTTACAAAAAAAATGAAATGAAAATGATTTGACCCCTAAAATTTTCAGGGGTGTTGTGAAATTTTATATAAATTAAACAATTGTTTGGGGTGTTTTTTATAGGGGTGATTGTTTTTTTTAATGGTTAAAATGTAATATTTAAAGGTGTTTTAAAGGGTAGGGTAGCTCTAAATACATTTTACATGATACATGCTGCAATCCTGTGCGAATTTAAGCTACTTATTAAAAGATAGTTAAAATAAAATGGGCAAAGATTTCGTATATTTGTGTGAAATTTATTTTATGACAAATTCTAGAGCAAGAGAAACAACAGAAGCTATTGAAAGATTATATATCTCTATGAGACACTTATTTTATAGAGGATTTTTCAAACCGGCAGGTGTTTCAGGAGAAAGTATCAGAAGCTTGTTGAAAACCATCAATCCGGAAATTTATGGAACCATGAGTGTCCCGAGTAAATTGGAACTTGATGGTCTAATGTATGTATTAGACAGGCTTCCGGAAGGGATTGAGGAATGTGCTTTTATTCATCTTACATCTGATGAAGGTTTTGATAAAGGAAGTTTCGAACCTATTGTTCCAAAGAAAAGAAGAAGAAACTGTTATAGAATAGACGAACACCAGATGAATATTGAGGTTCTTTTGGGCCGTTCCGAAATTTATGACATTCTTACTCACCTTACATTCCTATTTATAGAAGCTGATAAAATCCGTAACCTGGCATTCATTCAGGACGAAAACTGGAAGCCGACACGAGCCTTCAAAATTATTGAAGAGGTAGTGAAAGGTGAAAAGAAATTCAGCAGAAAAGAAAAAGAAGTGGCATTGATCCACCTTTCTTCATTAATAGGAAGATCTTTTGATGAAACATTAATAGCTTATAATACTTTTGGTGATGATAATAACCCAGACCGTTTATTTAAAATCATGTATAATCTAGCAAAAGTAAGTCTTGAAGATGCAAAGGGAACTACAGAGAGAGAAATTCATTTCAGTGCTATATTAAAGGAAAGGGTAGGGCACCACTATTTCGGAGAGAAGTGGGCTAATAAAGTGAAGGAGGTTTTATTTGAAAACAATCTTCATACCCGTCCACTGCATATTATTTCTGCCAATATGCACTCTGTGAAAAATATGCTTTATGCAAATGATGCCCTTAAAAAGAAGCATAATAACGAAGTGGATTATAAACTGTATGAAGAGATTTCAAACAAAAAAGAACTTCGTGATAAGGTATTGAAGTATGCTTTAGACGAAGGAATGATTCATATTGCGGATAAAAGCGGAAGTAATATCGATGTACAGATTATTGATCTTAGTAAGATGAATCTGAAGAATACCCCGTTTGCTGACTGTAAGTTTGGAGGGGATGATGTGGTAATGGTATTTGATTATGCTTTTGGAGAACAGGCTTTTGAGGTAATGGATGAATTGCTGAAGCCTTACGAACATAAAGGAGAAGTATATATGATGCATGTAAAATCTGTTTCTATTATGGGGAAAGCAGGTATCCTTACCGGAGAAAAAGGAGATATTATGATCCCGACTTCTCACATCTTTGAAGGAACTGCTGATAACTATCCTTTTGAAAATGCATTGAAGCTTGATGATTTTAATGATGATGAACTGAAAGCATTTGAAGGTCCGATGATTACTGTTTTAGGAACATCGCTTCAGAATAAGGATATTTTATCTTACTTCATGAACACTTCATGGAAAGCGATTGGTCTTGAAATGGAAGGAGCTCATTATCAGAAAGCGATTCAGGTAGCTTCTAAAATCAGACATCATATTTCTCCGGATCTGTTTGTTTGCTATGCATACTATGCTTCAGATAATCCTTTGGAAACAGGAAGTACCCTATCTTCAGGAGGTTTAGGCCTTACAGGAGTGAAGCCAACGTATCTGATTACTTTAAGAATCCTTGAAAAGATCTTAAAAAGCGGAAAAAAAGAAGTTTCTGCTAAGAAATAATTGTAATTTCATATTATAATATAAGCCTCAGGTGTTTTACATCTGAGGCTTTTTTTGTTTTAAATACTTAGGATATTGAGCCTTGTCAAGGTTTAAAACCTTGACAAGGCTTAGTGTTATCTGCAAGATCTAGATCAATATTTTAATTACTTATTTTTAGAAAAATATATTGATCATGAGTTCTGTATTACAATTAGCCAAAAGATTCAGAGAAGTTTTGCTAGACGGCCTCTGGATTGCCAATACCAATTTTAAAGATGAGCTTTCTGATGTAACATGGGAACAGGCTGTAACGAAGGTTGGTACTTTAAATACTATTGCTATGCTCACTTTTCATATTGATTATTATATTGCCGGGATTACTCCTGTTTTTGAAGGAGGAAATCTGGAAATAAAAGACAGGTACAGTTTTGATCTCCCACCCATAGAATCTCAGGAACATTGGGAGGCGCTGCTGACTAAGCTATGGTCAGACTCAGAGAAGTTTGCCGTTTTATTAGAAAAGATGCCGGATTCAAAGCTTGATGAAATGTTTGTGGATCAAAAGTATGGAACGTATCAAAGAAATATTGACGGGATGATAGAGCACGCATATTATCATCTGGGGCAGATTACTCTTATCAAGAAACTATTACAAAAGCAATAATGTATTAGCCGGATAAGACAACACCAGATAGTCATCTGTGAAAATCTGCGTAATCCGTAGTTAAAAAAATAATCTTACCGTTCATTTAACAAAACAGATGGAAAGTTATCTAAAACAGAGCGAAACCCTGTTATAACTCCACATTTTAAGGTTTTGTTTAAATTACTTACCTTTAAAAAAAAATTAAATTTTAAATGAGAAAATCGGCTGCAATCATTTTTGCGTTTATCATTTCACAATTTCAGGCTCAGCAAGGAGCTTATTATCAGCAGGCTGCGAAGTACAAGATGGATATCGATGTCAATGCTGAAAAATTTACCTATCAGGGAAAACAAACTTTAGAATACACCAATAACTCACCGGATGAGCTTAATGTAGTGTATTTCCACCTGTATTGGAATGCTTTTAAGCCTAATTCCATGATGGATCAGAGAGTTTCTTCCCAAGGAAAAAATGGTGACGGAAGGTTGCAGAAAAACGGAATCTCAACACTGTCTTCCATTCCAAAAGATCAGGAAGGCGCTCAGAATATTCACTGGATCAAACAGAATGGTAAAGATCTGAAATTTGAAGTTCAGGAAACGATTATGAAAGTATATCTGGCAGATCCTATTAAACCAGGCTCTACAACAACTTTTATGATGGATTGGGATGCTGTAATTCCTCAGCAGATCAGAAGAAGTGGAAGAAATAACAGAGAGGGGGTGGATATGACCATGACACAATGGTATCCAAAAATTGCCGAATATGACTATGATGGCTGGGCAACTTTTGATTATCTGGGAAGAGAATTCCATGCGCCTTTCTCTGATTTTGATGTAACTATTAAAATCAATAAAGATTATGTAGTAGGAGCAGGAGGAATTCTTGAAAATCCAGCTGAAGTAAAAGGTTATGACGCTGCTGCAAAGATCAAAGCAGAAAAAGATAAGAAAGCCACATGGAAATGGACTGCCAAAAATATCCTTGATTTTGCATGGAGTGCAGACAGAGATTATTCTGTAGAAAGCTTTAATGTTCCTGAAGGGCCAAAAGTATATTTAGTCTATCAGAAAAATGATAAAACGAAAGTATGGGGTGAAGCTCAGCCTTATATTACCAAGTATTTCCAGCTTATGAATTCTCATTTTGGAAAATATGTATACCCTACTTATGCTTTCATTCAGGGAGGTGACGGTGGAATGGAATACGGAATGTGTACCATGATTCTGGGTGAGGCTAAAGATATCAAAGGGCTGATGGGGTTAATGGCTCACGAAGGTTCTCACTCATGGTATCAGCAGATGCTTGCTACGAATGAATCTGTACGCCCATGGATGGATGAAGGCTTTACCAGCTATGCAGAAGGTTATACCATGTACCAGCTGTTCCCGGAAGAACTTCCGAATCCGTTTGCCAATACTTTGAATGCATACAGAAACTTCGTTAAAAAAGGAATTGAAGAACCGGCTGTGTGGTTAGGAGATCACCATGATAACGGAACATCTTATACGTATGCTTCTTATGTAAAAGGAGAATTGTACCTGGTACAGCTGGGATATATCATGGGAGAACAGAATCTTGCAGAGACTTTAAAGCAATATTATGACCAGTGGAGCATGAAACACCCTTCAGACAGAGATTTTCTTCACATTGCTCAAAAGGTTTCAGGAATGGATTTAAAATGGTTCCACAATTATTGGATCAATACCACCAAAACGATCGATTACGGAATTAAGGATGTAAAGTATGATGCGAAATCTACAACAATTACCCTTGTTAATAACGGTCAGGTTCCGATGCCGGTTGATTTCAGTGTAATGACTACAGATAAGAAGATCGTTACTTATCAGATTCCATTGAATATGACCCATACCTGGAAAGAAAAAGATGCTTACGGAGAATTCAAGACAATGCCTTACTGGCCTTGGACGCAGAAAGAGTATACGATCACGGTTCCTTATACAAAATCTCAATTGTCTGTATTAGGAATTGATTTCAGTCAGAGAATTGCAGATGTAAATATGGAAGATAACTTTGTAGAAGTAAAATAAAAAGATCAACATAGAGATAAAAGGAGTATTTGTAAGTACTCCTTTTATTTTTTTATAAATTTGGAACTCGAATTTTTTCAAATCCTAGCCTGTTAAAATATAATGAATTCAATTGTAATAAATGTAGGGAACAGTAATATCAGATTTGGTCTTTTTAATGGTGATAATTGTGATATTTCCTGGGTAATCAATACAAAGCCTTACAGAACAGCAGACGAGCTTTATGTACAGATGCTGATGCTTTATCAGACTTATAAAGTTGAGCCAAAAGAAATAGAAAAGGTAATCATTGGATCTGTGGTACCTCAGCTTACCAAAGTGATGAGTTCGGGAATCAAGAAGATCCATGGAGTAACACCGGTCATTGTTGATCGTACAACTCCGTCAGCAGTGGTGGCGAAGTCAAAGCAGATGGGGACGGATATTTATGCGAACCTTGTAGCTGCTCATAATCTTTATCCAAACAGAAAAAAGATTGTTATTGATTTTGGAACGGCACTTACAGCAAGTTGTGTTGCAGAAACTGGGGAAACCTTGGGGGTAATTATTGCTCCGGGAATTGTAACCTCTTTAAATTCTCTGATCCATCAGACGGCTCAGCTTCCGGATATTGAACTTAAAAGACCTAAATCAGTATTGGGATTAGACACGGTAACCTGCATGCAAAGCGGAATGGTATACGGTTTCCTGGGAATGGTAGAAGGTTTTATCAACCGGATCAATGATGAGGTGAACGATGATTGCTTTGTTGTGGCAACAGGGGGTGTTTCTCATGTGTATAAGCCTTTAACGGATAAAATTCATGTAATGGATAGACTTCATACTCTGAAAGGGCTTTATTTCCTTGGAAAAGATCTCTAGATCATCCAAAGCTTTTGGGCTAAACCTCAGCTCTATTACCCAATTTAACCACGAATAAAATGAAAGAATTAAAAGAATTTCCAAGAATTGAAACCGAAAGACTGATCCTTTCCCAATTGGAAGAGAAGGATATTCCTTTTATTGTTGAATTTCTTAAACACAGGATTTATTCGGATCTTACTTCTAATATTCCTTATCCTTACACGGAAAATGATGGTAAGATGTGGGTGAAAATGTCCAGAGAAGCTTTTGAAGAAAAAACTGGCTTTACGTTTGGAATCCGAAATAAAGAAGAGCAGCTTATCGGAGCCATTGGTCTTCATGATAGGGATGATGATATGGCAGAACTAGGGTATTGGATAGGAATTCCTTACTGGAATAAAGGATATGTTACTGAAGCAGCAAGAGCCATTGTGAAATTCGGATTTAAAGACTTAGGTTTTAATAAAATTTATGCTACTCATTTGCTTCACAATCCTGCTTCCGGAAAGATTATGGAGAAAATAGGAATGGAGCAGGAGGCAATTTTGAAACAGCATGCCAAGAAAGATGAAGAATATTTTGACCTTGCAATGTATTCTGTCTTTAAAGATTAATCGGGATCATTCTTTATAAAATAAAAATCAGAGAACATTCAATATTCTCTGATTTTTTATGTTTGTCAAAAAGGCTCTTAAAGAAAAATCTACCTTTTGCTTTTAAAAAAGTCTTTAACAATAGAAGAACATTCGTTTTCCATAATACCTGTGATAATCTCTGTTTTTGGATGTAGGGTAAGGTGTTTGTTAATAAAACCTCTTTGTTCATCCCTGGCTCCAATTACTACTTTGGATACCTGAGACCAAGATAAGGCTCCTGAACACATCACACATGGTTCCATCGTAACGTAGAGCGTACAGTCTTTTAAATATTTACCTCCTAAAAAGTTAGCTGCAGAGGTTATAGCCTGCATTTCTGCATGGGCTGTGACATCGTTTAATGTTTCGGTGAGATTATGGGCTCTTGCAATGATACGATTATTGGAAACTACAACACATCCGATAGGGACTTCATCCTGTTCCAAAGCGGCTTCTGCTTCCTGCAGAGCCATTTTCATATAATATTCGTCTGTAAACATTTAATCAAAATTTAAAGTTAGAGGAACGCGTAGCCGAGCTCTATAGGGCTGATTGTTTTTTTTAGCAGGTTCCCACTTTTTTTTAATCAGTAATATTGCAAGCTCAGCCTGCTTATTGAAACTTTCATTTTCCCCGAAGGCCTTTGCTGTCATGATGCTTCCATCTAGATCTATAATGAAGACTACACGGCTTTGAATGATTCCTTTTCCCCTAACCAGGTTTGTATTTAAGTTTTCAGCAATTTCTTTTTTTAAAGCTTCTATACCATCAGGATATTTTGGAGATTTGTCTTCTTCGGTATCTTTCATATCGGTTTTTAGTTGGAAGTCCTCCAAGATATAACCAGATTTTATTTTTTCCAGTTCTTCCAGGTATTCGTTATTCCTTTTAAGCTCTAATGTTCCTATATCACTGTCTTTTTTCAATGTAATTTTAGCGTGCTTTCTTAAAGGAGCTTCTGCGATATCATCAGTATACTTATTATTTATTTTCTGAATTTCAGTATCATATTTTTCCTTAACAAGCTTAAGCCTTTCTGCTTGCTGTGAGAAGTAAAAATTAAGAGAAAAAAATAGAAACAGGACGTAATATTTCTCCATTAGTCCACCATCGTTAAAGTTAAAGGAATTTTGAAACGGAATCTTGCCGGATCACCTTTGACAAGGGCGGGAGAAAATTTTTCAGAAATAGAGTAGAGAGCAATTTCAGCTTGCCTGTTGAAAGTGAAATTATCACCCTGTGCATGAACATTGCTGATGCTTCCATCTTTTTCCACAATAAAGGCAACATCTGTTTTTACTGTTTTTAATTCAGAATGAACGCCGTCTACATACAGCAGATCTGCAACTTCCTGTCTCAGAGTATTGATTCCTCCGGGATAATCAGCAGTCTTTTCTGTCTGGGTAGCTTTATCACTAAGATCTCTGGAGTTTCCTTCATTTGATTTTAAAGTCTGAAGATCCTCAATATTCCTTACTCTCAGAAGTGCTCCGATTAAGGCTGTGTTTTCAATACTGTCCATCTTTTTCATGAAAAAGAGAAAATCTCCTTTAATTGCATCCTTTTTGAGGATATTGGATTCAGCATCAAACTTCTTCTTGAATTCATTATTCAGCATCCCTCTGTGCTGATTGTAATAGTTTTTTACCAATCGGAATTCTTCTTTCTGCTGTGATAAGCAAAATGAAGAAATAGTACAAAATATGCAAATGAATAAAGTTCTCAATAGAGGATATTTATGTAAATATAATTAAAAAATATGAGATCTATTAGCTTTCAAAATATCGGTTTAATGATTCCTGAAGATGGTTGCGGATGTCATCAACTAAACATTTCGGTTCTAAGACAGTTACTTCTTTTCCATATGATAAAATCTCCTGCATAAAGTCATAAGTAGGGTGAAGGAAAAACTCAAAATAAATCTCTTCCGGCGTTTCTTTGGTCTCTTTCTGTGACTGATGAAGCGGAAAACTTCTGATGTATTCTCCCTGATGACGGCTGCATTTTAATGTGATTTTTTCAGGCTTTTGCTCTGTAAGATTCATCACTCCAAAGGCATTTTTAAAGTGCTCTCTGAAATTATATTTATATTTTTCTCTGAACTGGTTCTTTGTCACATCCAGATAATTGATTCTGTCTAATCCAAATGATTTTAAAGCTTTGTCTTTGGTATCGATCGCGATGAGGTACCATCTGTCTTTAGACTCTTTTAAAGCTAAAGGGTGAACCTTTCTGGAGGTCATTAATTTGTTTTTATAATTGTAATGTTCAAAAGTTACTACCCTTTTGTTGCGGATGGCAAAGAACAGATCATAAAAATGCTCAACGCCGGTTGGCTTGCGGCTTTCAAAGAAGATAAAATCTGAAAAATCCGGATGAAGATTCAGGGCGTTGCTTACCTGGAAAGATTCCAGCAGTTTTTGGTTGTATTCATCTACTTCCATGATCGGGCGACTCTCTATATAATATCGGTTGTCTCCTTTTTTCTTGTTGTGAATAGAAAGGTTGAAAAGATCGGAGATCTCACGGATATCTCTCTGCAAGGTACGGATAGAGTAGCTTTTGATCCCCGCATCCTGGAATTCAAAAGAATTTAAAAGATAGTCCTCCAGCTGAGAATAGGTTGCCGGAGAACTTTCTAATCTTTTAATGATTAACGCATATCTTGTCAGATAAAAATCTTTCTTCATGGTAAAATTTTGTACCACAAATATATGAGCTTAATGCGACAAAACGTGTCGTGTTTTATTTTATTCTGAAGAATGAATATTAAAAATTAATATCATTGTATATTCTGGCATTTAAATCGTTTTTACAGTTCATCTTCCCATTCCTCAGCATAGCCATGCTTTGTGTAGGTACAGTGTACTTCTCCTGTCTCAGTATCTACAATAACAAATTGAGGAATAGGTTCATAATATCCCTCAAGATAATAAGTTACTACAAAAATATTCCTTATAGTATCTTCATGTTTTCCATAATTAATCCTTTTCTGCTCTTCATAACGAATCTGATCTTTTTCATCAATAGAAACATATTCTCTTTTTCGATCCTGTAAATATTGCTTAACGATTTCTAATGCTTTTTCTTTATCAATACCCATTATTGTCAATTATTTTTAGCTTTCCTCTTTTAATATTTTTCAAATATTCTATGGTCATCATAATCTGTGCTATTTCCAGAATTCCTGTAAAAAGTTTTGCTCAATTTTTAGAGATTCTTCTTCAGTTATATGAAGGGCCTTCTTATAGCTTAAAACATGTTTTACCAATTCAGGGTCAAGCTTTATATGGGGATATTTCTTTATATATTCAATGATGTATTGTGGCCATAGCCATATTCCATCTGTATAGATCATATTATACGCGATAAAACTTTCATCATTATAATTGTCCGTTCCGAATAAAGGATCTTTTGCATTTTCAACACATCCCATTAAAGGAACTGCCATAATTCCCCTTTGTAAATAGGCCAATACTTTATCTTTATTATTATCTATGGAAGCTGTGTTGGAAATTAGTTCGTGAATGCCCTCTGAGATAGGATAATCGTCGTGTTCTCTTATAAATCCAAAATACTTCATATTACTAAGATGATTAAAAATTATTTCCTATCAGATAAAAAATCTTTAGGGTAAATCTTATGCACAATTAATACTTGTTTTTTGTTGGAAGTTAAGAAAAATAATAAGCCACAGAAATACTGTGGCTTATAAAATATAAAAGATGGTGATTGGTTTGAAGCTTTATAAGATCACTTCAGAATCTTTGGCCCTGTTTTTAGTGGTCGCAGGCCAAATTTCCACTGTAATATATTTTCAGACATCGTTCTGGCTGCCCAACATTTTGTGAATGGTGAATTCAAAGGTGTTGGAAATGTTTAATGAGACTGTGTATGATAGGGATATCAAAGGTAATGGTGGACAGCATCAGAACTTGTCGTGTTTTAAATTTTTTATTTATAAGACATCTTCTTCAAGAATGTCTTCTTCAAAATCTTCCCTGAAGAAATTTTCAATGTCGTTGAGATAGTTTTCATAGTCTATCTCTGCATTTTCGATGTCACTCCATTCCACGGTGTAGAGGTCTTCATCGAAGAGTATATCTGTATTGTGATTAGGTGTTTCCATGTTTTGTGTTGTGATTGGGTGTTGGTTGTATTCTGAACATACTTTTGGCTGTTCAGCATAGGTGAATGATGAATTCAAAGACGTTTTTAAGTTTTTGTTGATAGTTGTCTTGTGTCTTTTGATATTCCAAAGGTAGTGGGGCAAAGCGACAAAACTTGACGTGTTTAAAAAATGATTTTTAATTTTCGAAATATAATTTTCAGAGCTTATATTGGGGGATTATAAGGTTAAAAGCTTATATTTTGTTTTTGATGAGTTTCTGAACGATCTGGTTCAGGGTTTCTCTGTTATCATCAATATAGCTTAATCCGGCCTGTATCAGATTTTCAATATTAGAGCGTCTTACATTATCCATTGCCGGAGAAGCATTTTTCAGTGATGGATTCAGACGGTAATAATTTTTCTGATTTCTCAGTCCTAATGTCTGAAACATTTGAGAAAGCTGATAATCCACAGTTTCTGCATTGGCAGACATTAAAATGTCAATGATTGGGTTTACCCAGCCTATTTTTCCTGCCTTTTCCAGTTTATTAAAAGAATACGGTCTCGCTTCAATTCCGGTTCCGATGGAGATAATGATCATATCATTTACTCCGGGATGATTGGCTTTCTGATGATTCTTTAAAACTTCCGCAAAAGGTATTTTTCGGGCTTCTGCATAAGCACATAAAGCTGGATTATTCGCAAACATACCACCGTCAATCAGGCTGAAGATCTGACCGTACATTGATTTGATCTGTACAGGGCTGAAATAGGTAGGGGCTGCAGAAGTGGCTCTACAGACGTCTTTTACATAAAAATTATCTGTGCTGAGATGAGCTTCACATGAATTGAAAAGCTTAGCTCTTCTGTTTTCTATATCATAACTTGTTATTAAACATGGTTTTATCAATTCCTTTAATTCTAAATTTCCAAAAAAGTCATTGAGGTTTTTCTCAAGGGCTTCCTGAGAAATCCTTTCATTCAATAATCCAAATGGATTAATTAGCTTTTCCCAAAAGGAAACCTGGAAGATATCACCGCCCTTTTCAGCATACAGTTCCAATCCTTTTTGGATGGAATACTTTGCTTTACGGACTTCATCAGGACATAGAATAATAGAAGCAATCAGCCCTCCTGTACTGCTGCCTGCCACCAGATCAAAATAATCTCCAAGTTTGGCACCCGGCTTATCATAATACTGAAGCTGTTCTTCTATGTAACGCAGAATAATACAGGTGATAATTCCCCTTATTCCGCCTCCGTCCAAAGAAAGAATGGTTGTCTTTTTCATGTTATATTGTTAATTGTTTTTTTAAAGGACACATTGCAATATAATCTGGTGGAATCAATAGCTTTTAGTCAGAAAAAATGTTTGAATTCCATAGTCAGATCATGTTGCTTTTAGCGGTTCTTTGTAAAACAAAGGTAGGACGGAGAAGCGACAGAACTTGACGTGTTTTAATTAATTTCAAATAAAAAGGATTAAAAAACAACATAATTTTGTTGATCTCTCGGCATCTTCAAAAGCTTTCTCCAACTGGTTTTTACAGATCCTTTCTTCGATGGAATTGTCTTTTTTTCGAAGTGAGGAAGGTCCTTAAATGTTTTCCAGTTTCCGCCCCAATCCCAGCCGTGTTTGGCGAAAATTTTTACACATTCGTACCAATCTGCTACTTTGTCATTATCCCAGTCTTTTACTGTATCCCAACTGGCTGTTTTTCCGTCAATAATAAGGCATATATCAACAGCAAGACCATAGTTGTGAATACTCTGTCCCGCCTTGGCATTTGTTACCTTTTTACCGGAAGTAATTCTCCCGATGGCATATAGCTTTTCCTGCTCTTCAAAAGACCTTAATCCTTGTGTGATTCTTACCTTAGCTCTGCCTGTGAGTGCTTCATCACATTCCTTAATAATCAGCTTTACTTCATCTCTTACCAATGGGTGAAGTTTCTGAATTCTTTCTAATGTTACCTTATCCATAGTTTATACTGTTAGGAAACAAATATATAGTCGCAAAGCGACGAAACTTGACGTATTTGGATTGAATTTTAAAATTTATTAAGCGGGATTGAAGCAGATAATTGATAAAAAAATAATTTTTAGCTTTTAAAAACCAATTAGAAGTGGTAAATATGAATTGATAAAAAACACAATACTAAATGCATACGATTTTACCTTTCTTCCTTGCGATGATCGCAGCCATTGTACTATTGAATATGTGGGCTACCAAATTAAAAATTGCCTATCCGATCGTGTTGGTGGTATTTGGGCTTCTTGTTAGCTTTATACCTGGGTTACCAGTAGTAAAGATAAATCCTGACCTTATCTTTTTTATTTTTTTACCTCCTTTACTGTTTGAGGCCGCATGGTCTATTTCCTTTAAAGAAATGAGGCGATGGTGGCGCATTATTGGAAGTTTTGCCTTTCTGGTGGTCTTTTTTACTGCACTGGCGGTTGCTGTAACCGCTAATTATTTTATTCCTGGATTTACGATTGCCTTAGGGTTTCTATTGGGAGGAATAGTTTCTCCTCCTGATGCAGTAAGTACAGGAGCTGTGATGAAGTTTGTTAAAGTACCCACAACCACCTCTGCGATTCTGGAAGGTGAAAGTTTGCTTAATGATGCTTCATCACTGATTATTTTCCGTTTCGCCCTAATTGCTGTGGGGACCGGGCAGTTTGTATGGCAGGAAGCTTCGTTGGATTTTTTATGGATGGTCCTGGGTGGGGCTGGAATAGGCCTGTTGCTTGCCTGGATCTTTGTAAAGGCACATAAACACCTTCCTACTGATGCTTCATCGGATATTGCACTTACCTTATTGAACCTTATCTGATGTACTGGATCGCAGAACAGTTTCATTGCTCCGGTGTATTGGCGGTAGTATGTGGCGGATTATATATGTCGAATCAGCGAATGACTTTTCTAAATAGCACCAGCCGTATCAGAGGTTATAGTGTCTGGGAAAGTTTTGTATTTATCCTGAATGGAATTGTATTTCTGATCATTGGGCTGGAGCTTCCTGAGATTGTGGGGGGATTACGTTCAGAAGGAATTCCTCTGGGAACTGCTATTCAGTATGGGTTTCTGGTGACGGGTATTCTCATTGCTGCAAGGATTATCAGTGCATATGCTGCGATGATTGCAACAATAATTTTTCGGCCAGCTGTTGCCCCCAGAATCCCTTCTGTCAGAAGGCGCCTAATGATGCCCCTTTTACTGGGGTGGACGGGGATGAGGGGAGTTGTATCATTAGCTGCTGCATTAGCAATTCCTATTACGCTTGAGAATGGAAGCCCTTTTCCCAATCGAAATCTTATTCTGTTCATCACTTTTGTAGTTATTTTACTTACTCTTTTAGTGCAGGGGCTTACATTGCCTTATTTTATTAAGTACGGACATGTATTTGATGATTTTGTAGATGAAGAAAAAGAAGAAGATGTAAGGAAAGAAGTCAAGCAGAAGCTTAAACAGCATACTTATCATTTTCTTAAAACCAAGCATGAAAGCGAACTTAATAGCCATGCAGGGATAGAACGGATTTTGAAACATTGGGAAGAGAAAAATCAAACCAACAATACAGATTGGATGGATGAAAAAGTAAAGGCTGTTCTCTTTGAAATGTTGGAAAGTCAAAGAAAATTTCTTTCAGAGCTCAATAAAGATATTTCGATGAATGAAGAAATTATCCGTCATCAGCTATATCAGATCGATTTGGAAGAAGAGCGTTTAAGGATGATTTGATAAAGATGAGGTAAAGTTTTCAGGGTTATGAAATAAAATGTTTTTGGAAAACAAAATTAGTACGTTAATACGACAAAACATGTCGCATTAAAAAATAATATTCATTCGTTTTTCAATGTGTTAAATGTGATGTTAATTCCTGATTAAAAAGTGATTTTATTCTTGAAAAATAATAATTTTGTATAGATAATTCACGATCATCATGTATGCGCTGGTAGATTGCAATAACTTTTTTGTTTCCTGTGAAAGGACTCTGGATCCTGACCTTGAAGGCAAGCCCGTTGTGGTTCTTTCCAACAACGATGGCTGTGTGGTGTCCCGAAGCAAGGAAGCGAAAGATCTGGGAATTCCTATGGCAGCACCTGCATTTAAATACAAAGATCTTTTTAAACAGTATGATGTAAAAAGTTTTTCTGCCAAATTTGAGCTGTATAATTACAAAAGTCAGCAGGTAATAAATATTGCCCGTTCTTATGTTCTGGATTATGAAATCTATAGTATAGATGAACTCTTTCTTGATCTTACAGGCTTTAAATATATTGATATCCACGAATATTGTTCTAAAATCAAAACTGAAATTCAGGAGAAAGAAAACATTCCTGTAAGCATAGGAATTGCGCCCAGTAAAACCTTATGTAAAGTAGCCAATAGAATTGTAAAGGATTTTCCGGAGCAGTTTAATGGGGTTTATATTATGGATACTCCTGAAAAAATAGAAAAAGCGCTGAAATGGCTGAATATAGGTGATGTTTGGGGGATAGGAAGAAAGTTGGCTGCCAAAATGAATGACAGTGGTGTTTATAAAGCCTGGGATCTTCTTCAGAAACCCGAAATGTGGGTTCGGAAGATGATGGGAATTCATGGAGTAAGAATGATTCATGAACTAAGAGGAATCCGTCAGCTGGAACTGGATGCTCCATCACCAAAGAAATCCATTGCGGTTACCCGAAGTTTTATGGAAATGCTTACCGATAAAGAAGCAGTCCGGGAGCGGGTAGAAACCTTTGGAATGTATTGCTCGGAAAGATTACGCCGGCAGAATACCTGCTGCAAAATGATAACGGTCTTTGTACAGACCAACCGGTTCAGGAAAGATCTTCCTGAATATAAAAATGCCATGACTCAAATTCTTCCCAACCCAACCAATTCATCCATATTGATAGGACGAGTTGTCAATGAACTTTTTGAAGCCATTTACAGGGATGGGTTTCATTACAAGAGGGCAGGAGTGATGGTGAATGATTTTGTTCCCGAAGATCAAAGACAGATCAGCCTTTTCGAAGAAGATATACAGAATCAGCATCTTCCTGTGATGAAGGCAATGGATGCCATGAACCGGAAATATGGAAAAGATAAAGTCCGGCTAGGAAGCATGAGTGGTGAGAATACTTTTGGCCGTGCCCAGTTATCTCCTGAATATGAGGCTTTCCTGAAAAAAAATACACTGCCAGAAGCGAATTTTAGATTTCATTAAGCATACTTTTTTAGATGTTTTATTTTTGTTATATGAAAAATAAAACTGTTGAGATCAATAATCTGCTATACAAAATATCCCGAGAAGATTTTTCAGGATATGAAATTGTTGATTATTGGGATGCTGATACTACAGCTATAGGATTACAAAAGGAAAATATACTAATATATGTTTCAACATTTAATTTTCCAAAAACCAACAATTACGATCTTATTATTGAAGATCTTAAAACTGGTAAAATATTGAAATCCGAAACGATAAAAACATATGCAGAATTTATTAATGGAGTTCAGGTATTTTTGAAATAATATTAAACATTACTTTCTCTCATACTTCCAGTTTCTCCCTTTTCCTTCTCCAATCCATTCTAAAGCCTGTTCCATTCTTTTATTCCGGGTTGCTTCTGTTTTCGCATCTACAATCCATGTGATGTATTCTTTTCTGAATGATGGTGAGGCTTTTTCAAAAACGTCCCATGCTTTTGGCTGAGCTTTTAATGCAGATTGAAAATAATCAGGAATTTCTATTTCTGTTTTGGAAGGCGCTGCTTTCTTCATGGTAACTCCCATATCCGTAAGTTCCATTGCTTCTTTGATGGCTTTTTTTAGCTGAGATTTTGAAGGAAGATCTTCAGTTCTTGTAATTTTACCGAGGCTGAACATAGCGTTTTTTTCAATATTCTGTGTAATTTCCTGCATGGTTTTCATTTCCTTCTCCAGCCAGAACCCGAAAGTACAGTGTTGTTTGAAGGAAGCCATAGCACAGAGATTTTTCCCTTTGTATATAAAATGTGGAAAACTCCACTTCATGGTTTCTTCTGCATCAGGGCAGCATTCATGAACGGTTTCACGAATATAATTCAGAATCGGCTTTGCAAAATCCTGAGACTGTTCAATATAGGAGTCTATTTTTGGACTGTATTTTTCCATGTTTTTATTGAAATAATTGTACGGTTTCATTAACAAGGAACTTCACCTGGTCAGGTCTTCCTCTATCATTTTTAGGATTATTAGAATAGCTTCCTGTTTTTACAATCACCATATTATGTTCCGGAACCATAATGATATATTGACCTTGAAGTCCCAGAAAATAATAATGTTTGATCGGGTTGTCATGATTAATCCAGAGTCCCATTCCGTAAATGTTTTCAGATTTTTCTGTAGGCATTCTCATTCGATTAATAAAATCTGTGTTAAGAATCTGCTTATCCCCAAATTTACCATCATTCAGAAACAGCTGTCCAAGCTTGGCAAAGTCCCTTGCATTAGAATGGATACAGCAATAGGTCTTTTCTATTCCGTGATCGTCTGTGCTCCATTTCGCATCCTGTTCCATTCCCAAAGGAATCCAGAATTTTTCAGAGAGATAACTTGCTAGCGGCTTCTTCAATGCTTTTTTCAGAGCAAAACCAAGAAGCTGTGTAGCTCCACTTTGATATTCGAATCTGACTCCTGGTTTTTCTTTAAATTTCCTTGAGAATACAGCTTTTACTAAGCTTTTTCCATAATAGGCTCTGGCATTGGGAAGAAACGGATTGTTGTAATTTTCATCCCAGTCGAGACCAGATTCCATTTGAGCCAGATTTTTAAGCGTTACTTCATTTCCGAAAGTTTTTTCTTTAAATTCAGCATAAAAATCTGAAAGTTTTTCATCAATATTGCTGATAATCCCTTCCTCGAGAGCCTTTCCCAAAAGCATAACAGTAACCGCTTTTGCCATAGAGAAAGAATTGGTCTGTGAAAGCTGATTGTATCCGTCCCAATATTGTTCATGAAGGATTTTACCATTCCTGATCACTACAAAAGCGGCTGTTTTAGAATGTTTTAAATCATCAACTAAAACTTTAGGTAGTTCTTTGGTATTGTATTCAGGGTCTTCTTCCCATCGTATAGGAGATTCTGTAGCAATAGGATTGCTGGGGAATAGATTTCCATCATCAATATAGGCACTTGATTTTCCTTTAAGATACGTTTTGGAAATCCCACTGAATAAATAATCATATCCCAAAAAGTAAGCTGCTGCAGCTCCGGCTACAGCTCCTCCTATCATGTACTTTAGTATTCTCATTTTTTAGTGAATCGGTCTTTAACAAATTTAGAATAATTTGGATGAAAAATTGAAAATGAATCATCAAATACATTATTTTTGTTTAATTGATGAAAAATATGACCAGAAAACTTATTGTATTGATGTGCTTCTTGCTGTCAGTAGTGGGAATTGCTCAGACTTATAAAACGATAGATACCGCAGACTATCTTCAGCGGAAAGATTTTCTAAGAAATTTTACAGCCGGTAATGAAGCTTTAATCAAAGGGCTGAAGTCTCAGTATTCCGGAAGGACAGGTTCGGAAATGTCTAAGATCTATAAAGAATTCGGGACCGATTTTGAAAATCAGGTAAAAAATAAAGACTTTGTTTTTAAATCTGAATTCGATGCTGTAATTAAATCCCTGGTACAGCGTCTCAGAAAAAATAATCCTAAAGTTCCCCAGGATCTTAAAATTCTGATTGCAAGAGATAATACTCCAAATGCTTACTGTCTTGCAGACGGCACTTTTGTCATCAATATGGGGCTGTATAACTGGATGGATAATGAAGCTCAGGTTGCCGGGGTAATTTCCCATGAATTAGGGCATAAAATAGAAGACCATACTTTAAAATCTGTCCTGAATATTGTGGAACAGAATAAATTGGATAAATCTACGGTACAGAGTATTAAAGAAACTACAGATCGCAGAAGCCAGGGACGCAATGAAAAAGCGTTTGACATTCTTAAAAACAGGATTTATAAAAAAAGCGTTGAAAAAAGAAATCTGGAGATTCAGGCAGATTCTCTGGGATATGTTATTTTTAAAAACAGTGATTTTAAGAAAAATGAATTTATAAACGGTCTTCAGAAACTTCAGACATTTGATACGGTTTCGCCAAGAGAGCTTAAGATTGAGACCTACAAAAAGCTTTATGATCTTCCAAAACAGGCTTTTAAAGATAAATGGATGAAAAAAGAAGACTTTTCACTTTACAATTATAATTTTTATAAAGAAAAACTGAACAAGGATTCTTTGGCATCACACCCTGAAATGGTTAAAAGGCTGGAAAAGCTTAAAAAAACTTTTCCGGAGCTGAATACCCCTGTAGAGGCAGAAAAGCCTTCAGAAGCTTATCTAGTGCTTAAAAAAACAGCAAGGATGGAGATTCTTCCGAATTTTTTCCACTCTGAAGATTATGGACTGGGGATTTATACAGCCATGCAGTTTTTACAGGATGGGGAAGAAGAAAAATATTATAAAGGATGGTTGGGAAAATGTTTTACCAAAATTTACGAAGCCCGGAAAAATTATAATCTGAACCGTTATCTGGATAGGGTAGAACCCAAAAATCAAAGCGAAAGTTATCAGCAGTTCCTGAATTTTATGTGGAACTTAAGTCTGGATGAGATTAAAAATATTTCAGAGTATTATCAGTCTGTTGAAACGGTTGCAAAAACAAAATAACGCTGGAATTTTATATCTCACTGATTTACAGGTGGATGGATTTTATCCTTGTCAAGGATAATGATTTTACATAAAACCTGGGTGATTTCTTTGCCTTGTTTTAAAAATTAGGAAACCTATCTCATTTTTTGAGATAGGTTTCTTTTATTGTAAGTAAGATTACTGTAGCAAAAGGATGCTTACTATTTCATGTAGATTAATAGTTCAGCTTTTCCAAACGGATCTTATTGTATTTATCTTTCTTATTATATTCACGAAGAAGGATATACCCTTCCTTGGCGACGTATGGAGTGACTTCATAGTTGTCCTTTTCAGAAATTGGAATAATCTCCTGCTTGAATTTTCCATCAATAACTGTATTGATGAAAAGATTCCATTTTTTTTGTCTGGTTACTTCATCTTTTTGGTAGTCACGGTAAAAGAAAACTACGTCTTTACCACCATTGAGATATTGTGAAAACAGATAGTCGCTATTCACAACCCATTTTGTTTTTTCTTTTTCCAGGACTTTAAGGTCTTTGATTTTAAAATCTTTATCTGTATACAGGTATACGAGATCTGTTGTTTTTGGAGCATTATACTGGCCTGCAGGTTTATATTTTTCAGAAAGGATACCTACACTTCCATCACTCATGAAATATAAATCTTTTGTCAGGAGGTAATATCCGCTTTCTACAAAGCCGTGTCCGTCAATTTTAGGTAAATAGGGAACAAAATCCGGTTTATAATCAAGGGTTTTTGTATTCACGCTGAAATCTGATTTATTGATCATCAATCTGGCGAAGCCTATGTCATAATCGTTGGATGCATAGTTTCTTCCTGTCAGTACGATTTTATCATCGAAAGTTTTATCATTATCAATACCGCTGTAGTTGGCGATAAAAGTATCAATATATTCGATGGTTTTATCGGTAATTCCTGTGATAGGATTATTGGCCACCTGTTTTCCTGTTTTCATATCAAGGACAAGAAGACTGAATGTTTTTTTATCATCATCTACCTTTTTCAGGATAGAATAGATATAGTTTTCATCTTTTTCCAGAGGAGTTAAAGTAGAATATACTTTCTTGGTGCCGTCTGTGTTGTATCGATACCGCCATACTTCTTTTTTATTTTCATCAAATTTCATCAGGCTGTTACTGTTAACATATTTCCCGTAATCTTTATATTCTACAGCAAAATAACCGCCCTCTTTCGTTTCTCCTACTGCGGAAACATAATTGTAACCCTTTTCTTTTTTCTCACTACGGTTGTCTTTCCTTTGTTCTTTCCAGCTTGTAGGCTCATTGATCTCTTTGAAGCTTCCATCTTCGAGATAGTCATAATATACTTTTCTGGCAATGGTATTGGTCTTTGGATTAATAACCATAGAAACTGGTGTGAAAACTTCTCTGCTTTTTACCAGAGAATAATCCATCATGGATGGTTTTAAGATGATTTGTCCCTTAAAGTCAACATATCCCATATAGGATGCTGCGGTAATGTCACCTTCAAACTCTTTATTGGCAACAGGGTTGAGGTTCTTATCTAGAATAACGTATTCGAATTTCTTGGTTTTGTCTCCGGATTTCCCATAAGAATAAATAGATACATAGCCGTAAAGATTATCCTTATCGTCAAATAGTGCATTCATTCCGACATGGTCTCCTGCTGCTAATGTTGTTAAATCCTGGGTTTGAGAAAAGGCAAATGTCTGGATCAGTCCAAACATCAATAAAGTGAGTTTTTTCATGGTCGAATTTTGGATTAAAATAATAAATTATAGAATACGTTGAAGAAAAATAAAAAGCCCTGAAACCAGAGCTTTTATTTGAAAAATTACTTATTGTATTGGTAACTATAAATATGAGTATTGGTTCCGGATGAGCCTCCTGTATACGTCATAGCACTTTGAGTAGGATAAGCTGCATTATTCAGAGTATGATTTGCAGTGGTTTTTCTTGTACTAACTATAGTTCCTGTAGAATTTTCACTTCTGCTTACTAAATTGTTATAAGCCAGTTCGCCATCATTTAGATAAAACAAATCAATTTTTACATAGCCCTTTACATTTTTCATGGGATGATTGGCATTATCATAGGTGTTCGTAACATTATGGGTGGTTCCATTATAAGTATGGCTTGTGGAAGCTACATTACCATTATTGGTCAGATAGGCATCTACTTCTGCAAATTGAAGATCAGAATATACTCCTGTTGCCGGATTATAAGTAGAGCCTTTATACTCATTAAATTTAACGTGAGTATTGGTGATGTATTGATAGTTTTTTGTGTAAACCAATGTTCCGTAATCTGTTCGGGTTATTTTTTCAGCAGTTAATTTTCCGTTAGAATACGTAAACTCTCTTACTTGTCTTATTATCCCTCCTTCAAGTTCTTCAGTTTTTACAATATCATCGCCATTATAATAATAGCGTGTAGTTTGATTATCAGTTGCACTAACAGATTCTGTGATCTTATCACCATTATATTTGAATTCAAGGGTATAGACTTGCCCGTCTTGTGTAGTTTCGGTAACTTTTTTTAAAAGATAAGGAGTGTTATTATTGTTGTTGTTATTATTATCTGGAGTATCGTCATTAGATGAGCTGCAGCTTACAATCATTGCTATTGCCAGCGATGAAATAATTAATTTTTTCATGATTATTATTTTAATGTTTAAAGTCCTGCTAAAATAATAATTTATTTAAATATGTTCAGTATTACTTTTGGAAATAAAAAAGCCCTGATTTTTCAGGGCTTTTATATTATATTTTAGAAAGTAGATTTCTGAAGTTGGTCTTCTCATCAATGATTCTTCTCAATTCTGAAACCGGAACTCTTTCCTGCTGCATTGTATCTCTGTCTCTTATGGTTACGGTATGATCTGTCAATGAATCATGGTCTACCGTAATACAGTAAGGAGTACCAATGGCATCCTGTCTTCTGTAACGTTTTCCGATCGCGTCTTTCTCTTCGTAGAATAAGTTGAAATCATATTTCAGATCGTTAAAAATCTTCTCCGCATACTCTGCTAAACCATCTTTCTTCATCAACGGAAGAATAGCAGCTTTAATTGGTGCTAAAGCAGGAGGTAAAGATAAAACAGTTCTTTCTGAACCGTCTTCCAATACTTCGTCTTTTAAACAGTGTGAGAAGATAGAAAGGAATAGTCTGTCTAAACCTACGGATGTTTCCACTACATAAGGAACATAGTTCTCATTTCTTTCAGGATCGAAGAACTGCAGTTTTCTTCCTGAGAATTTTTCGTGGGCCTTAAGGTCAAAATCTGTTCTGGAGTGAATTCCTTCCAATTCTTTGAAACCAAATGGGAAGTTGAATTCAATATCAGCCGCAGCATTCGCATAGTGCGCTAGTTTTTCATGATCATGGAATCTGTAATTATCATTCCCTAATCCTAAAGCTAAGTGCCAGTTCAGACGTTTTTGTTTCCACTGCTCGTAGAATTCAAGTTCTGTACCCGGAGCTACAAAAAACTGCATTTCCATCTGTTCGAATTCACGCATTCTGAAGATAAACTGTCTTGCAACAATCTCATTTCTGAACGCTTTACCAATCTGTGCAATACCGAATGGAAGCCTATGGCGTGAAGTTTTTTGTACATTTAAAAAGTTAACAAAGATACCCTGAGCCGTTTCCGGTCTCAAGTAAAGATCCATAGCACTGTCTGCAGAAGCTCCAAGCTTAGTTCCAAACATTAAGTTGAACTGTCTTACTTCTGTCCAGTTTTTAGAACCGGTGTCAGGATCAGCAATTTCAAGCTCTTCAATCAAAGCTTTTACATCAGCAAGGTCTTCATTTTCCAGAGATTTTGCCAATCTTGAAAGAATAGCCTCTCTTTTTGCTCTGTACTCCAAAATTTTTGGATTGGTAGCCTCAAACTGAGCCTTATCAAAAGCATCTCCGAATCTTTTCGCTGCTTTTTCAATTTCTTTTTTCTCTTTATCTTCAATTTTAGCACAATAATCTTCCACCAAAACGTCTGCTCTGAAACGTTTCTTAGAGTCCTTATTATCAATCAATGGATCGTTGAAAGCATCTACGTGGCCTGATGCCTTCCATGTCGTTGGGTGCATAAGGATCGCCGAATCAATACCTACAATATTTTCGTTAAGCTGTACCATAGCTTTCCACCAGTATTGTTTGATATTATTTTTAAGTTCAGCTCCGTTCTGTCCATAGTCATAAACAGCGGATAAACCGTCATAGATCTCACTTGAAGGGAAAATAAACCCATATTCTTTAGCGTGAGAAATTACTTTCTTGAAAACATCTTCTTGCTTTGCCATAATTTTTATGTCTGATGTGCAAAAATAATGTTTTTTATTGGGAAAATATTAATACCTGTAAGATCCTACATTGGATATGGTCATTAAAAAGCATCCTCCTGCACCAATGATAAATAAAATACCAGCAAAAATCAGCAATAATATCTTGGCTATTTTATATTTTTTAAAGGGTACAAAAATAATTGTAGCGATTGCTATAATGACAGAAATTACAGTCAATTTTACAAAAAAGCCGAAATAATCTGTCATCGTTTTTTTAATTAAGGTTATACCTGATACTAATATAAAAAAATTATTCGAAGTATAGTGATTATATATAATGAGCCGGGAACCTGCTTTCGCTACTCGCTTTTTCTCAGTTTCGGCG